>JAPDQM010000012.1:0-56651 GCA_034505795.1 Candidatus Zhuqueibacterota bacterium
GTTCAATTTTGATCTGGCTGAGATCCGGTGGCTGATGATCAACTCCCATAGCCAATAATGACTGTTTATCTAAGGGTGTTGGCCCCTGGAGCGGATCGATCCACAATACCTGATGACCGTTCTCCTCCAGCGCTTTCGCGATGCCCTTTCCCGAAGCAAACGAGACGTCGCGTTCGGACGATGATCCCCCCATCAAAACTGCCACATGCATATTTATTTTCCTTATGAATTAAATTGTTGAATTGCCCCGCTGCGCTTTTTCCACTTTGGCCCAACTATCCTTCAGCCCAACCGTACGATTGAACACCAAATGGCCAGGTGTCGAATCGGGATCGACACAAAAATAGCCCAACCGCTCGAATTGAAAACGATCACCAGCCTTGGCCGATGTTAGACTCGGCTCCACTAAGCATTGGTTTAAAATTTCGAGTGAATTTGGATTGAGATTGACGGTAAAATCCTGCCCTTCCGGGACATCAGCCGGGTCCTCTTTTAGAAATAGGTGATCGTACAGCCGAACTTCCGCTGGCAGCGCATGGCGAGCAGATACCCAATGGAGGGTTGCTTGCACCTTGCGATTATCGGGTGACCAGCCACCGCGAGTAGCTGGATCATAGGTACAATGCAACTCGACTACGGCACCGGTTCGTGGATCTTTCACCACTTCGACACACTTGATATAATAACCGTATCGCAGGCGTACTTCACGCCCCGGGGCCAGGCGATAGAATTTTTTGGGGGGATCCTCTCGAAAATCATCCTGCTCAATATACAACACTCGCGAAAACGGCACTTTGCGATATCCCATCGACGGGTCCTCAGGATTGTTCATGGCCTCCAATTCTTCGACCTGCCCCTCGGGGAAATTGTCAATAATCACCCGCAATGGCCGCAACACCGCCATCACTCGCGGCGCCCGTATATTCAGGTCTTCACGCAAGCAATGCTCGAGCAGGGCGATATTCACCGTGCTATTGCTCTTGGCAACACCAATTCGTTCGCTAAAATCACGAATGGCCTCCGGCGTATAACCGCGGCGGCGCAGGCCTGAGATGGTCGGCATTCGTGGATCATCCCAGCCGGAGACAATCTTATTCTGAACCAATTGCAGCAGTTTGCGCTTACTCATGAGGGTATAGGTCAATTCCAGACGAGCAAACTCAATCTGCTGGGGATGGTAAATGCCCAGCTCGTCCAGAAACCAATCATATAACGGCCGATGATCTTCGAATTCCAGGGTACAGATGGAATGCGTGATGCCTTCAATGGAATCTTCCAGACCATGCGCCCAATCGTAGGTCGGATAAATGCACCATTTGTCTCCCGTTCGATGATGCGTTGCGCGCAGAATCCGATACATCACCGGATCACGCAGGTTCAAATTGGGCGATGCCATGTCGATTTTGGCACGCAGTGTACGCGATCCATCGGGAAATTCACCGGCACGCATGCGTGCAAACAGATCTAAATTCTCTTCCACCGATCGATTGCGATAGGGGCTCTCCTTGCCCGGCGATGTTAGCGTGCCACGATATTCGCGCACTTCATCGGCAGAGAGATCACATACATACGCCTTTCCTTTCTGGATCAGTTGAACGGCATACTGGTACATCTGTTCAAAGTAATCTGACGCATAATATAGCCGGTCATCCCAATCGAAACCCAGCCAGCGTACATCCTCGATAATCGATTCGATATATTCAATATCTTCTTTGCTGGGATTGGTATCGTCAAAACGCAGATTGCACAACCCACCGAATTCGAGCGCCAGGCCGAAATTCAAACAGATGGACTTAGCATGGCCAATATGCAAATACCCATTTGGCTCCGGAGGAAATCGCGTGTGAACCCGGCGACCAAATTTGCCCGTTTGATTATCCTCTTCAATGATGCTACGAATAAAATTCGGCGCTCGATCTTTTTCTGCTCCAGTCGCTTTTGGCCCAACGGCTGCTGATGTAATCTGATTGTTCGAGTCCATAAATCATCTCTTTGCTAATAAAAATTATCAATTCATATCGTGAAATACGTTTATTGCTATTAAAACAAAGTTCGCTTATTAACACACAAAAATCCCATTTATCATGCACCAAACCTGACCCTATCAGAGCAATCCATTAATTGGAAATCGCTGCGCGAATGAATTTTTCGCATTTGTCGCGCCCCAAAATTTCTGCAATTAACGGCAGTTCCGGCCCATGAAGGTGTCCGGTCAACGCCACCCGAATCGGCTGCCAGAGGTCCCGCCCCATGATACCGGTCTCTTTTTGGACCGTTTTCATCATATCGCGAAAGATATTGGCATCCAATTCGGCAATGGAATGAAGCTCTCGCAAAAAAGACCAGAATATCTTTTGCGAGCTTTCTTTCCGCACCACCGCTCGCGCCTCATTATCAGCAAAACTGACCTGATCACGATAAAAAATGGCTGCTTGTTCCACCACTTGATCCAGTTGTTCCATATGATCTTTAATGAGCGCAATTACCTTTTTGAGGCGTAACTGATCACTAATATCATAATTAGCCTGTTTCAGAAAGGGGGTCACCAGTGATAACAGTCGATCGTTATCGAGTTGGCGAATATAATAACCGTTCATCCAGTTTAATTTTTCAATATCGAAAACCGCCGCCGACTTGGAAATTCTCCGGAAATCAAACTCATCAATCAATTGCTGGATCGAGAGAATTTCATCCCCCGAAACTGACGACCAACTCAGTAGGCTCAAAAAATTGATGATCGCCTCGGGCAGATAGCCGCGATAGCGATAATGGTCAATGGAAGTCGCCCCATGCCGCTTCGAGAGCCGGGTGCGATCCGGCCCGAGGATCATCGGAATATGAGCAAATTGGGGCAACTCGAAACCGAACGCACGGTACAACAAAATTTGCTTGGGCGTATTGGAAACATGGTCGTCACCGCGAATGACATGGGTGATTTTCATCAGTCCATCGTCGACCACGGCCGCGAAATTGTAAGTTGGAATCCCCTCGCTGCGCATAATTACAAAATCGCCAATGCTATCTCCCTCGAATCGCAAATCTCCTTTTACCAGATCGAAAAAAACGATATCTCCCGATGGCACATGGAAGCGAATGGCGGGTTTACGTCCCTGAGCCAGCAAGGAGCGCTGCTGTTCTTCGCTGAGGTAGAGACATTTGCGATTGTACTGAACATCTTCACGCCGCGCCAAACTTTCGCCTCGCATCTGTTCCAATTCCTCGGGCGTGCAAAAACAATAATACGCCTTTTTTGACGCCAGAAGTTGTTGAGCATATTGCTGATAAATGTCCAGCCGCTCCGATTGACGATAGTATTGGTGCGGACCGCCCACATCGGGACCCTCATCCCAATGCAATCCCAGCCATTTCAAGTCCTCGTAAATTTGGCCAATATATTCATCCGCCGAACGTGCCAGGTCGGTGTCCTCGATACGCAAAATAAATGTGCCATGGGTATGCTTGGCAAATAGCCAGTTCAGAATCGCCGTTCGAGCGTTACCGATATGCAAATGCCCCGTCGGACTCGGAGCAAATCTAACTCGTGTTTCCATGAATATCTCTTATTTTATCTTCGATAGACAAATAATTAATCACAACTGGATTTTCAACTTCATCAGCGCTACTCTCTCTAAGGATATACCGTCGGCAGGCTGTCTGCGGATCAATTTGGGCAAATTGATCACTTGAAGTTCATGTTGACATAGCCGGCCTCCGATGGTAGGCGAGCAAATCATATCCATAGCAGTTATTAGAATACATCCAGCAATGAGCAACTATTCAGCTCAACGCTTTTTGCCCAAAGACTCCAGGTTACAGACTTTCAGCAAGACCTCCGAATTATTCTTCATCTGCTCATACACTGCAATTAACCAATGATTGCAGCAATCAACAGCAATGAGGCGCTATTGATTATCGTCGGATTTCTTGGTACCCTTGAGACTGCGTAGCTGGCTCAACAATTCCAAAAACACCAAGGCCACTTATCAAATTCAGGCAAATTTCGACTTCAGCCTGGTCCAGTTGCCAGTCGCCTCAATTGCCTTATTCGGCTACGACTTCACCCGTACGGTTGATTCAGGATCAGATTGTAACACACAAGAAGCGTAAGCCGCAATGCCCTCGCCAGCACCGATCAAACCTGCGCCTTCGGTGGTGGTCGCCTTAACCGAAATTTGTTCCAACTGGATGGATAAATTGGTGGCGATATTTTTTCGCATGGCCTCATAAAAGCTGCTCAGCTTTGGGGCTTCAGCTATAATGACGGTATCGATATTTACAATCATCAATCCTACTTGCCGTAACATTTTTTTGATCTCATTCAGCAAAAATAGGCTGGAAATATTACGATACCTCTCATCTTGATCGGGAAAATGTTGCCCCAGATCCCCCAGCGCCGCCGCGCCTAACAGCGCGTCACCGATGGCATGGCATAATACATCGGCATCGGAATGGCCCTGCAAGCCCAATGAAAAGGGAATGGGTACGCCGCCTAATATCAGCTTGCGCCCTGGCACCAATCGATGAAAATCATACCCTAAACCAACCCGAAAATTCATGTTTTGTCCCCCTCTTTTTTTAATAAAAATTCAGCCCATTCTAAATCGATCGGCGTCGTTATTTTGAAATTCCGATAATCGCCCATCACCACATGCACGGGGTAATTCAGCCGTTCCACCAACATGGCATCATCGGTGCCAACGAATCCTTCAGCTTCCGCCTGCTGATAAGCTTTGAGGATCAACTCACGATGAAACACTTGAGGGGTTTGAGCCAGCCATAAGTCGTTGCGGTCTATTGTTTGCGTAATTTTATCTTGCGATATTCTTTTCACCGATTCCTGAATGGGTACGGCCAAAATAGCCGCGCCAGTTTCTATTCCTTTTTTGATAACTTCTATCAATAATGCTGCTGCTATCAGCGGACGCACTGCGTCATGAATCGCAACAACCGCACAGCGATCATCGAGAGCCTTCAGACCGGCGAAAACTGACGCTTGCCGGCTCTCTCCACCAGTGACCACCCGCGCCACCTTTAACAACTGATGCTGCGGGACAACTTCCTCCTCGATCCATTTTGTAACTGCAGATGGAGCTACCACCACAATGCTGTCGATCAGCGCACACTGATTAAATCGTTCCAGCGTATGTACCAAAATGGGTTTATTGGCGATGGTAACAAATTGTTTCTCTATTGCTAGCGCCATTCGGCGCCCACGCCCTGCGGCAGCAATCACAGCGCCTACGCCCACGCTCACTCCTCACTTAAAGGATCAACATCGCATCGCCGTAGCTGAAAAATCGCCATTTTTCTTGAATTGCCCGTTGATAGGCCTTGAAGATAAAATCGCGACCCGCAAAAGCCGAGACTAACATCAAGAGAGTGGAGCATGGTAAATGGAAATTGGTAATCAGATGATCAACAATTTTGATTTCATACGGCGGATAAATGAACTTGTCGGTCCAGCCTTTCATGGGTTTAACCAATTTTTCGGAAGTCACCACCGATTCGAGTACTCGTACGGTGCTCGTGCCAACGGCGACCACATTGCCTCCCTCCCGAATGGTTTGATTAATTGTTCTCGCGGCGTCTTCAGAAATTTCAAAATATTCAGAATCCATTTTATGGCGACTGAGATCTTCCACCACGACCGGTCGAAAACTACCCAACCCAAGGTGCAACAACACGAATACCAGTTTGACGTCTTTCTTTTTCACCTTATCTAAAAGTTTGGTGGTGAAATGAAGTCCAGCAGTGGGGGCAGCAACGGCGCCAAGCACGTTCGCATACACTGTCTGATATCGCTCTTTATCCACGTCCTCAGGCTCACGACGAATATAAGGGGGCAACGGCGATTTGCCAAGCCTCTCCACTAAATCAAAGAACTTTCCCTGATAAATAAAGCGGACCACGCGGCCGCCCGAAACGGTATTGTCAATAACATCGCACACAAAATCTTTGGCAATCGTCAGTCGATTTCCGACCCGTACCTTGCGAGCCGGCTTTACCAGCACTTCCCAGAGATTATTTTCCAACTCCCGTAATAAAAAGATCTCTACCTGAGCATCGGTCTTGTCCTTGGTGGCCATCAATCGCGCCGGAAAAACCTTGGTTTCATTGAGCACCAGGCAATCGCCCGGATTAAGATAATCCACAATGTCTGAAAAGATACCGGTCTCAATCGTTTCTGTTTTCCGGTCTAAAATCATCAGCCTGGCTTGATCCCGCTTCTCAGCAGGATATTGAGCAATCAATTCATCAGGTAAATGATACTTAAAGTCAGACAGTTTCATCTTTTGGGCTCCTTAGAATAGATTTTTCTGCATCTGACGATTATCAGCTACACCAAAATGGCGATAGGCAATCTCTGTCACCACTCGTCCGCGCGGGGTCCGATTCAAAAAACCCTGCTGAACCAGAAACGGCTCGTACACTTCTTCCAGCGTGTCGCTCTCCTCACCTACCGCTAACGCCAGCGTATTGATTCCCACTGGTCCGCCATTGAATTTGGTCATGATGGTCTTGATGATTCGTTTATCCATCTCATCCAGCCCTTTTTCATCCACATCCAATTTTTGGAGCGATTGGATGGCGACCTGGAGATCAATTTTGCCATCGCCAGCCACCTGGGCAAAATCCCGAATGCGCCGTAGCAAACGATTGGCAATTCGCGGCGTGCCCCGAGAACGACGGGCAATTTCCATTGCCGCGTCAGCATCAATAGCAATTTTCAATATGTTGGCGGAGCGCCTCACCACTACCACCAGCTCTTCCGCAGTGTAGTAATCCAGGCGACTCACCACACCAAAACGCGCTCGCAGCGGCGAGGTTAATAGACCCGCTCGCGTGGTGGCTCCCACCAGCGTAAAATGGGCTAATTTTAATTGAATGGAACGAGCGTTCGGTCCTTTATCAATAATAATATCTAATTTGAAATCTTCCAGCGCAGGATATAAATATTCCTCGATCGTATGATTGAGTCGATGAATCTCATCAATAAACAGAACATCGCGATCGTTCAGATTGGTCAAAATTCCAGCCAGATCACCTGGCTTTTCCAACGCTGGACCTGATGTTACGCGTATATTAGAATTCAGTTCATTCGCGATGATATGGGCCAGCGTGGTCTTGCCCAATCCCGGTGGACCATAAAACAACACATGATCTAATGCTTCGGATCGGTTTTGAGCGGCACGAATAAAAACAGCCAAATTTTGTTTGAGCTTTTCCTGCCCGATAAAATCATCCAACCGTGTCGGACGAATGGTTCGGTCAAACTCGATTTCATCATCCAAACGATCGGGACTGGTGGGGCTGGTCCTGATTTTTTCTGTCATGACTGACGACTACAAATAAAATTCTAAAGCGCACGTAACGCCTGCTTGATCAATTCCTCGAGCGTAATCGACGCCCCCTGCTGCTCGATAATGCGCTGAATAGCGACCGTAGCGTTGTTCTTTGAAAATCCCAATGAAACCAATGCCTTTGATGCTTCCTCGATGAGAACTTTCGTTGACGGCACCATCTCACTTACCGGCACTGACGGACTTACCAAGGGCACCGGTTTTAGTTTGTCCTTTAAATCCACGATCAATCGTTGCCCTGTTTTTTTACCGACACCAGAGATTGCAGTCAGAGCGCCCAAATCTTCCTCTAAAATAAAGCGCTGCAGATTCTCAGCCGAGACACTGGAGAGTATAATCTGCGCTTTACGCGGACCGATTCCAGGGATCGTCAAGAGTTGCAAAAACAGCTCTCGCTCAAAAGCAGATTGGAAACCATAGAGCTGCAAAATGTCTTCTCGAACATGCAGGTAGGTGAGAACCATCACCTGATCGCCGATAGCACCCACTTTTTCATAAAATGGTACCGTAATGTTTAACTCGTACCCAACGCCATTTACATCCAAAATGAGCCTGGTCGGCTGCTTTTCAGCGATATATCCCCTCAAATAGCTGATCATCTGCTAAAACCAATCTGACTTAATCTTGAATTCTGGTCGCACCCGCTGATCGCATGCGTTGATAGTGACAATAGGCAACGGCCATGGCGTCCGTAGCATCAAACGATTCTGGACAGGATGATAGCTGCAACAATTGGCAGATCATGCGCTGGACCTGAAACTTGGAAGCATTCCCATTGCCTGTTACCGCTTGTTTGATCTCCCTGGCAGAATATTCAGCCGTTGGCAGTCGATGATTTGCCGCTGCCAGCAGCGCAATACCTCGCACGTGGCCCATTTTCAACGCAACCTTGATATTCTGGGCATAAAAAATATCTTCTAAAGCAAGAACATCCACCGCTTCGGCTGTCAAAAATTGACATAGCTGATCGTAGATAATCTTGAGCCGCACGCCAAATGGCTGTTTGCTATGCGTTTCGATTACGCCATAGCGGCGCGCCTCACAAGCCAGCGGCTCCGCCCGCAAAATGGCATAGCCCGTTCGTTGCAGTCCCGGATCAACGCCAAGAATAATCATATTCACTGCTTTCAGCGACTAGGCCCTTTCCAACCGCGCCAGGAGTTCAGAGTCAATATCGAAATTCGAATACACATTGTTGACGTCATCATGCTCTTCCAGGGCTTCCATCAAGCGCAGTACCTGTTCAGCGTGCTTCTCTTCCATTTTTACCACATTTTTGGGATGCATCGTGACTTCGGCGGATTCGATGGCAATGTTGTGCTCCGTTAGTACACGCTTGATTTCTTCCAGATTCGAAGGCTGGGCCACGATCTCATACGTATCATCGTCCCGACGCATATCATCAGCCCCGGCTTCGAGCACCAACTCCAGCAATGCATCCTCAGAAATCTGATCCGCATTGACGGTCAGAATGCCCTTTTTTTCAAAAATCCAGGAGACGCAACCGGTCTCCCCCAGACTGCCATTATGCCGAGATAGAATATGCCGAATATCTGCGACGGTACGATTTTTGTTGTCCGTGAGCACCTCGATTAGCAAGGCGCAGCCGCCGGGGCCATACCCCTCGTAGGTATTGCGCTCATACACTACACCGGGCAATTCACCCGTACCCCGTTTGATCGCCCGCTCGATATTGACGGCAGGCATATTTGCCGCTTTCGCGGCAGCAATCGCGCTGCGCAGCGCAGCATTGGCATTTTCATCGCCTCCCCCCGTGCGCGCTGCCACAGTAATTTCCTTAATAAGCCGGGTAAAAATCTTACCCTTTTGGGCATCCGTCTTCGCTTTTTTGCGTTTGATGGTGCTCCATTTCGAGTGACCAGACATATCGCTTCTCCTAATAAATAAAACATCTAAATTTAATAAATTTTTTATGATTTTCCAAATGAAAAATGACTGATGCTCGATTATTTTACGACCTCGGGTGCAATTGGCTATTGGTTTCTTCCCAAACGCCAGCCACAAGCCAGCCCCCTACTTTCTCAGATAACATGAACTGCATGCGCGGCAAAATCACTGCGACCCGAGGCTAACAAACGAAGCTATTGAGACGGTTCAAGCCAAAACTAGCGAGGTGCACACCAACCTCTAGGTTGGTTAGCATCACGTTCTAAGTACCAAGGTAACAAATTTTAGACATTGCTTCTGCTATCAAATGCTGCTATCCCAGCGGCAACGCTAACGCCATAAATGGAGCAAAAAGCAGTTTTCGCGCAGCGACAGTTTTAGCCAATCGCCCTCATTCATGTGTGTTCAAATTAAGCGCCAGACTTTTCGCTAATTGATGCATTACGGACTAGCAATTTATTACTTATCGCCTTCGCGCAACAAATAACTATAGTTCCGCAAACTATCCGCCGGCTAGTATCTATCTAACGCTTGAACAAGCATCTGGCTGGTTTGAGACCAATCATCAACGGCTGTTCGTTAACTATTCGTTGGGAGACTTCTGTTCGGTATTCGGCAGGGGACCTGAGGATGACTTCAGCTTGATTTTGGTGCGTACCACCCAGGCATCTTCGAATCCCTTCTGGATGGCAATTTGCTGCAACTGATCTGCTTCCAAACGGGAGGCACAGTTACCAACCCGTACCTTGTAGTATGGCGCTTCATAAATGAGATAGACCTCTTCGTCGGTAAACTTGAGAATGGCATCTCGCTGCACCTGCCGCGCCTTGTCTTCCTCTGATACGGCGCAAATTTGCACCCGAAAACCCGCCGCCACTTCTGCCGGTTGCAGGTTGCTGCTGGATTGAGCAATCGCTTCATCGAGGGGATTGGTTTTGGTCTCGCTAATAATGGTTTTTTTGACCTTCAATTCCTCATCGTCCAGCACCAGCGGATCAAAAAATTCATTAATGATGCCAGCTCTCTTGTCAGCATCACCAGGACGCCCACTATTGTTGGCCAGATTACTAGAGCTACTGCAAGCCAACCACACGCTAATCAGCATCAATAGGCAACCAAAAACGATGTAGTTTTTCATCGAGCGACTCCTTGGAAAAATTGATATTTTTTTTCTGCATTGTAATAGGCGGTTCGGTAATTAATATATTGAATAATCACCTGAATGTCAATAGAAAATTCACAGTCCATCAACACCGACAATCCAGGAAGTTGTTCGCGAATTACGATTTCATATTTGAAATGATGGCGCATCTGCAAATTTTTATTAAGACGAATTTATATGATTTTATTATTAGTTATAAAATCTAATATTTCGATTTAATATATTTCATTAAAAGTTGTTTTGATAAATTATCATCTTTTCACTTGACATTTTAATTTAATTCCCTTATATTTCTGGAAACTAATTGCTTTCTACTATCTGATTCCATTGTAATTTATAATAGTTAGTTTAGCTATTCATGTAATAAATAGAACGGTGCAAACCGTTTTTGACCGATATCCTTGCCTCCTTTTAGGAGATTTTGATGAAGGCGGTACGTTACTGGATCTGATTAATCAGGAGTTTTGGAGGCACCCATGAGTTTTACCATTCATTCAGCAGCACCCGGTATTAGACGCTGGGGGATCATTTTTAGTTCGCTCGTGTTGCTACAATTTTGCAGCAGCACAGTGTTATTGGCACAGGCAAGCGGCTGTTCTTCCGAGAAGAATACAGATCAGGAATACTATGCTCATCTTCTCGCCGAAATCAAAAAGGTAGAGTATGCCACCCAATGTGCAAAGAATGCGGCAACAGCCTTTGCCGATTCCGCCTTTCTGCCGGAACTTTTGTTCCAATGGTCGGAATGGGAGGTCCAGCGCGAAAAGCTCTACTTCGAATTAGCGATGACCAAATATGAAGCGCAACTCAAGCGATTTGAACAAGGCAAATTGTCCCAGGAGCCATTGGAGCCGGTTTTAACTTACCAGAAAACCCTGGCCATCAATCATCAAATTCTGGAAAAGTTTCCTACGGTGCCTTTTCTGAATAAAGTCCTCTATCGTACCGGTATGTGTTTATTTGAGATTGGAAAGAAAGATAGCGCCAAGCAAATCTTTCACACCATCATCAGCCAATATCCTGATAGTGTCTATATGACCGAGGTCCTCTTCCGGTTGGGTGAATGCTATTTTGATGAAGGCAATTACCAGGAAGCGGCAACTTATTATCAGCAAATTATGAAAGCCTGGAGCAGTCCATTTTTCGCCATGGCGCTGTATAAATTGGGCTGGTGTCATTATCTTACCAATAATTTCGCCGATGCTATCAGCGCGTTCTATTATCTGCTCAATGATATCAAAGTTATAGAAAAAATTGATCCCGAGCTGGTAGGAAAATCACAGGTCCAATTGAAAGACGAGATCATGGAATATATAGCGCTGGGCTTTAGTGATTTCGGTGGGGCAAAGACGCTATTCAATTTTACCAACGAAACAGGAGGTTCTAACTACACCCCATTTTTGCTGCATAAAATGGGGAACATCTATCTGAAGCGTGATTTCTATGATGACGCAGTTGCCTCGTGTAAATTGCTCATTGATAAATATAATTATTACCAAAAGCTGCCGGAAGTATTTCTGGTGTTGTTTTCCGCGTATGAAAAAATGGGCGATATGAATAGTGCGTTCAAATTGCACGATATGATTGTTCAGTATTGTGGTCCGCAGAGCAAATGGGCACAATTATACAAATCGCCTGAAGACAAACAATTGTTCGACTCAACGTTAACGAAAATTGATTACCAAATTGCTGCGCCATTGATTAATACCGCCGACAGCCTATTTGCTACAAAGGAATATGGTGATGCCGCCAGCAAGTATGCGCAATTTTTAAAACTGTTTGCCAAAGATAAGCGTGCGGACCATGCTCAATATTGCCTGGCTGAGTGCTATTACAATTTAAATAACTTCCGACTAGCGGCCGATAACTATCAACAAGTCGTTCAGAAATTTCCCCAGAGTGAATTGCGAGAAGATGCAGCCTACAATCATATCGTCTGCTATGATCAATTGCTCGCACAGGCCCATATCTCCTTAGATGATAGCACAATCACTCTCAAGAATAAAGATATCAAGAATCTCGTGCTCGCTTGTAACAACTTTTTAAAATGGCTGCCGCATTCTGATAAAGAGCCAGAAATCCGGTTAAAGCTGGCCGAGATTTTTTATCGAACCCGCTCGTATGTCCTGGGCGAAAAATATGCGCGAGCCGCATTGGTCTCGATTATCAAGTACAATCACGGCAAAGAGCATAAAGCCAGCGCGCTGAATTTACTAACCCAAATTAGTTTCAAACAGGGGAAATACAAAAACACCGAAGTCTTTGCCAATTTGCTGATCAAAGAAAACCCCGACTCGACCGAGTTAGTGGAAAAAAGCCGTCGCATGTTAGCCTCAACGACATTCAAGATCGGCGAACAACTCAAATCAAAGGGAAAAACCGAATTGGCAGCGACCAAATTTGAAGAAGCCGCCATCAAGGCCATTGATCCCGAAATTGCCGAGGCCTCCCTCTTTGAAGCTGCGGCTCAATACGAACAGGCAGGACAACAGCAGCGCGCCGTGATCAATTTTGAAAATTTCTGCAAAAAATATCCACAGTCCAAGCGAATCAAAGAAGCGATTTACCGAGCGGCGCTGCTGCGCGAGAAATTAGAACAATATCAGTTAGCTGCGCGGAACTATCTGGAGCTAAATCGATTGGCGGCTGACACACCAGAAGGCGCATCGGCGTTATTCAATGCGGGCCTCGCTTATGAAAAAGCCAAGGATTGGTTCTCCATGGCCGAGACCTTCAAACGTTATGTATCGACCTATGCATCAAAATCGGAAAATCTGTTGGAGGCGATGTTTAAAATCGCTTATGCCTATGAACAGAAAGGGATGACGCCCCAGGCCAATGCGCAATATCAGGCTATCCTTCGTCGGCACGAGGATTTAAAAGCCGCAGGAGAATTTGCCGACGACTATTTTGCCTCGCAGGCCGCTTTTCGTTTGGCAGAAGTAAAACATGAGCAATTTACCCAAATCAAACTCAATCCGCCCTTGCAGGCCAATTTAAAAAAGAAACAGACCGCGTTCAATGAACTATTGAAAGCATACGTTGCTGTGGCCAAGTTCAATATCGCCGATTGGTCGACCGCAGCATTTTATCGCCTGGGACTGGCATACGAAGAATTCAGTCAAGATATTTTGAGTTCTCCAGCGCCTCCCAATTTAAAAGGCGAGGATTTGCAAACCTATTGGGCATCGATTAATCAGCAATGGGTAGTGCCGCTGCAATTAGAAGCGCTCAAATATTATCAAACCAATGATAAACTGGCCACGGAGCATAGTCTCAACAACGATTGGATAACCAAAACCCGTGCTCGGATTACTTTTTTGAGCAAAAAATTGAACACGGATGGCAACGTAATTTCGCCGATGGACCAGGTCAAAGAAGCTGCCACTACCGTGGAAACCAAAGCTCCGCCCGTACGACAGAAATTATAATTTGCAGATTATTGCATAAAAAACGCCCGGTGCTTATTCAAACACCGGGCTTTTTTTTGAGCAACACTTAAAAACTCGCAACAATTAGCTAACGGACAAGCCAAACATTATTACCGGTTGCCTGTTTGGCCCCATCAGCCATAAAAGCGCTGCAGTTAAGAAACCCGAACAGTGATAGCAACTCTCGCTAAGCAGCTATCGCCCGCTCGACAATTTCGATGATATCCAGCGCTATTATTTTATCGGCCTTTTCCTTGTCCTTCAAACCATCGGTAAACATGGTCAGGCAGTAGGGACAGGCAGTGGCAACGGTATTGGCGTTTGATTGCAGTATTTCGTCAGTCCGAACATGGTTGATCCGTTGCCCAATGGTCTCTTCCAGCCACATTCGGCCACCGCCGGCACCGCAACAGAAACTGCGATTCCTATTGCGCTTCAATTCGATGATGGAACTACGAGTTGTCGCCGCAAGCACGGCCCGCGGGACCTGGTAGAGGTCGGAATAGCGTCCCAGATAACAGGAATCGTGATAGGTAATCTTGGCGCGGTTTTGGGGTACAAGTCGAAGTTGCCCCGCTTCAATCAGCTTTGCCAATAATTCGGTGGCATGCAACACTTCATACTTCCCGTTCAACTGCGGATATTCATATTTCAGTGTGTTATAGCAATGTGGACAAAATGTGATAATTTTCTGAACCCCTGCCTGATTAAAGGTTTCAATATTCATCTGCATCAGCGTCTGCGCCAGATATTCGTTTCCCAGCCGACGAGCGGTTTCACCACAACACTTTTCATCCGGGCCCAAAATTCCCACATCCACTTTTGCTGCTTGCAAAATCTTCGCAAACGATATGGAAACCTTTTTGATGCGATCATCATAGGAACCGGCGCACCCCACGAACCAGAGATATTCGGCCGATTCGCCCTTGTCAAAACGCTTCACCGTTAGTCCATCCGCCCAATCGGCCCGGGAGGCAAAACCGATATTCCAGGGATTGAAATTGTTCTCCATGCCTTTGAACGTTGGATTCAGTTCGGCCGGGAAATCACTATCCATCAGCACCCGGTCGCGGCGCATTTCGACGATTTTATCAATATGCTCGATGAACACAGGACAGGCTTCCATACAGGCGCGGCAGGTAGTACAGGCCCAGATTTCATCCGCAGTTACGGCGGATCCGACCAGCGGAGGATAATTTTCCAGCGCTTTGCCAGCAAGCACTTTGCGACCATCATCATTCAATTTGGCCAGCAAATCCAGAATGATTTTTTTGGGCGACAATGGCTTGCCACTTTGATACGCGGGACATTGATCCTGGCAGCGACCGCAACGGGTACAGGCATCCAGGTCCAGCAGATGTTTCCACGTAAAATCGGTAATTTTGCCCGCTCCAAATGTCTCAACTTTTTCAAGATCCATGAATGGCAACGCGCCTTTGGGTGCATGGGAGCGGAAATAGATGTTCGCGCCCGAAGTGAGCAGATGGATTAATTTGGAAAATGGAATATAGGCTATAAAAGCAAACGCAGTTAATAGATGAACCCACCAAAGAAAGCGGTGCCAGGCTTGTGCACTATCCGGTGAAAACAGCCCGGCAACCCATGAACCGACAACCGACCAAATTTCCCATTCGGGATTCGTTGCCGCGATGCGCGATCCTTCAACCAGAAAGCCAACGACCAGAATAAACAATAGCCCGAGTAGAATAATGGCATCGTCTGCCAGGTTATTCAAACGCTCCGGCCGTTGTATGTACCGCCGAAACAGTGCAATCAGGACGCCGATAATCGCTACCACACCGGCGATATCCAGGACCAGCGAAAATATTTTATAAAAATTGCCAATTAGAAACGATGATTGTCCCAGAATTAACCCCCAGACATCATAATCGAAGCTTACTACCAGCGTCCCAATAAAGAGAATCCCAAAGCCAATGAAAATGGACGCATGAATAAATCCTGGATATTTTTCTTTGATAATGCGCCATTGAAAAATGGCATATAACAACGTATCCTTAATACGCTGACCTGGGTTTGCAAATCGCTCGTTATTGACTTTGCCCAACCGCCAATGACGAATTCGTCGATAAAATCCATAGCCAAAAATTCCGAGCGCCAATATCATCAGAGGGTAAATGAGCCAATGAGCTGGAACATTCCAGAACACTTCCCTGGTGACAACGTCTGCTGGGGGCATAATTTTATCCTTTCAATTGATTGGATTCAAAATTTACTTCTCAGAAATTGGCCAGACGTTTTAAGCGATCTCTCGTCAACGGCATTCATTTTCGTTGATTGCCATCAACTGCACAGTGTTCTCAGTGCATGAGACAGCCATGCCTGCATAGGCTATTTTTCAATGATTTTTTTGAATTCTTCAGTTAACCTTGGTACCACTTCGAATAGATCACCGACGATGCCATAGTCCGCTCGCTGGAAGATGGGCGCCTCGGGGTCCTTGTTGATGGCCACGATACATTTGGATGATGACATTCCCGCTAAATGCTGAATAGCACCGGAAATACCACAGGCGATATATAAGTTCGGTGAGACGGTTTTGCCTGTTTGTCCCACCTGATCCGAATGCGGTCGCCAGCCGGCATCGACCGCTGAGCGGGATGCGCCAACCGCGGCCCCCAACACGCTCGCCAGGTCCTCCAGGATTTTATAATTTTCAGGTCCCTTCATGCCCCGACCGCCAGATACAATGATATTGGCCTCGGTCAATTCGATTTTACCACCGCCACTGGCGACAAACTCTTTCACCACGGCTTTGAGATCGGCGGCAGACACTGGCACACTGAGTGGCTCGACCACGGCGGTTTTCGAAGTATCGGGCGGCAATACAGCGAAGTTATTGGGCCGCAACGATGCCATTTGTGGCGTAGCCAGCAGTTCGTGCTCGGCTAAGACCTTGCCAGCATACATCGGCCGCAGCGCAAAAAGCCGGCCATTTTCTAATTTCAATTTCACACAATCCGTCGCCAGGCCCACGCCAAGATGGGCCGCTAATCGCGGACCTAAATCTTTGCCAAACGTCGAAGCGGGCAGCAAAATAATCTCCGGATCGACCTTTTTAGTTGCTTCCAAAATGGTCCTGGTGAAACCTTCTGGCGAGTAATTTTTAAAAATGTCGCTCTCACCGACCAAAACTTTATTGGCACCATAATGTGCCAGTTCAGCACTGAGGCCATTCATTCCCGAACCCAGCAGGACTACCACTAACTCGCTGCCAAGTTGATCCGCCAATCGTCGTGCTTCACTCACAACTTCAAAGGTTACCTTACGAAATACTCCGTTTCGCTGTTCTGCAATTGCCATCACTGCTTTAGCCATCGAAACCTCCAGATATTTATTTTGAAGCTTTTTCCATTTCAAACTTGATTTTACTTAAACAGAATTTTTGGTTGCTGCTTTTGCCAATCAAATCCAATTTCGCGGAATCGGACAACTGGCAGATTGGCGTATTTTGTGGTCCAAGAGTTTCCAATTAGACCGCCTTCGCCTCTTCTCGCAGAAGCCGTACCAGTTCGGGGACAGCATCTACGCCCTGGCCAACAATTTTACCGGCCTTACGAGTCGGGGGATAGTCAATATTCACGATCTGGATTTTGGGCGAATCAATGGGCACCAGTTTTTCCTGGATAACTTTCTTTTTGGCCATCATGATACCCCGCAGCGCTGGATAGCGCGGCTCATTCAGCCCTTTTTCAGCAGTAAATAAAGCGGGCAATGTCGCTTCGACCACCTCCATTCCGCCTTCTACTTCGCGTTTTACGAGCGCTTTGCCATTTTCCAATTTTAATTCTGAAATATAGGTAACGCAGGGGATATTCAGCAATTCCGCTACCATAGGCCCCACCTGCAAACTATCATCATCCACGCCCTGCTTGCCGGCTAAAATCAAATCGTGCGGCATGTCTTTGATGACAGCGGCCAGCGCTTTCGCCGTCGCCAGCGCATCCACTGCCTGCTCAGTTTTTACCAGCACTGCTTCGTCCGCGCCCATGGCCAGGGCACTCCGCAGCGCGGCGGTTGTTCGATCCGGCCCCACGCTGATAACGGTGACCGTGGTGTTGCCTTGCTTTTCTTTGATGCGCAATGCTTCTTCCACCGCATATTCGTCGTAGGGATTCAAAATCCAGTTGATATCGGTTGTATCGATTGATTTTTTATCGGCCCCAATTTTAATTCTCGTTTCCGTATCGGGGACCTGTTTGACGCAGACTAAGATATTCATGAAACCTCCTTCAGATCGGTTTAAAAGCGACTAAAGCATTTATCATCTTCATTAAACTTGGAGAATTTAATGCCGCTATTTTAGCGTCCCAATAATCTTTGACAAAAACTGCAAGCATACCATTATAATCGGGTCCCTGTTGCGCACTGCTTCCTGGTTTAGGGACAATCGATTCTCGTATGGATCGAAATCTAGACTTGCGCGCTAGGTTTATTAAAAACTGCTTCGGGTCAGGCATTTCATCGACATTTAATGGAATTTGATTCTGATTTACGCCCAGATACTTAGCACAAGCGTCTCGATGAGCCAGTACCCAGGATTCCACCTCGCGAACCGCCACTCTAAATAACAGATTTGAATGCCTGGGAAAGGGCAGCCAATCTCTGATTAGAATCGGAGCACATTCAACACGATCAAGATCAGTCAAAACCAAAAATGGCGTTAGTCTGGCGGCATGGTTGAATGCTTTTATCTTTGTTTTTAAATAGCCATATCCGCCGTGACTGAAACATTTTCCAACCGAAAAACCAAATTGAGAAAAAACTTTTCTCAAAACAGCCTCATGCAAAGGATCTTCAAAGGCGAGATTGATACTGAGACGCTCGCTCATTTAAAAATCTCCAATTGGCCGATATTGTCAGGAACCGTATAGGGCAAAGCTGCCTCGGCGATGCTCAAGCCACCTTCTAACAAGGCCCGAATTTCATCGAACGAAGAGGCTAATCGAACTTGCGTGCTCTCCGCTCCCGGAATCAACAATAGCACCTCATCTCCTCCAATTCCTTTATCTGACAGCAAATCCGTACTATGGGTGCTGAGGATAACCTGTCGTTTCTTTTGTTTCTGTAACCGATGAATCAAAGCAGCTAATTTTTTTACAATTTCTGGGTGTAACGATAATTCTGGTTCTTCCAATAGCAAAAGAGAATCACTTTCTAACAATGACCATAGCAAGCCAATTAAACGTAGCGTTCCATCGGAAAACTGGTCCTCTCGCTGGCGGGCACCTCTCATGCGCCAGTGCTCATAAATTGCCTCCAGATGCGGAACGCCACCTTCCTCTGTGTCAACAACGTAGGTGAGATGTTTTAATTGAGGAACCGCACTTCGAAGCGCTAATTCGATTTTGTTTAACCTGGATTGTCTAGCCCTGTCACTAGTTTTGGAAACGCGCTCTAAAAAGCTTCGCCCAAAGGGATCGCCTGGAATACCTGGGCCAGAAAACTCTTTGGGAAACCTTAGTAATTGCGGGATTAGATGGAGATAAAGCACCGATTCAAAAAATCTGGCGATCTCTCTAAATTCTGCATTGGCATTGATCTGTTCAAGATGCGTTTGTGTTAAACGCAATTTGTCTTTTAAGTCAATATTATCGGGTCGATTCAATATTTGCTGATCGCCAACCCAGACCTTTTCATAAGAGAGAATAGGTTGGCGATAGCCCCGTACTTCCTGTTTGATGCCGATACTATAGCGCCACTCTGGTTGTTTATCATCTTTATTGCTGAGGTGTATTTCCAACTCAATATCTGGATACCGACGTGCTGCAAGACAACGTATCCTCGAAAAGCCGCCACGGTCGCTGACCGCCTTTTGCAAGCCGCCGCCTGGCTTGGCAATGTCTCTTAAAAAGCGAAAGACATCCAGTAAATTGGATTTTCCTGAAGCATTGGGTCCAGCCAAAAAAACGCGCTCGCCAAGCGGCACATCCACCGATTGAAAATTTCGCCAATTTTTTAGAATAAGGCGCGATACTATCATCTTGGCACCCTTCATTAATTGCATATTTTTGATCGAAGCTTAATATAAAATCAGAATCCCATAAAATCAAGCCTTTTTTCACATCATCAAATCTTTTCGATCTCTCCGCTGCGAAATTCTTCCACAATCGCTGGGGGAAAAATTCCCACCTGTAACAGCACCATCTGCGGACGCGCCTGCTTCCACGTAATCACTTCGCACATCTTGCCGCCGTAGCTCGGCCGGGTGGCTAACAGCGATCGCTCGGCGGTATCAATTTCGAGCTGGATGCAGCCGCTCACCAAGCCGGTGCGAACCCGTTGCGCAATTCGAGGGAAAAAATCCCGAGTAGCATCGGATAAAGCAGCCATGACAATTTCAGGATTGGTGCGCTGAATCAATTCTTCCATTTTGGAGCAATAGCGCTCGGTATCATATTTCTGAAATCGGTCATCACTGGATAGAAATACCTTGTTCGCCCCTGCATGAATGAGCTGATTGGCTAAATTTTCATCCTTCGAATTCAGCAAAATGGCGGCGATGCCTGTGCCCAGCGCATCCGCCAGTTCCCTGGCTTTGCCCAATGCTTCCAACGAGCCAGAATCAATCCCTGAACCGTCACTTTCAGCATATACAAAAATGCCTGTGGTCGAAACAGCCTCCGATTCTGGCGCGCTCCCCCAGAAATCATATCCTGTTTCGGTCTCTCTATTGCTCATCTTATGCCTCCAATTTTGAATGTTTGCTGCAAGAATTGGATGTGCTGACATTGATGATCGAACGGCCGCCAATACAGGTAATTGAGAGGTATCCTGGGCTGCCTTATTATCTCCAGCCTTCTATCAGGCAGGCGAAAGCCCAACCATTCGCAGATGAAGCATCTTGCGGCCATTCTACCATCTGCAGGTAAATCATGTTGAACCCCATCTGTAGCGGCTATATCACCCGCGGGTCAATTCGGATTGCCATCTATTTACGCTGTTTCCACCAGATACTGGCTATAGACCTTTGTTAACGCGGCCGACGCACCGACTTCCTCAGCCACCAGCCCCAGATCCTGCGCGTTCCAAATCACGATCTCTTTTTTGTAAGCCTTCATGATCATCATCGCGTTAGGAATCTTCGGCTGACAGATCGACTGTTCGGCAGTTATCAGGGCAGGCAATGTTAATGTCTGCTCTCTGATCTTACCTTTCATTTTTGAGGTCACTGCAATTGAATTTCCCTGAACCGAAAGCGACAGCACTGAAGTCGCCTGCGGGATATTTAGCACCTCGGCAATTCGTGGTCCCGTTTGGCCGCTAAAACCAACATCAGATGTGGCACCACATACAATCAGGTCAAAAGTTCCAATTCGGGAAATGGCTCGGCTCAAAACAACGGCATTGACATAAGCATCGTTGCCAGCAAATTGCCCATCGTTTAATTGATAGCAATGATCCGCGCCGATGGCGTAGGCCTCTCTCAAAATATCGCTGTCTTCCATGCTGCAGAGGGATATGGCACTCACCCCCCCGCCATGCGCCTGCTTGAGTTCGATGGCCAGTTGCAATGCCGCTCGATCCTGGGAATTCATGATTCTCTTTGCGGTTTCGAACACCTGTCCCTGCCCACGGCTGATTTTAAGCTGGCTCAGGTCGGGAATTGGCTTAATGAGAACAATGATGTTCATATCGCTCCTCTTTATGACTTATAACACCGATCAAAATTTGGAATGTTGGAGTGCTGGAGTAATGCTTCAATACGGCCCCATAGCTCCATTACTCCAACACTCCAACTATCCTATCAAGAAGATAGTCTCCATCTTAACAAAATCTGTCGCCAATCAAAAGCAGCTAATACGATCCCTTTTTCAATAGATTATTGGCAATAATCAACCGCTGAATCTCATTCGTCCCCTCGAAAATTCGATTGATCCGGGCATCTCGATAGAACAATTCCAAGGGATATTCTTTCATATATCCCAGTCCGCCATGGATTTGAATGGCGCGATCGGCAATGCGATCGGCGGCCTCGGAACAGAAGGCTTTGCAAATTGCAGCTTCTTGAGTGAATTTCAGGCCCCGGTCGCACATCCAGGCCGCGCGATAAATCATGCTTTCCATCGCATAGATTTCCATGGCCGAATCGGCCAGCATCCATTGGATGGCCTGGTTCTCGGCAATGGGCTTGCCGAATTGTTTCCGTTCTTTAGCATGTTTGATGCAGAGTTGCACCACTTCCTTTGAGGCACCCAGACAACCCGCGGCCAACCCCAGCCGACCACGATCCAGCGCTTTCATCGCAGTGATAAATCCCGCGCCAAATTGTCCAACCACATTTTCAGCCGGCACTCGCATATCCTCGAAGAACAATTGCGAGGTTTTGGTACCGCGTATGCCCATTTTATCCTCTTCGCGACCTACTTTGTAGCCAGGGAAGGTATTTTCTACGATAAACGCGGTAACACCACCATGAGCCCCCAGCGCCTTATCGGTAACCGCAAACACAATGATAACATCGGCGATCGCACCATTGGTGATGTAAATTTTCTGGCCATTGATGATAAAATGATCCCCATCCCTTACGGCAGTGGTCTCAATCGCTGCTGCATCAGAGCCGGCATTGGGCTCAGTGAGCGCAAAGGCCGCAATTTTTTCACCCGAACATAGCGCGGGCAAATATTTCCGCTTTTGCGCTTCGGTTCCATCGAGATAGATCGACATGGCGCCAATACTTGCGTGCGCCCCCATCAGCGTGGTAATCGAAGCGCTGCCGCGAGAAATTTCCTCCGCAAAAATGCAATAGCCCAATTCTCCCGCACCAGCGCCGCCGTATTCTTCCGGAAACGCCAATCCAAAAAATCCCAGCTCTTTCATTTGTTGGATGAAATCGGCTGGAATCTCGCCCGCTTCATCGATCTGTCGCGCAATGGGTTTCAATTCCTGATCCACAAATTTGCGGATCATCTGGCGCAACATCTCCAATTCCTCAGGAAATGTGAAATCCATAATGAACACCTCCTTCCATATTTGTTTCAGGCAATGATTTGATTGCCCGCTGCATAATAAGCTAATCGCAGTGGTCAAAAGGACGCTTTTCCATGAACCGCCGCGTCATTAATCTCCCCCCCAAAAACAGTTTGGTCACATCAGGCTAAATCCAAAACCGTGCAACTTGTGACAGGCACCGCTAATCAAATCCAAGATCAAGCTTGTACAATGGAACTGGCAACGTCACTTCTCCTCCCGGTTCGTAAGAAACCTTATCGGCCCCCCAGAAAGTGAAATCGAGAGTGGGAAAGACGATGAATCCAGCGAAGACTGTCGTTCGGGGTACTACCTGTGAGGCCGCATCGCCAATACCAAACATCAATCCAGCACCAGCCCCGCATGTTAGAAGAGCGATTTTGGGGACCAAGCTCCCAACCTGACCATCCAGGAAAATGTACTCATGGCCATTATTCCTGGGTTGTTCAAACGCTTTCACGCCAATGGTGAGATTTACGAATATGCCTCGATCCGGGTTATTCAGGCCAATACCAAACTTTAGCCCCATCGTAAATCCTCGGATTGAATCCCAGCCAAATTTAATTCCGGGCGAAATGTAAGGTCCCCACCCGCTGGCTATCGCAATCGCCGTAGTAGTTAGCTGAATCCATACAGCCAACGCCATTATCGCTCGTAACGGAAATCTCGTCCACCTCATACCAGCCTCCTGGAAATTAATGCTATTCCTGCTGGCTTGTCAAACAATAATCGTGATGTAATAATGTGCTTCTGCCGATAGTACGACGGTCATTTATCGCTAAACTTCGGCTGGCGCTTCTGAATGAATGCCGAAACGCCCTCTTTCATATCCTCAGTCTCACAAATTTCGCCAAATAATTTTGCCTCGTATTTCAAGCCATCTTCCAGTTTCATCTCATAGCCGGATTTGATCGCATCAATAGCTTTAGCCACCGCTACCGCGCCTTTGGAGGTGATCTTTTTTGCCAACCCCACGGCCTGCTTCACTACATCCATATTTGGCACCACTTTGTTGACCAAGCCAATGCGATAGGCCTCCTGCGCCGAAATCCGATCCCCGGTCAGGATCAACTCCATTGCCCGGGCTTGATTAACCAAGCGTGCCAGCCGTTGCGTCCCGCCGAACCCCGGGATGATGCCTAGATTGATCTCCGGTTGCCCCACCTGAGCGCGGTCGCCGCAGATTCGCAAATGGCACGCCATCGCCAATTCCAGCCCTCCACCAAGACACATACCATTGATGGCTGCAATAAACGGCTTGGGCGAGCGGTCGATCTTGTTGATCACCCCCTGGCCCTTGAGACAGATGTCTTCTCCCTGTTTGGCGCTTTTTAAGGTGGCAATTTCATTGATATCCGCACCCGCGATGAAAAACATGCCGGCGCCGGTGATCACAGCCGCTTTAATTTCCTTATTGGTCATTACCTCATCGATCGCCTGACTCAATTCATCCATCGTAGCGCTATTGAGCGCATTGGCAGGCGGATGATCAATCACAATAGTTGCTACCCGATCTTCCACGCTCATTTTAATATGTTGCCATTCCATTTTTCGCTCCTTCCCTTGGTTAATTTGCTTGTTGATAGTTAATCGAAATTATCAATCTTTTCTACCTGACCTCACATCTCCACTCGCTAACTGAAGACTGCCAACTGGAGACTGGAGACTGCCGACTGATGACTGAAGACTGCCTAATGCGTATAAAACCCTCGCCCCGTCTTTTCTCCCAACAGACCCGCGGCCACCATTCGTTTTAGCAAATGGGCTGGCCAGAACCGCATGCCTAGCTCGTTCTTGAATTTTTCCAGACCACTGAGCACCACATCCAGACCGACCTTATCAGCGTATTTGAGCGGTCCGCCAAGCTCTTGCGGAAAACCGGTGCCTGCCATCATGGCGATATCAATATCCGTGGCCGAAGCGATTTTTTCCTGCAATACCAACGCCGCTTCATTGATCATCAAATAAAGTAGCCGCTCGGGGGAAAAACTCGTCTTCTTCAGCCCCTCAGCTTGTTGAATTTCTTTCACAATCGCTTGCAGCTCTTTTTCGGAGCCATCAGCATCATAGAAGCCAGCACCCGATTTTTGTCCCAGCCGACCTTTTTCAAATAGTTTCAGATTCAGATTGGCCACCGGCATGCGCGGCCCGTACGCGTCATACATGATTTGGGCAACTTTGTAGCAAACATCCAATCCCAGCATATCCGACAGCGTAAATGGCCCCATCGGCATGCCAAAATCCACCATCGCCTGATCGATTTCCGTAGCAGTCGCCGCGCCTTCGGTTAACGCGATCACAGCCTCAGTGATATAGGGCATAAGCAACCGGTTCACCAGAAATCCTGGGCATTCTTCCACTCGAACAGCCAACTTGCGCAGCGATTCTGCGAACGCCATCACATCCATCACTGTTTCCTCCGACGTCTGCAAACCGGGAATCACTTCCACCAGCTTCATCACGTGAGCGGGGTTAAAAAAGTGCATGCCGATCACCTTCTCCGGCCGTCTCGTGGCCGAAGCAATCTCTGAAATTGACAACGCCGAGGTATTGGTCGCCAAAATAGTGCTCTGAGGACAGACCTCATCCAGTTCTTTGAATACCTGCTTCTTTATTTTGATGTCCTCGGGTACCGCCTCAATCACAATATCCACATCGGAAAAATCGTCATACGAGGTTGTCCCCGACGCCAGCACGATTTTGGGTTCGATTTCGCTGGCAGTCATTTTGCCCTTTTTGACGCGAGACTCATAAATCGAGCGAACCTTGTCCAGCGCCTTTTGCACCGCAGTCTGATCGATGTCTTTGATCACCACGGGAATTCCGGAAAAAGTGATCACCTGGGCAATGCTCCCCCCCATGGTGCCACCACCTAAAACGGCTGCTTTATAAATGTACATAATGGCCTCCTTCCAAAATGATTTTTTTTATTAAATCACAGGTGCCGAAAAACATCCATCTTGTTCACCGAAATGGCAACGCTTATATGATTTCTATCTTGTTACCCAAGAGTAAACGGAAAATGGCAGCTCCATCGGCAGATTCAGAATATCAATTACCGCTGGCAATCGTCTTTCGATCCAGTTTATTGCATCAAGCCCGTTCAATCACAATGGCGCCGCCCATACCACCGCCAACACAGGCCGCGGCAACACCCAACCTCCCATTTCGATTTTTTAAAATGTGTTGCAGCGTCACTACCATTCGTGCACCCGTCGCGCCCACCGGATGTCCCAAAGCGATGGCACCACCGTTGACATTGAATTTCTCATCCGGAATTTTCAACTCCCGCTTGCTGGGGATCACCTGAGCAGCAAAAGCCTCATTGATTTCAAAAAAGTCAATATCTTCCATTTTCAAACCCGCTTTCTTCAGCGCCAATGGCACCGCATGAATCGGTCCCTCACCCATAAAAGCTGGGCTTAATGCCGCATACCCATAACCACGTACATAAAACTCTGGCGTGATGCCCAATTCCCTGGCTTTCTCTTCGCTCAACACAAACATGGCTGCTGCGCCATCGCTGATGGGACAGGAATTGCCCGGCGTTACGGTTCCGTCCTCTTTGAACACAGTCGGATATAGCGCCAGCATCTGCTTGGTCAGGCCGATATTAATGCATTCATCTTCGGCAAAAATCTCCGGAGCAACGTCCTTTCCCGCCATCTTTTTGGGGATTTGCATCACCGCGATCTCATCTTTAAATTTGCCCTCGCGGGTGGCTCGAAAGGCTTTTTTATGGCTCTGGATGGCAAATTCATCCTGCTCCTCGCGAGTGATACCATATTTTTCAGCCACATTTTCTGCGGTTCGGCCCATAATCTGCCCAACTATTGGATCGGTCAAACCTTCCCAAAGCGTATCGATCAATTCGCCATGGCGTAACCGATAGCCGAAGCGGGCTTTCCGCAGCACATACGCCGCATTGGACATGCTCTCCGTGCCGCCTACCAGAAACACATCGCCATCGCCGGCCTGGATCGCCTGATAGGCCGAGGTGATGGCCTGAATGCTCGAAACACAATTCCGCTGAACCGTATAAGCCGGGACATGCTCCGGAATACCAGCCATCAATGCCGAGACGCGCGTGATATTGGTGGCATCAGAACTCTGGATGATGCAGCCAGCGATAACATCATCAATGATCGACGGATCAATACCTGCTCGTTTGATGGCCTCCTGAAAAACAAATTTCAATAGCTCCTGAGCGGTAATATCGCGCAGGGCTCCCCCAAAATTGCCAATCGGTGTTCGGACTCCTCGGGTAAGAATGACTTTTTTCATTGGGACCTCCAAATTGATTTAATCTTGAACGTGGCGTATTTTTAAAAGATTTCTTTAGCGTAAAGAGAACGAAGGAAAGCAAAGCCGGCACAGCATTGTATTAAATATTGACTGACTAAATTTTCGATTTCATTTTTTACAAACGGCACCTGGGGATTATGTAAAAAAGTTATGCCGGGCAATTCAAAGAGAATACTGTCCTCAACATTTACCCCCCCCATATTAGATTCAAGGTTTTTTCTGTAGGAATTCAAGTGCTGGAGTTTAATGATCTGTCCTCTGTTGCTCAAATCGTATCTATTTAAATTCCACTGAATCCCTCCAGTACCGCAATTTTCCCACGCCCGGGGCATCGGCGCTACCATCGAACGCCAGACCAAACAAAGCGGGTTTTGGGTCCAGTAACCAATGATCTTTGAATTTGATCTTTGTCAGATTTACAGCCGTAAAGGCCAATTTTCTCCCCTCTTTTACGGCAAACAGAAAATCCCCATTCGTTTCCCAATCGCCGTATGTTATGCGACCCGATTCGTAAGTATATTTCGGGCGCCGCCAATCGCGCACCATGTCCATGCGCAGGTCACGCTTGGCCCCAACAATATACTGTTTATCGCCCACCTGCATTTCCACTGCCAGGCCAGTTTCATCTGGTCTGGTGTCGAGCAATTTGATTTGATTGAGCCATTTTTCAGGCGACTCATTTGCTGGATGGGGAATTAATACCGTGATAAATCCAATATGCTGCCCCAATTCAAAATGCTGCCCGGTCATTTGATAAATCACCCATTCATCCTGGTAATAGCGTTTCTCCCTCTCAACACCTTCTCGCCGATAATGGGTTTGAGGAAACATGATCAGCAGGTTTTCGTTTGTCGGCAACGACAGAGTACGGAGCGAATCATAAACAGTATCGTACCAATGAGCGCCCTGGGCGATAATCTTTCGAGTATGCCATAAATTGGCTGCAGTGAAAAATTCCTCTACCCTGGCTTTGAAAACATCGAACACCACGAACAGCTCTGGGCCTTTCACGTAGGTGACAATTCGATCCCATTCATAACCCAGCTTATCATCGATGACCCGGGTGCGACTATAGTCGAAATCGGGCAAGGTGATGAAATCTATTTTCTGCGTCCGCACCTGGCGATAGGAACCCGCATTGTGCAGAAAATCCATTAGCGATTGCCCCGGTACCGCATCCCGCATCTGGTAGCGATATTCACCTTGCTGTTGTCCCAGCCAGATTTTTTCCTGACGTACGCAAAGCCGATTGTGAAAATAATCCTGGCGATAAGCGCCGAAGGGACCACTGGGCATGTAATCCCGATAACCACCGTCGTGCATTAATATCGAACCATTCTTCATCAACAGCACCAGGCTATTTTCATCGGCATGGCCATGAGTCATTTTCTCTTCTTCGACGGGAATGGTATCACGCAGGTAATCGCGAAAGATGCGTCCGCCATCGCCTTCATCCCGGTAATTCAACAAGAGGTAAGTCGAATTGGGATCCCAGCCATTGCGGAATACAATCTTTTTGCCGACCAGATCTTCCAAAACCTCTGCACTCAATTCCGCCGGCGGCTCGGCGGCGATGCCATCAGTGCCAAAACGATAGCAATCCAACAACATATAAGCCAAGCCAGGATTTTTGATATTCGTCAAATCGACAAATTTATTGGCAATGATGGCCGCGGCCCATTTGAGATGAGGATCATGATAAGCATTCGCAGCCGCCTCATAGAAGACCAGGAAACGATCCCAATTCGAGTACCAGTTCGCATCCCCAAAATCTGGGATCATGCCATCCGGACACATCAGGTACAGAAAATATTGAGCATTGTAATACATCTCAGGGGTCCGAAAAAGTGCCTCTAATTTTCCCAGGGCATCGGCATAGCCCAGCAACGAATAGAGCCAGACGGCATTGTACAAACTGGCATCTTCAATCTCCCAATTGCCCCAGTTATCATCGCCGATAGATTTTTCCAGCATTCGCCAGGTTTTCGTGTGCGGATGATCTGGCACAGCACGGATTGCCCAGGCGAGACATTCGGCGCGCAGGATGCCACGATTCATCGCGCCCCACTCCTGGGTGCGCAGAATGAAGTCCATGCTCTCTGCGATAATGCTTCCGATTTTCTGCTGATCTGAGACCGATAGATAACCCAATCGCCTTAGCGTTTCATAGGGCCGGATATAACGCATGGCCGTGAACATATTGGGCAACGCGGGTACGCCATCCTCATATTCGGTCCGCCGCCTGGCCGCTGCTTCGGGATATTCTTTCCGATAATCGCCGTAGCTGAGCAGCACTTTTTTGACGCGTTCGGCGTATGCGGAGACGCCTTCCAATTCATATAGATAAGCATAGATCGTTGCCATTTCTAACAAAGCGCCGGGGGGATTGTATCCAAAAACATAATTTGGATCGAGATTCTTCTTCCAGGCGGTAAGCAGGGAATCATAATGATCCCAAGTCCAATCGGCAGAGGCACGAGCAAATTGCAGGTATTTGATCAAAGGGGTGGGCTGGACGGCAAACAAGTTGAACCACAAGCAAAGCAGCCAGATCATCGAGATGGCAACAGTTTTCCTCACTCTTTCCTCCTTGAATAATTTTCTGACGATCCGTGGCGCTGAACAACTGCAAAATTTTGGCTAATTTTTCGGTTGCGAAGGGTTCGCTAAAATACCATGGATAAAAATATCCCCCAACATTTGTGCGGAGGTAGCAATACTGTATCGCTTATTCTTTGACAAGACCCAGAACCCCGAAATTTCATCCAGCGCCCCAAAAAGAATTCGCTTGGCAATACCGGGGATGATCTCGGGCCGAACCTCACCGTTCTTTTGTCCCTGGATGATAATCCCCGAAATAATATTTAAGTACTCACTCAGCTTGGTACCCATATATTCCTTCATGAACTTGTAACTCTGGCGCAATTCGATCTGAAGCACCTCGGCCAGCTCTTTATTTTCGGCAATCACTTCCAGGTGGATTTGAATAAATTTACGGATTTTATTTTCGAAGCCCTCCTCTTTGGCAATCTCTTCTTTCATATGTCGCGCGATTTTGGTCATCTCCTCCTCAAACAGCGAAATCAAAAGATCGTCTTTATTTTTAAAATAAAGATAGATGGTGCCATCGGCAACATTCGCTAACTTAGCGATAGCTGAAATTTTGGAATTATAAAAGCCATGCTGCGCAAACACCTGGGTAGCAGCGCGCAAGATACGTTCCCGCTTGTCATTGCCATTTTTTCGCTTATTTGCCATACGCGATCCGCTTTCTATTGATATTCGAATACCCATTTAGAAGCTGTGAATGAATGCTCATTCATTAATTTACATTTTTTTTTCAGAATGTCAAGCAATTTTTCTCTTTAATATTCAGAATGTTAGATTTTTAAGTTCCAGCCAAAATATTTCTTGACATTTTGATTATTTTATTTTATTATTAATGGTTCCTAACAGAGCATCTTAGCAGATAGCTTGACACTAGAGATCGACGGCCCGAATTAGCTGGTCGTGGTATATGGTTCTTGATGTAGATTTCAACCGAAATCTCGCTGGAGAAAGAAAATTTTTTGTCGATCATACATCAGCAACAATGTCCTAACAAACCTTAAAGCTACTTATTCAGCAGTTCGATCTCTACGTGATATTCTTTGAGAATTTCGATTTTCATTTTATTCGTATCCATGATTTCGCTCATGGTTTTTTTTTCTAAATAATATGGTTCAATCTAACAAAAAATCAAAGAAAAAATATGACAGCACATAATCAAAAATATCCCGTGCTACTTCTGTTTGCCGCTTTGATTGTAGTCACCAGTCGTTGTCAGGTAGAGCATGGCCTCGAGCCAATTCGGAGCGGCATTCAAGGAACGATTCATTACCTTGGCCACTGGCCAGCCAAAACTGCAGAGGTGCGCATCGTTGCCGCAACCAAATTTCCGCCAGCCGACCTTAACGACCTGATTATAGGCGATATCCTGCCCATCGGTGGTGATTCGGTGATTTATACTTTCTATCTCAAGCCGGGCAGCTATTATCTTGGCCTGGTTTGGCGAGAAAGTGAAGCGGCCTGGGGCATTCAGAGCATCTTTGGCATTTATACTGAACCCGGCAATCCTTTTTCGCCCGGGTTGATTACGGTACCCGATGACAGAACCATCATCACTGGCAAGGATATTAGTGCCGATTTTGCGAATGCCAAAAGGGCCAGCTCGAGCCGCATTGCGGGAAAAATCTATTTCAAAGGCCAATGGCCAGCAAATGCAGAAAATGTCATGGTCATCGCCAGCCGACGCTTTCCCCCAACCTCGCTACTTGATTTTAGCTTTAGTGGACTTCTACCAGCTTATATCGACTCCAGCGACTACTACATCCCAGCGGCCCCGGATACTTATCGCGCACTGGGCGCAGTATTAAAACTTGCCGATCAGCCCTGGGCGCTGGAGAATATCATCGGCTTGCTGTTGAAACCCAATTCTTTCGAGCCACAGTCTGTGATCGTTCCTAATGAGGATAGTCAGGTCGCTGGAATTAATCTAACCGTCTATTTTCGATGACAGTCAATCATCAAATCATGAGATTAAGAATGAAGCTAAAAAATATTTTCGTAATATTGTCCTTGATCATTATTATTCCAGGCTCGCTCGTTCTGGGACAAACGACCAAAAACTTTGGGGTGCTGAAGGGACAGGTTGTTGATCTGAAAACGGGAACGCCATTGGCCGGCGCCAATGTTATTCTGCTACAAACCGTTTTAGGTGCTTCGGCGGACCTGGATGGTAATTTCACAGTGCTAAAGATTCCCGCCGGCCGCTATCAGGTCCGTGCGACCATGATGGGCTATAAAAGCAAAACTATAGCGCTGGAAGTTCGTGCCGGGGAGACAGCCTCAATCCAGTTTAAATTGGAAGAAACAGCTATTGAAAGCCCCACACTGGTCGTCACTGCCAGCAAAAAAGCACAGAGTTTTCAGGATGTGCCCAACAGCGTCTCGCTGATTTCACTCAAAGAAATCGAGCGACGCAACAAAACCTATTTGAACGAAGTGCTGGAGTACACGCCTGGCGTTTATCTGATGCATGGCGATGTGAATATTCGGGGATCGTCTGGCTTTAGCCTGGGAGCCGGAAGCCGGGTATTGCTGCTTGTCGATGGCGTACCCATGATGCCGGGTGACAGCGGCGACATCAAATGGGACATCGTACCCCTATCACAAATCGAGCGGGTGGAGATTGTAAAAGGTGCGGGCTCGGCACTCTATGGCTCTCATGCCCTGGGTGGTGTAATCAATATTATCACCAAAGAGCCAGCAGCCAAGCCGACTACTAATTTTTCTTACTCGATTGGAATCTACGACAAACCTTACAATCGCGAGTGGCGCTGGACCGATCGTCAATTAACGTTCAATCAGTTCGATGTCGCCCATTCGCAGAGTTGGAATAAATTGCACCTGCTCCTGTCGGGTGGCCGGAAAGAATCCACAGGTTACCAGCAAAATGGCTTTTATAGCTACTACAACCTGCTCAGCAAGCTGATCTATAAATTCAATCCTCAAACCAGCCTGTCGGTTCAAAGCAATTGGTCCACCGGCGACTACGGTGATATTTTCCTCTGGCGCAATCAGAACGATGTGTACGAGATGCCCATTCCGTCCATCGGCGACTGGGTGAACTCAAATAAATTCAGTTTCAATGCCGTGTATCGCCAATTGCTTTCATCCAAATTTACTTATAAATTGCGCACTTCGTATTTTCACAACAATTTCCAACATCACCACCATGACAACCAGGATTATTCGCGAGCCAATAAATTGGGTGCGGAGCTACAGGCGGATTTTCTGCCCAATAAAATCCATACGGTGACCATGGGTGTCGAAGGCATTTACGACAACACCCGTTCGCTCATCTGGGGCAATCATGACGCTTACACTGTGGCTGGTTATATCCAGGATGAGCTGCGCTTTTTCAACGCGCTTTCATTGACGCTCGGCGGCCGATTCGACTATCATTACGTCGATACGGGCGAAAACCATAACCAGTTCAATCCCAAAGTGGGCCTGAACTTCCGCCCCAGTTATGCCACTACCGTTCGGGCCTCGCTGGGTCGTGGCTTTCGCGCACCCACGCTGGCCGAGATGTTTACCGAAACGTTTACCGCGGGCTTTCGGGTAATCCGCAATCCCAATCTTAAGGTGGAAAGTGCCTGGTCGTATGAAATTGGCCTAAACCAAATTGTCGCCAATGCAGTGGTGTTAGATCTGGCGCTATTTCATAACGACTATCAGAATTTCATCGAACCGGAGCCGGATATTTATCAAACCATTCAGTTTGTCAATGTCTCCAATGCCCGCATTCGCGGCCTGGAGGCCAATATCCAAACAGGATTATGGAATCGGCGGTTGACCGTCTCCGCGGGCTACACCTACATGGATCCCATCGATCGCGATACCGGTGAAGTTTTGGCGTATCGCCCACGGCACTTGTTGACATCCGGCATCACCTGGAACCTTTCGATTTTTGAAATCGGATTGGATTATCGCTACATCAGCCGCCTTGAACGAGTGAAAGTATATCCCAACGATGACCGAGTTGCGCAAAAAATTTGGGATGCCAGAATTTCCGCCAATCTGTTGGGATTTCAAGCCGCCTTCAATATCAACAACTTGCTGCAGTATAATTACCTGCAAGTTGAGCGAAACATGGCGCCCGTGAGAAATTTCGTACTCACGTTAACACGAGAGATTTAAAGTTAGCGACAATACCGGTCAACGCCAAACTGTCTTTTTGATAGCTAAATGAATGAAGGAGGTGATGAGCAAAACCGAATTTTGAGTGGTTGTAGTTGATCACATTAGCTTTTCAACAATCAGGGACAACTAATCATTTCACCTTTAACAGGGAGGTTAAGAATGAAACGATTTACCTCATTTAGCGCCATTGTACTGGTCTTATTTATTACCGGCTCTGTCTTTGCATCAGGTGTGGCTCTTACGGGCATCGGCGCCAGAGCCACAGCATTGGGGGGCAATTTCCGCGCGATTTCCAACGATTGGAGCGCCATGTACTGGAACCCAGCCGGCATTGCTCAGATTAAGGGCTTCCATGTCGGCGGAAGTTTTGAATTGGTCATGCCGGGCTCGAAGTTCACCCTCGCGCAATATGCGCTTCCATTTGGGGTTTATAAAACTGAAGAATTTGAAAATGAACCCAAAACTTTCCCGATTCCGGCTGCTGGTATCGTTTACGGCACCGAAAAAATGAGCTTCGGCCTGAGCTTCTTTGCACCGTTTGGATTGGGCGCCAAGTGGGACGCCATGAACACCGAGGCTTACAATCCAGCATATCCTGCGTTTGATTTTGAAGATGACCTGAAAGTAATCGATATCCATCCGAGCTTCGCTTATCAGGTCAATGATAAACTATCCTTGGGCGTTGGCTTTAGTTTCGTTTTGACGAACATTCTTATTCGCAAGCCCACGACCACTCCTAACCCGCTGCTGGCCGATCCTGCCAATGCTGCACTCAAAGCTGGCGTATTAGCTCCATTGGGATTAAGCGCCGCCACGTATAATTATATTCTTACCGAAACTAAGCTGGAGGGCGATGGTACAGGCTTTGGTTTTAATTTCGGTTTGAAGTACAAATTAACAGACTGCCTCTCGCTTGGGTTATCTGGCAATTATTACAACGATATTTCACTCGATGGCAAAATCAGCGCTGCAACGTATTATGCGAAAACCGCTGATCAAATATTTGCTACGCTACAGTCATCGCTTAACACCATGGTTCAAGGCGGCATGATTACAGCCGCACAGGCCCAACAGATTCTTGGTGTTTATAGTGGCCAAAAGCAGGTCCTCTATGACAATGCCAAAGGCGATGCCACACTTCCTTTACCAATGACTCTTGGTGGCGGCCTGGCATTCACTGGTGTAAAGAATTTGCTCCTCAGCGCCGATGTGTCCTGGACGCAATGGTCGGCCTGGGATGTTATCCCCATTGAAATGGAAAATGGTTCTAAGATGGAATTGGTTGAAAATTGGAAGGATGGCATTCGAGTGGGACTCGGTGCTGAATACACCGTATTTGCTCCATTCAAATTACGTGCCGGATATTACACCGAGCCATCGGCTATTCCCGATGAAACTTTAACCATTACCATCCCGGACATTAGCCGCCGCCATGCCATTAGCTTTGGCGCTAGCTATTGCCTCGGTCCATTGAGCCTTTTTGCCAGTTATGAGAAAATTTTCATCGGCGATCGAACCGTTAACGACTGGGTCATGGCTCAGGACAAGAGAAGTTTCGACAATATGGCCGGCACCTACAAAATGAACGTGGATAACATCATGTTTGGTTTGGGTTATAATTTCTAAGCACCTTCCATCCTTATTCACCATAAACCAGAACCCCTCTGATGAAGCGTCAGAGGGGTTTTGTTTTTGGTTTTGTTTTTAGTTTTTTTCATATCCATTTGCAGAATCACCAGATTGTTTCCAGCCCTGGATACTTTTTCGCTGCCGTTACTGTCTCCTGCAGCCAATCCAGCCAATGATCCTCAATCAAGCGCATATTCGATGTCACCAGCAACATCAATTCAGGATGCCGATCGATCTCGGCCCGAATAATCGCTGGGGGCGTTAGAGTTGAAAGATGGAGCAAACTGCGCACCAGCGGAAAGAGGCGATATTCCTCCTGTGCCGCCTGTTCGATAAAGTTCGAACCATAGAGTTGACAAAATCGATCCAATCCCGGCGTCAATTGCTGAGGGTCAATATAATAAATAAAACCGACCTGAGCGGCAATTTCCGCAAAATGATCATGTAAATACTCCGCTGCGGTTTCCAATAGGGGCACCAGTTGCTCTCGATAGGCCCGCAATACCAGGATGTCCAGAGCACATTGCAGAATGCGGCGCCGGGGTACAGGTAGCGGGATACTGAGATTCACCTGGTGTGCCACTCGTTCGATGAAGCCGTTTTTGGGCTGGGTGCCATAGTCCCCATCGAACGTGATGGTACCCAAAGTAGAATAGTTATCGCAAAGAATGTGGAACAGCGCACCCCACCCCAACAGTCCGATATTGGTATGAGACTTGAAAATGCTTAAATCGTGCGCAAGGGCCTGATACTTCGAACGCCCCAAATGGGTGATAAAATCCGGCATAATATTGCCCAACACCAATTCAATCCGATCCGCCTCTTTTAATTTCGTTGAGGCCATTGCACCCGCCAGGTGCAATAGCAGGCTGTGTGTGAAGGTTAACATGATTTAAATATACATCATTTTTCCTATTTTGCAACAAAATAATAAAGCCCTGAACCCGGCACAATCCACCCGATTCAGGGCCTATAGAGTAAATTGATATATGAGAAAACTGAAATACTATTTGACCTCAGTGCTTATCGAATACTTTCAGCATATTGCTGGGCTTTCTGAAAATATTCGCTGTCGGGATATTCCGACATCAATTTATCGAACATTTGTTTGGCGAGTTCCCTTTGGTCCAGTTTGATATAGCTCCGCCCCATCATTAGCAATGCATCGTCTCGTTTGAACGATTGATCGTATGCCATCACTCGTTTAAACGCATCCAATGCCTGGCTATAATCGCCCTGACCAAAGTAGCATTCTCCCAGCCAATATTGGCAATTGCTGGCCAATCTATGCGTGGGACTGGTCTCTAACAGCGAATTGAAAAGGTAGATCGCAGCCTCAAATTCATGAGAGTAATAATGCTGCAATGCCTGCTCATAGCTGGCGGAAAAATCGGAAAGATCGGCATTCAGCGATGTTTCTAACGATCCCCCACGTTTGCGGAGATTATTTTCAAGCTGGGCGATCTTCTCTTTGCGCACCGTCAGTTGAGTTTTTAGTTCTTCAATCTCCAGTTCCTTTTGTCGAATTGCGTCACTAAGTTGATCGACCCGTGATTTGAGCTTGATATACTCCTCCATGGCCATATTGGCATTCGAGGCCTCATTGTAATTATCCAGACCTTCCACCAGTGCGTTCAATTCATCATCGGGCGAATCCTGATTCCCTTCATCGCCAATTTCATCCAACGGCGATTTTTCGGTTAACTCAACATTCGATGAAGAACCGCCGCCGAATGTTGGTGCTAAATAATAGGTGATGCCGGCCCTAAAATTCAGATAATTGTCATTGCCCGATTTGGTTTTGTTATTATCCAGATCATCGCCCGTGGTCATTCGATAATCGACATAGCAATCAAAGGCTAAGGTGGGATTGATGCGAGCTTCAAATCCGCCGCCAATGAAAAACGCGGCGTCACCGTAGCCGCCCAGAAAACGGCCTGGAAGTGAATTATTGTTGGGCCCATTATAATTGAAATAAAATAATCCCACCCCAGCATGCGCATAGGGGACAAAATTGCCTTGCGACAGCAAATTGACGCCGCCTCGAAGGTCCAATGTGATCAAATCCGTCGAGAAAGTGGATTTGCCGAACAACTCCGGCGAATCATTCAACTCACCGTAACCGAGGGCCAGCGTGGAAAAAAATTGAGGGCTTAATTTGTACTTGGCGTAAACTTCCATGCCAAAGCCCACACCGCCATCATCGGTCTCACAATAGATTTTTTGCCCGCCCAGATTGAAACCCACTCCCAGGCGTCCAGCCGATAAGCCCTGGGCCTGAATTGTGGTGTTTACAACCATAGTCAATAGGACAATAGATGCCATACCTAAACGTTGCCAATTCATTTTTTGCTCCTATTCTTCCCCCCCAACTTCCCTGCTTGTTTTGTGAAGCGATCATTTCATCTGCTGACGCCGGTTCTCCTCAATTATAATCAAAATACTCTTTCAAGTCCAATGGCACCACATTATGCAAGGAGATTTTTTTATCCGAGTAAGTATTATATGCTTGTATTAATTTATCAATTTTATCCTTGGTTGCCTTGATGGTGGTAATAGTATTGGGACTGCCTTGTGGAACCTGCTGGAGCCGTCGCCGCAGTTCTAATATCGTATCACCAATTTGCTCGAAATAATAGGTGCTCATAGAGCTATTGATCAAATCATCTACCTGCGCCTTAATTTCTTGCTCCCGCTCCGCCAGATACTTTAAGGTATTCTTGAGATGAAATAGATTTAGATCTCGAATTAATTTCTCATCCCGGCCTTGATAAATCAGCGAAGAGGGCTGGCGATGATAATATTCTGTCTTCATTGCCACATTGGAAAGTAGATAATGTTCGACGACCACTCGCTCGCTCAACGTCAGCTCTCGATGGGAAGCATACTGCAGCGAGTTCATCTCTTTGGAATAATCAACCTTTACCAGGAGGTCAGCAAATGAAAAATACAACAGCTCTTTCATCTTTTTCAATAATCCCGTAATTTTGATTTTTCGGACAGAGATCAGGGCTTATCTTTACAAACATCATGCCATTCATACCGATAAAGATGAATAGGACAACAATCAATGAATTTATCAGTTAGCGATACATCCTATCTCCTAACATCAGACCTGTCATTAACATAATGTATTGCACCAAAACAAACGTATCGTAATGAATCACTTCAAATAGAAAATAGCAAATCCCCACCGGTCGCTTTCCCTGAACCGGTCACGCATTGCGAATTCTAAACCCCAACGAATATCAATAGGTTTAGCGTTAATACCAACGACCATACCATTCGCCACGGTAAGTGAATCCCTGGCCTAAGCTCTCGTCCCTCAATTTTTCCATATTGATCGCAACCTTCTGGCCTGCAGCCAATCGGCTGAGAGAGCAAGCGACAGCTTATATCACGCCAAATTGGAAGTTAGTAAACTGGCGAATTCGCCAACCGAAGTTAGCTCACAATCACAAAAGGCATGCGCTCTAGATTACTTACCCAGGTCAGGCCATAAAAATCAGCAAAAATCATTCTGGGAATGGCTGATATGGAAGAAAATTGTCCGCCAGGTGATAAAAATCTGAACTATACCCAAACAGGGATTATCCAGCGAATGAATCACCTGCCGGTGGAATGGTCGGGCGCAGCAACGGTAGCCGCGGCAGAGATAACATGCTCCCGGCGATAGCTCTCCAGAAATAACAAAATTTCCTGGACTATCTGCGGCACAGTTTTGTGGGTCGAATCAATCATGATATCGGACTCTTCATAGCCCGATTTTCGGATGAGCATGAGCGATTCGATCCGGCGGTAGATTTGATGATCATTGGTGAGAATCCGCCCGCTGCGATCTGGGCCGGCGATCAACTGTCGTTTGTCGCTGTCGACGATGCGTTTCCAGATTTCTTCGGGGGTTGAGAACAGACAAATGGTCACTCCTCTTTTTTTGACAACCTCCAGGTTTTCATCCTCCAGCAAGGTGCCGCCACCGAGCGCGATGACAGCATTTTCCTTTTGTGATAACTCGGCCAGCACCGTCTTCTCGATTTCCCGAAAGAAAGCACCGCCTTCTTGTTGAAAAATATCGGCAATTCGTTTTCCCAGACGGGCTTCGATTTCCAGGTCAAGATCAAAAAAATCGCGATGTAAGGCTTGCGCCAGGGCAAATCCGACGGTTGTTTTGCCACTGGCCATAAAACCAGTCAAATAAATCAGTGAAGGCACTGTCGAAGACATTGCCAATTCAAGCTGGGCGTCTGGCTGTGGTTGTGGTTGCGGAATTGACATCGCTGGACTTTTCAATAAAAATTACAATTGGATTTTAGCACTGTTCGATCAGATTTGAAGGTCAGTTGGATTCATGTCTCTGTTGAAAATCTAAGCAAATTTTTAGCACCAACAAACAGATGAAACCAGCGCGCATTAATGATTGGCCATGAAACAGGTAACGCCAATAGCAAATTGATTTACAACGCAAACAAAATCTCCAATTAATCTAACGGATCAGTGTTGTGCTTTCGATTTGTTCTTTTTATCCTTTTTTAGGGGCTTTTCGCTGGTATGCATTTTCATCTTTTTGATTTGTTCATTTTTTTTCAACTCATTGATGCGTTTCTGAGTAATGGCGATTCGTTTCTCCATATCCTTTGGCGCTAATTCTAAAAAACGGCTGTAGCTATAAAAAGCCTTTTTGAACTGACCCAGATTATCCTGCGCCAGGGCCATGTTTAACCAGGATTCATAGTATTCAGGATTGATTTGAGTGGCGCGTTCATAACATTTGATCGCATCCCTGGTACGCCCAATTTTGGCCAGCACTACGCCCAAATTGTTCCAGGCAGTGATAAACTCGGAATTGATTTTGATCGCCTTTTCATAGGCGCGAATCGCCTCCTGATGACGATCTAATTTTGACAGGATATTTCCCATGCGATAGAAAGCCTGGGAATGCGCAGGATTCAATTTGACTACCTGTTCATAACAATGCAACGCCTCCACCTCTTTGTTGATCCGCTGCAAACAGATTCCTTTGTAGTACCAGGACTCATATAGCCGACCATAGATCGTAATAGATTTGTCGTAACTATCAATCGCTTCTTCCAATCGATTCATTTTATAGAGCACGGTAGCACTACAGTACCACACTTCATAATCATCCGGTACAAAATTAGCGGCGGCTTGGTATTTAGCCAGCGCTTCTTCAAATTTTTTTTGTTTTTCTAATGCGACCCCCTGATTAAGAAGCCCTTCATGCAATTGGGGTTGCAGCTCTACCGCTTTTTCGGCCACCACCAACGCATCTTCAAACTGCCCCAATTTCAATAGCACGCCGCTTTGATTAAGATACCCGATCGCTGTTTCAACCCAGCTCGTCGACAGGTCATATTTCTCCAACGCTTCTTTATATCGTCCCCGGATAAATTCACTATTCCCCAGTTTTAACATTTCAAACGCCTGCAACCGATCCTGCGCCGGTATTTGTTTATGTTTCTCGATTTCGCTCTTGATCCATTTCTCATCACCAATCAATTTATAATGTTCGTTGCCGATGCCATCAACAAGATATTTTAAGCGCCGCTGAATCTGAACTTCAGAAATATCCTCCTTAAAATCCCGAAACGTAAAAACAATATTGGTAATGAATACGACAACTAACATCGAAAACAGCAATAAGATATTGGTGGGATTCAGCAATTTCATCAACTCCAGGTAGACGCAAATGCCGACAATGATGAGTCCCACTACATTGATTGGCAGGTAAGCCCAAAACTTTAGTCGAAGGCCGATAAAGATCAAAAACAAAAAAAAAGCTGCCAATAAGCCATTAATGATTAAGAAATACATGCAGCGATTGCTCCTTTGTCATAGTGTTCCGGGACCGAGTTTCGACTTCACAATGCCAATTCCACACGGCTCAGCGGCCCATCTGCCTGCGGGTCAGAAGTCAATTTTGGCACAGGAAATATACTAATTTTTCAAAGCGATGTCAAGCAATAATTGAGGCTAATTATATAGTAGCGGAAAGATTAGATCAGCAATCTCGGTGCACAAATCATTTTGGGAAGCCATAACCTGGAGGACTCGCGCATGCACTGGCGGATAAATAAATGGCCTCCCGCTAAATTACCCGCTCACGAGAGGCCAGTAGTTTTGGCTACAAATGATCTATAAGCGCGTGATGGACCGCCGTGCATTTTTCATTTGGCAAGTTCATTGTGGCTCCGGCGGCTGGGGACGGCTGGTCGAGCTCCTCAAACTACCAGCGATGATTCCAATGCCGATGATAATCAATAACACCGGCCAATAATTGCTCCAGAGATCCCATATATCAATATAAATTATGTCAAGCTTATCCAGCCAGATGGCGGCACCAAAAAATAAGAAAATACTGGCAGGAATGAGCACCCCCCAATCGCTGGGTTTGACAAAAAAGAGGGATAGAAAAGCCAATCCCAAAATGACGGCCATGATCGGCCAAATATCGCGAACATACCGGTATGGCACCAGATCCCAGTTGCGCAATAGAAACAGCACCCCCATCAATAACAGAATGGTTCCTGGAAATACAGCACCTTTGTTTTGTCGGTTGATGACTGAACCAAAGAACATAATGCCCAGCCCTACAAATAGAACGGGATAGATCTGGGGCCAGCCAAATGGAATCTCGGTGAGCTTATTGACCAATAACAACGCCCCAATAATGATCAAAATCACTCCCGGCCAAACGGACGATTTATGATTGCTCATTGCTATTTCTCCTATAGTCAGAATCATTCTATTTGGCGTTGTCCGGGTTCTCTCCCGGAATTTCCGATGTTTTTTTAATGCGCCGCGGAGCCTTTCGCACCGGAATATCCGTCGGTGAATTGGCGCTAGCGACAGAAGTTGTCGCGATTGGCTCTTCAGGTACCGCAATCATCCAGATAAAATAGATCAACGCTCCCAGGAAGAAAGACGTGGCGATGGTAAGAAATACCCAGGCAATGCGGACGATAACTGGATCGGTGTTCAAATTTTGTGCAATGCCCCCGCAAACGCCAGCAATAATTTTTTCCTGCCGTGAACGATACAAACGATTGGGCGGACCTGATGGACTATCCATAGCTGTCGCGCCTTCCGCTTTCGGTTCCTGATCCCGCCGCCAGGCGATGAAGAGGTAGAGCAAACCAATCAAAATGATAATCACCGGCCAAAATCGATCCCAATGATAAAACCAGGGCCGGAAGAAATGCCAATGAAACGGCGGAAAATAGAACCAATCTGCGTGCCGAACTGCAGGCAACAGCAAAATTCCCAATAGCACCATCGCCAGGCCCCAGTAGATTGCGGTACTCTGCGGCTTGCGATCAGCGAAGTTTTGAGCTGGATTATCTTTCATCACGAACAAGCAGGTCAAATAGAGGATAAATCCGAGCCAGAAACCGGTCAAAAATAGCGCGGCCAACCAAATGATGCGGATGATGGTTGGATCGATATTCAAATATTCGGCAAAGCCACCCGCCACACCACCAATAATTCGATTCACTTTTGAACGATAAAGGCGTCGCGGGCCGGTTGTGTTTTCATGATGGATTTCCATGATTGATCTCTTCCTTTCTGGCTGAGTTTCAATTTTGAGTTCAGGCTATAAACGAAAAAAGCTTCGATATGTTTCGCCCCTGTCAAAACTTTATTTAGGCTGCTTTTGCTGCGCTTCTCCAGTCATCGGCACAAATCGCACGGGCAAAATCGATTTTTTCGTTACCGCACCGTCAGCTTTTTTTTCAATCAATATCAATTCCTGCTCCAAATTACCCACGGGTATGATTAATCTCCCGCCGGCCTTCAATTGATCCACCAATGGCTGCGGAATATGATCTGGCGCAGCGGTTACGATTATCGCATCGAATGGTGCTTTTTCCACCAGTCCGCGATAGCCATCTCCAATTATGACATGAATATTTTTATATCCCATTTTCTGGAGCAGTTCACTGGATCGTCGTCCCAATATAGGAACGATCTCGATGGTGTACACCTCTTTTGCAATTTCTGCCAGAATCGCCGCCTGGTAACCTGAGCCAGTGCCAATTTCTAATACTCGCTCATTTCCCTTTAATTTCAGTGCCTCAGTCATAAACGCAACGATATAAGGCTGTGAGATGGTTTGACCCTCGCCAATGGGCAAAGGCGAATCGATGTATGCCTGCGTCATCAGATAGTTGGGTACAAACAGATGCCGCGGCACCTTTCTCATGGCGTTGAGCACCAGCGTATCGCGGACGCCCCGCTCCGCGATTTGTTGTTGCACCATTTGATAGCGCTGCGCTGTAAAACGATCGGGCGCAGATTGGCTTTCCTGCCAACGTTGAGCAGCATCATTGTTTGAGCGGCAATATGTCAGCACAATAAAGATGAACATCAGGCGGAATATTTTAATCATGACGCACCTCCATTCGTAAGTGCTTGGATATGCGCGGCCACGCTCCGCGCCAGCGACTCCAGGTGATACCCTCCTTCCAGCAACGAAATCAGACGCCCATCACATAAGTCGTCAGCCAGTTCGACCACAATTCGGGTGAGCCGGGTGTAACCTTGTTCGGTGAGTTGCATCCCAGCCAGGGGATCGTTCAAATGTGCGTCAAAGCCGGCTGAAATCAAGAAAAAGTCAGGCGCAAATCGCTTTGCGGCCGGTATCACCTGGGACTCGAAGGCTTGAATATAATCGTCATTGCCGTGGCCGGCCGTCAGCGGAACATTGAGCGTGAAACCCTGTCCCGCTCCGATGCCTCGCTCGGTCGTGCGCCCCGTTCCGGGATAATGTGGCCATTGATGAATGCTAAAATAAAAGACGGTGGGATCGTCATAAAAGCTATTTTGCGTACCATTGCCGTGATGGACATCCCAATCGATAATAAAGATTTTTGGGAGCCGATAATGTTGTTGCAGGTATCGGGCAAGTATAGCAATATTATTGAATAGGCAAAATCCCATGGCTTGATTTTTTTCGGCATGATGTCCGGGCGGTCGAATCGCGGCAAAGGCATTGTCAATCTTGTGCTGCATGATTGCATCCGCAGCAGCCAAAGCACCGCCAACCGCCAATCGAGCGATGCGATAGGATTCTACGCCAATACCGGTATCAGCGTCCAGCGAAGTATCGCCCTGGGCGCAAGCCCGCTCGATAAACGAAATGTACTCAGGAGTGTGAATGGTAGCAATCCACTCAACGGGAGCGAGATAAGGGGAAATCGGTATCAACTGGTCAATCAGTTTCGTCGCCGTCAAATGCTCGATAATGCTTCGTAAACGTTCCGGGCTCTCAGGATGCCAGGCACCGGCCAGATGCAGCAGATAATCCTCATGATAAACCAGGCCCGTCCGGCGAACAGGTGATTTTGTGGTTGGAGCGGTCATAATTCACTCGCATTTGGTTAACGGTAGCATGACTTTTGCGGATCGGCTCAGGTAAGCGAAATCCGCGACAGGTGGTTAACACCCAATGAATTGCTTCTTCCAGCGTTATTTTAAAACCCGGGGAAATATACAGCGGCTTCACATGGTTGCGCGTTCGAACAACTGCGCCAATACCTCGCCCCTGAAACATCAGCTTGGTCCAATGCCCAGCGGTCGGCAACGGCAGTTCATAATTCCCCACCAAAACACTTTTGGCACAACCGATGGCAGGTCGGTCGAGCAACAAACCCAGATGCGATGCAATTCCCAGCCCTCGGGGATGTGCTATGCCCTGGCCATCGAAAATAATCAAATCTGGCACTTGAGAGATTTTCTCGAATGCCAGGATTAGTGCCGGAGCTTCCCGAAAGGTGAGGTAACCTGGCACATAAGGAAAATTTATGTTAGCCATAGCTGTTTGTTGTTCTACCACAGTCATGGCAGGAAAGGCGAACACCGTTACCGCAGCAAAACAGCACCCTCCTTCACGGCTATAGGCGACATCTGCGCCAGCGATCCAATGGGGTGATGCTAACAATGGTTGCAGAACGATCTTCGGTTGCAGTGCAAGTTGAATATCTTTGGCTTGATCGAGGGTGACATTCCAGGGGTGGATTTTTTTTACTTTCATCATGAAAGTGCTTTGCCTAAACTGAACAATTGCCATTCAGCAGTATCTTTGGCAATCTCAGTATGGTGTTGCTCCTATCCGATTGCAGAGAGCATCGAGCAATTTACATTTCGATGTCATTTCTGCCCTGCCAGTTGGCAGTTAGAAATCTGCGAATTGAATCGTTGCCCAGGAGCCAAATTCTTATCCTCTAGCTGGCCAATCAAGATGACCATCCAAATGCAAGGTACAATATGCTCCCAGCAATATTTCACAACATAAAGCGATGATTGGATGTTGCAAATTTAAATCAATCGGCTAATCACTGCATACAATATGATCAACAAAACGGCGCCGATAGAAATTCTAAAATTCCTTTTCACCCGTTTGTCCAGCAACTCCAACAGTCGGCCATTTTCCTCATCATAGGTCTTCAGCAAATTCTCAAAGCTGGAGAGTTGACTTTCATGTTTCTCAATAAAATTTTTGATCGCCAGGGACTGTTTTTTGAATAGATCGGTCAGCTTCTTGATGGCATCTCGTGGGACAATTTCACAATCTGTGACATTCGCGAGATCGACCTCTTTTAATTCTGCAAATGACTGATTCTCATCCGCCTGATTCGCAGGCGCGACGAGTACCGGTACCTGGGTTTCGATGCTGCGTTGCGATTGGAATTCGCGTGAGAAATTTTCAAAGCGGTCATTCATTTCGTGAATCGCTTTTGAAACTCGCTCGCCCAGCAACCGGATGCCGGTGATCAGTTCTTCGCGCAATTTTTCCGGCGAGAATTGTGAAAACAATCGCACCTGCTCTTCCAAATTTTTGAGAGCAGTAACTTGTGCCTGAAAGTCAGACGGAGTGATCGGCAATGGCGCTGCATTTGGCTCTGATCCTGCGGCTGCCTCGTCTGCGCTGGGCCGCGCCATCGCTTCGCGCAACTGAGTCTCGAATTTCTGCTGCAGCTCTTGATATAGCGCTTTCAGCTCCTGTAAATTTTGCGTTAGCATCTCTTCCAGGTGCTGTATCTGATGATTCTGCGCCGTCTGTACCGCCTGAAATTCATCCTGCGTTCGCTGGAATTTCTCCTTTAGTTCATCCAGTTGCAAATGAATATCCGCCGAAAATTTTATAACTTCATTATCCAGATCGATCACCTCTTCACCCAATCTATGATTCATCGGAACACCTTCCCTTTTCCCATCCATCAGATCCGTTCAAACTGAAGCCAGACCATCATCGCCACAGCCAAAACAACTATTATGGTCAGAACGATTCACTATCTAAAGATACAATTAAGAACCTGAATTTGCGTTTAAATTCTTTTCATCGGATACCAATAAAATGGCTAAACGCTTCAGCACATGGACGTTAAGGTTCTAACAATGGCCAATCGACCATTGCTTTTCCATGATACTGCTAAGCCATTTTTCTGCCGAATCCGGTCTTAATTCGACCAAAAAATGTACTAAAAAAAAAGTTCTTTGTCAAATCATTTTTTTGGGCGACAATGACGCGGAGAGGTATTTATCGCACTTGGAGCGATTGGATGTAAAAATTGGGCAACATTTGCAGGTGTTGATTAACAAAATGGTAATTTGAAAACCGTGCGGATATCGGTCTCCTCAATCAAGCCAATGGCCGGCTTTCTTCTTCTTGGTTTTCAGATAGTCGACATTAAAAGGATTCGCCGGCATGACAATCGGCTCCCGACGCACAATTGGAATTCCATTCTCCTCCAGACCGGTTATTTTTTGGGGATTGTTGGTATACAGGACAATGGATTGCACCTGGAGCAATCGCAACATGGCTGCGGCAATTTCATAGGTGCGAAGGTCATCCCGAAAGCCCAGGGCCTCATTGGCCTCCACAGTATCCAATCCTTGCTCCTGCAAATGATAAGCACGGATTTTGTTGGCCAGACCAATCCCGCGACCTTCCTGTTTCAAGTACAATAATACGGCCCGATCCTGTTGCCCAAATGTTTTCAATGCCTGTTCCAACTGATCCCGGCAATCACAACGCAACGACCCAAAAATATCCCCGGTCTGGCACTGCGAATGCACCCGTACTGGCACCTCCGTAGCATTCACCAGGTCCCCGCGTGTGATGGCTAGATGTTCTTCAGCATCTCTGCTGTTCTCAAAAATGGCGATGTCGAACTCGCCAAATCGTGTCGGCAAGTGTGCCCGCGAAACCAGCGCCACACAAACGCTATCATCAGCGCAATAGCCACCTTTGGCGTGGCAATAATAACGAGGTGAAATCAGTTTCCCCTCTTTCTCCAATTGTTTGATCAATTCATTTCGCTTTCCAACAAAGCGACAGGCCCGACTTAGTTTTACGTCCGCTTCTTTCACCAAAGATTTCTCCATATTTTTTTAATACTACTTAGTCAGACTAATCTGGGGCGCGTCATTCCGAACGAAACAAAGCCAAATGAGGAATCTATATATTTTAAGATTATTCGGTTTGAAAAAAAATTGCTCATGTCGCTCGAAATGACCCTGTATTTGCTGATCGATTTTAATAATCTGATTAAGCAGTATGAATTATGCTATTGCAATTCCACTACAGTCATCCCGGTATCGCCCATATTCCAGCGGGCAAACCCCTTGCTTTTGACGCGCCGATGTTGTTCTAAATATTCATGGATCGCCTTTTTCAGCGCGCCGGTACCTTTGCCATGAATAATATAAATCTGCTCCCATCCCGAAAGGATTGCCTCATCCAGGAACTTATCCACTACTTTTACAGCCTCCTCGACTCGCAGTCCGCGTACATCAATTTCATTACTATGACGCTTTTCATAATTCAATTGAATCGTGGTAGCCACCGTCTTTTTGGGCGTCGTGCTGGTTGTCAGTTCTTCCAGGGGCACTTTTACTTTCATATCATCAGTTTGCACCAGCACCCGCTTTTCAGCATCAGGTGCTGAGAGCACCGTACCATGCACGCGGTAGGTCGGCCAATAGACCTCCTGCCCAATTTCTACCTGATCCAACGTTTCCGATGTCTCTTCATCGGGCACCACGCGACGCTGACTGGCCAGACGCGCCTCGGCCTCGTCAAGCGCGACCTGTTGTTGCCGCAATTGCTCCTGGGCCGCTTTGATCGCTTCACGGCTGGCCTGCTGCTCACGAATATCCCGAATCACTTGCTCCACGGTTTTCTTCGCTTGCCGCAGCAATTGTTGGGACTCGTCGATGGCTTGTTGTTTCCATTTTCGCTCTTCGCTTTTCAATTCCTCGTATTTTTGACGGTACAGCTTCATCAAACCATCCAATTGACTTTGCTTAATCGAAAGCTCATTGGTCAACTTGCGATAGTTCTGGCTCCGATTCTCCAGGTCTTCCAGTAGCGCCTCAAAACGGTTCTTCTTGCTGCCCACCAGTTCCTGCGTCCGCCCAATGATGGTTTCAGGAATGCCCCAGCGCCGGGCGATTTCGGAGGCATAACTCGAGCCCGGAATCCCCAATTGGAAATGATAGGTGGGTTGCAACGTCTCCCGATCAAATTCCATGGAGCCATTCTCCACGCCTGGCGTTTCGTGCGCGAACACCTTTAACGCCCCCAGGTGTGTGGATACAACTGTAATGCAACCAATAGCAGTAAGTCTTTCCAGGATGGCAATGGCCAGTGCGGCCCCCTCATCGGGGTCGGTCCCAGCGCCGATCTCATCGATCAACACCAAATCGTCCAACGCCGCTTGCTCCAGTATCTCACGCAATTGAGCCACATGCGAAGAGAAGGTAGACAGATCATTTTCAATCGATTGCTGATCACCAATAGCAGCAAAAATCTGCCGAAAGATAGCTACATCCGAACTGGCATCTGCCGGAATATGCAGGCCGCAGGCGGTCATCAAACATAACAATCCAACGGTTTTCAGCGCTACCGTTTTGCCTCCGGCATTAGGTCCGCTAATCACAAGCGTTCGAAACTTATCGCCGATCTGCAAGGTGAACGGGATCACTGGCCGGCCGTTATGCCGTAACATCAGCAATGGATGTTTGCCCTGAATAATTTCCAGCCGGCGCTCGGAATTGATAGCCGGCTCATTGCCTTGCATCGCTTGCGATAGCCGTGCCTTGGCATATATAAAATCCAACTGCCCCAGGCCTCGCATGGTCGACTCCAATTCTGGTAGCTGATGGCGAATGAGGTCTGTCAACCCCCTCAGAATTGCTTCGATTTCACGACGTTCCTCCATTCGCAAGGCTCGGATCTGATTGTTCCATTCCAGCGTAGCCAGCGGCTCCATAAACAAGGTTGAGCCGGTTGCGGATTGATCATGAATGACTCCAGGAACCTTATTGCGAAACTCATCCTTGACCATGAGCACCAGCCGGCCATCTCGCATCGCAATCACATGATCCTGCAAATAGCCCTTGCGTGACAGTTCCGCCGACATCTGCTCCATCTTCTTCCGAATCTGCTGTTCAGTGGCCGCAATACTGCGACGAATGCGATGGAGATTGGAACTGGCGTGGTCGAAAATCTCATAAGTGGCCGAATCAATGCAGCGGCTGACCTCTTTTTCAATGGCTTTAAATGAAACAATCTGCCGGGCGATTTGCGCCAGGTGGGGATATTTTTCCTGCCGGTTGGAAAAATAGAAATGGATCTTGCGAGCCACCTCTAATGTCCTTAGCACGCGAGCAAACTCTTCGGGCAACAGAAAGCTCCCCTGAACCTGAGCTTTTTTCAATGCTGGTGTAATATCTTCCAACCCTGGCAATGGAAACGGGTCGTCAAAGTCGAGGATGCTCTTCAATTCCGTCACTGCGGCTAATTTTTGTTTGATTTCATTCAAATCGGCAAGCGGTTTCAATTGCAGGACCAGTTCTTGACCCAGGGAGGAAATTGTCAAGTGGCTCAATTGCTCCAGAATTTTATCAAATTCTAATGTCGAAAAAATAGCCGTGTTCAATATCAACTACCATAATTATTTCGGTCGATAAAAATCGATTAGATCATCAGCCGCCCCCCGGCTTTCGGCCGTATAACCTGAAAAACTCTCGTCCAATTCTTGATAGAATGGCTTATAGCTATCCGGGATAAAGAGTTTGGCTATGCTGTAAACCAGGGGCAACACATTCCGCATTGGATTGAACAATTCGGATTGGCGAATGTCGTTTCGAATAAACGATGAAAAAGTAGCCAGCGAAAGCAGCGCCGTCATCAGGCTGACCACCACAGCCCCTTTGACAAACCCCAGTGCAATGCCAGCGAAACGATCCAGCTCCCCCAGCGTCATGGAAAATTTGACCGCGGTGATGAATTTGGTCGAAAGATATCTGAAACCGAGGACCACACCGGTGAAAATAAGAATAAATGAAAGGATCGCGATCAACACGGGCGATGTCTTCACCGCGCCGTAAATTAGCAGCGAAAGATCGGACATAAACCGGGTGGCCATCACCAATCCCAGTATGATGCCAATGGCGCGCGTGCTCTCGGGCAAAAAGCCATTCTTATAGCCTTTATACATAAAAAAGCACATGACGGCTATGATCAATAAATCAATATATGCAATCGCAGCCTGCACCATATTCCCTTTTTAACCACTCCTCTAATAAAAAAGCGAATAAAGCACCTTCGACCTTATCCACTTTTTCAACATCATCCGTTTTTGATTTCTTTTAGCCAACATCAGGCCAATTTCGAGCGTACCATTTCCTGAACTTTTTTACCGTCAGCACGGCCCTTTAACGCTTTCATCACCTCAGCCATCACTCGGCCCATATCTTTCATGCTCGTGGCACCAATGCTGGCAATGACTTCCGCGACCTTTTGCTCGACTTCGGCGTCTGACAGTTGCGCAGGCAAATACTGCTGAATGATGGCCAGTTCCTGTTTCTCTCGCTCGGCCAGATCCAGTCGATTGCCCGCCTCAAAAGCTTCGATAGATTCCTTGCGCTTCTTAGCCGCATTTAGCAGCACAGCAACTTCATCATCAGGCGTCAACTCCTTTCCTGAATCAATTTTGGCATTTTTCAACTGCGAAAGCAATAATCGCAGCGTGCTTAGCCGGACTTTGTCCTGGGCTTTCATCGCTTGCTTCATGTCTTCTGTTATTTGCTGCAAAATTGACATGTCTTATCCTCCACCATTGAACGTTTACTGCCCTCGATATGATTCAGGAAAGGATTTTCGCCAGGCGTTTCGCCATTCCACCACTTCCCATTATTGCCGAATTGCTACGGGAACTTTACATATTTTCCATCATCTGCAGCTTGCGCATTTTGCGTTTGGCGGCGTTCAACTTTCGTTTCCGTCGCTCGCTTGGTTTCTCGAAGTGCTGATGTTTCTTGATTTCGGACATCAAGCCAGCCTTCTCACAAGCTTTGGTAAATCGGCGGAAAGCTTTTTCAAAATTTTCATTCTCTCGCACCTTAACGCTGGGCATTCAATCCAAACCTCCTCTCGTCATGATTTTTGAGGTAAATTAAATTACCGCAAATATAAAAAATCAAATGCATAAAATCAAGCTATTTTTGTGCTTTTTTCTGGTTGCAGGCAATTTCAACCGTTGCGGTTACATAACTGCAAAAATGACGCTCATTCAACGTGTCTAAAATCGCGAGCAGTCATATCTGCAGCTACCGTGTCGGCTTTGGCATCTTTGCCGAGTCATCGTGATCATTGCCTGATGGGACTGTTGAAATTGCTGAGTGACACATAGTTAAAAGAAAATTCGAATATATTTCATTTAAAATGTCGCTCCAACACCACAACATCGTATCACCTGAGCAATCCATTCAACTTAGCATCCAGCTATCAATAGAGAAATCCTGGGCGAGACCAAGCCAGATTTGCTTTGTGGCCGTATTCGCCTCAGCCCATAATTTAGCTCTTTTCCGAACAATTGATCCTCTTTCCCACATCAAAATTAACCTGGTTTTAGCATTAAAAAGAGCCAGCTTCGCACTCTGAAAATTCCGAGAATTAATGTCTTCGTCAGTATAATTATTCAGATTGATGATGAGGCGGATAAAAACGTGCGAGAATGACCATTCTGAGACTGGTCCCGATCAAAGCGGCAAAACTATGCTCAAGGACAGTGCGTTTGTGGCAGCAGATTATCCTTCGATAATGATGATCAGCCATCGACGAGAGCAGAGGATTTAGCGAAGGCCATTCCAGCATGCTATGCCGCCAGGCGAATCCCCTAATCATTGGCCTGTGGACAGTCAATTTCGCCAATCAGCATATTCATAGCAATACCATAAGGTCGATCATTGCGACCGTTTGATAACTTAAGGAGATGACATGTTCCGACGTCTGTTCGCCATGCTAATCACGATACAGATTTCGACCGCCGCGTTGGTAGGGCAAACCAGCAACGCCCTGCCCGAACGGGAAAAGGTGTTGATTGTTCCACCGGGGCAAAGTCGCACCTTTATGTTTACCAATAAACTGGGGCTGTTCTATTATGGCGAAACCAGTCAGCCCAATATCTCTGCTTTTCATGGCTTGAGCTACCTGACTCGCAAATATCTGGATGATTATTTCATTGAAATTGCTGGCGAGGAACTGCGCCGGGATAAAGCCGAAGTGCATCTGCTGGGTAACAAAATAATTCGCTATTTTTCAAATCCCGAATTGGAAGAGGAAATTGCTATCGTCGATTCATTACCGGTGATGATGATTAAAATACGTTCCAAGCAAAAAGCACCCACCACGATTGGTGCGCGCATCGCAGAGGGAACTCTGGCCGATTATACAATCGAATGGTCCGCCGCTGATAAAATGTTGCAGATTTCCAGGAAGCATCAATTGGTGCGCAATGACGATAAAAATTATCCCGCCTGGCTCGGCATCTATGCTTACCCTGACGGCGAGTATATCCCGGCCGAAATTGACACGGCACCGGCGAAAAGTCAATCTTCTCGCAACAAAAGCTTTTGTCCCGGGGAAATTAATGTCTATCTCGAAAGTGAGGTCCTTATTCTATTCATCATCGGCGAAAGCAAGAGCGATCTGCTGAAGATACGGAATCGGATGCTGAAAAATCTGAAGATCGAACTGAAAAAGCCCAACTCCCAGATCGAGGGCGTGCGGCAGGCATAGCCAGCGGCTTTATTCGCTGCCGATTCCACCCAATGTTTCGGCAGTTCGCGGCCGGTGTTGGTCGCTCCGAAACACCATCGATGACAAAAGAATTCAAGCCGCTGCAGTTACAATACCTGTTTCATAAACCGCAGCAGCATCGGCGTATAGACTATCAGCCGTAATCTCGCCTTCCAATATTTTTGTCGATCAAACGCTCGCACCACTTTGAGGTAGCTGTTCACCAGCAGCCTAATATCGCCTATTTTCCGAGGCAGCAATTCAAGATTGATTACACCCTGAAAATTTTGCGCTTTGAGCGTCAATAAAATTTCATCGATTGGCATTTCGCCGCTCGGCCCAAAAGGCATGTGTGCATCATAACCCTGGCGACAATCCGAAAGATGAATAAATTGAATCTGGCCATTGTTTTCCTGAAGAAATGCCACCGGATCCTCGCCTTGCAAAAAATAGTGTGGTGCATCGAAACATTGACCGATCAATTGTTCGCCCAGTACGTTCCTGGCCTGCTGGAAGAAATGCTCAAATTTCTGCTGCGACCAGCTCTGGATATTTTCCAATACAATGGGTGGCTGCAACTTCTTTAAATTATCCAGTAAATAGCTAATAGCATCCGCTTCGCTCATCTTAGCACTCGAAAATTCCGGAGGATGAGAGAGGCAATAAAAAATGTTAAGCTCCCGATGGTGTTGATTGATCAACCGAGTCAACTTTTCGATATCTGCGGCACGATCATGGCAGGAAAAATCATACCCTGCATCGTGGCGGTTGGGCAAATGAAAACCAGTTTGAAGACCATCCATTTGCTCCAGGAATGCGGGTAGATCTTCGAATACCGCCTTTGTAATCTCCGCAAATTCAACGCCCATTTTGCGGATAATCATCAGCAATGCCGCCGGCGAAATGCCTTTGAATTTATCTATGGTTATACCAACGAGCAGACCGTTTCCTTTTTTCATCTTCACCCTGGGTTCATGAGTCTGACAATTCATTTTCATTCGAGAAAAATGTGGCGTAATATACTTCCTTTCCTATTCAAAATCAAGCTTATTATTTGGCTGACCATTAAAATTGGTTAACGAATATTTTTTTGCTTGATATTAAACAGATTTTTTGATAAGTTGCAATATTTCAGCAAAAGGAGTTCTCGATGCGCAATTTCCATTTAGTTAATCACCCGCTGGCTATCGATAAAGTCTCCCGGCTGCGGGACAAGCATACCAGCACGGCATCATTCCGGCAATTGATCCACGAGCTTTCGATGATACTGGCAGTTGAGGCCACCTCTCATTGTCAACTCCAGGCCACCGAGCTCGAAACACCGCTGGAGAAAACCATTGGCAAAATTATGGCTCATCCAATCAGCCTCATTCCCATCTTGCGAGCAGGATTGGGAATGACGCAGGCCTTTCTCGATCTGATGCCCAATGCGCAGGTGGGCTATCTCGGCGTGGCTCGCAACGAAGTGACGCTGCAACCCCAGGCCTATTACGAGAAATTGCCGCCGCAATTGGACCGGTCAGAAATTTTCTTGCTCGATCCGATGCTGGCCACCGGCGGCAGCGCTGATTATGGCCTGAGTTTGATTAAAAATCATGGCGGTCAACAGATCACCCTGGTAACCATCATCGCTGCGCCAGAAGGAGTTGCATTGGTGAGCCAGCATCATCCCAATGTAAAAATCGTTAGCGCCAGCCTCGATCGAGAGCTGAATAAGCACGGATATATTCTACCTGGCCTGGGCGATGCGGGCGATCGGCTGAATGGAACATGTTGATTTCGGATTTACGATTTTAAAATTTGGTGAAGTGGATTGAGGTGGGTGAATAAAAATGATGTCAAAAAATCCTGTGAAATTTCGTTCCGTCAGGAGGCGCACCGCTCCGTCATCTTGCGGACGGTTCTGTGGGAAAAAATTGTGTATCGGTTCAAACCAGAGCTTCAGTTCAATTATTTAAATTTACGATTTTAGATTTTAGAGTTTGGTGAAGTGGATTGAGGTGGGTGAACAACGATGACATTAAAAAATTCTGTGGGATTTCATTTCAGTGGGAGGAAATTCTTTTTCGGTTCAAGCCAGCCATTTATTTTTAATTCCATCACGCCAGTCTTATGCTTGATTTTGCCGCTGATATTCGTGGTTGAATCAGCCTTCGGTCAGATCTGGCTCGATGCCAGAACCGATAGTTTGATTCAAACTGGCATCGAACTGTCGATTCAGCACGACTATCCTCAAGCAGAATCAATTTTTCATAAATTAATCGAAGCCTATCCCGACCATCCCGTCGGCTATCTCTTCATGGCCGCCACCCTCCAATCGAAGATGATGGATTATGAAACCGAGCGCTGGAGTGAAGATTTCCAGCGGTACATCCGCCTGGCGATCGATACAGCAGAAAATAGCAAAAGTCAGGACCTGTGGGCCATGTTTTATCACGGCAGCGCCTTGTGCTATCTGGCGTTTTATGAGGGCAGAAATGGGGATTACCTAAAAGCAATCAACCATGGGTTTTCAGGGATTGCCATTTTAAACAAGATAGTCAAAATAGATCCTGAGTTTTATGATGCCTATTTTGGGATCGGGTCCTATCAATATTGGCGCAGCCAGAAAACCCGATTGTTGAATTGGCTGCCGCTGATCTCAGATGAGCGTGCCGAAGGCATCGAACTGGTGCGACAGACTGTGGAACACAGCCGCTACACCCGCTACGTCGCCATGAACGAACTGATCTGGATTTTGTTAGATGCAGGCCAAGCGGATGAAGCGTATCAGTGGGCGTTGCGCGGGCTGAAGCAATTTCCGCAGAGCCGCTTCTTCCTGTGGGGAGCAGCTAAAAGCGCCTTTGCGCTGAAAGACTACTCAACCGCGGCCATTCATTTTCAACGCCTGCTTGCGTCTATCGTCAACTCGCCCATGGATAACGGTTACAATGAATTTCTCTGCCGACTGAAGCTAGCGCAATGTTTTGAGAAGCTGGGCGAATTGGCCCAGGCCTCCCAGCAGATCGCTGTGA
>JAPDQM010000013.1:0-55310 GCA_034505795.1 Candidatus Zhuqueibacterota bacterium
GGGCAATCTGGTGATCGGGATGGGATGGCAATCCCGGATAATTTACCATTCGAATGCGGTGATGCTGGGATAGAAATTGCGCAATCTGCAAGGCATTTTCATTCTGCTTGTGAACGCGAATTTCTAACGTATGCAGACCGCGTGCGATCAGAAAAGCCGACAGGGGATCCATGACGCCGCCCATGATTTTTCGATATTCCCAGATCGCATCGAAATGCCGCTGATCACAACAGGCGAAGCCCGCAGTCACATCATGATGGCCGCCCAGGTATTTCGTCGCGCTGTGAATAACCACATCCACGCCAAAATCTCTGGGGTGCTGATTGATCGGCGAGGCAAAGGTGGAATCCAGAATGACGACAGCGCCCCGGCGATGGGCAGCTTCGACCAGCGGCTGAACTTCGATCACGCGTAGAAGAGGATTGGTTGGCGTCTCCAGATACAATACATCCAGGCCCGCGTTAATGGCCGATAGCAATTGATCGGTTTTTTCACAATTGATACCAACAGTTTCGATCCCCAGCCGTGGTAGAAAGCCATATAAAAACTGGAATGTGCCACCGTAAACTTCGTTCATAGCCACGATCCGACTGTTCTGGCGCGTAAACGCCAAAATCGCCGTGGTAATGGCAGCCATGCCCGAGCTAAAGCCCAACGCTGTTTCGTAGCCCTCCAACCGAGCCATTATTCCTTCCACCTCGCGCACCGTAGGATTATCCCAACGGGAATAAATGTAGCCACTGCGGTGTTGAACAACGTCGATCAAATCATCGGAAGAGTCGAATTCATAGGTTGCACTCAACACGACTGGCGGAGTAAGTGGACGTCCCTTCATGCATGGGTCTCCTTTAAAATGGTGATGAACTGCGTCGAATAAGGTAGTTGTTTGTTGCTAAATGGCCTCCAAGACACTAAGTCGCCAAATCAACGCAGCATGAGTTAGAAGCATTTGGTCGAAAGCGACAATCTGTTTAAGCGGCCAGATCGCATTACCAAATCGTTATTTACTGGCCAAATGTCTCATGAACCAATAGCGAAACTATAGCATCAGAATGTTTGTCCTGGCTTTATTAATAGATCACAATCATTTTTCGAGCCAATTGATAATTGCCAACAGTCATTCGATAAATGTAGACACCGCTGGCCACACGCTGCCGCTGATAATTTTTCCCATCCCAGATGACTCGATGCCAACCCGCGGCGAAATTGGCATCCACGAGCGTCGTAATCTCCTCTCCCACCAGATTAAAAATTTTGATAGTCACCCGGCTTGCTTGCGGCACCGCAAACCCGATAGTCGTTGATGGATTGAAGGGATTGGGATAATTGGGGAGCAACGCACATTGCTTGGGAACAGCTTGATCCCCTGGGCGATTTTCGATGGTGCTGATGATCCCATCCAGCCAATTAAGCACCTGCGCTAAGACCTGTTCCCGAATCCGGTCATCAGCAATGCCCTCCCAACCAAAGGAAAATAGGACGCTACGGCAATTGTTACGAACCATCGCCACTGCAGCAGCGCCATTGGATTGAATATTGCCAGCTCCCTCCGAACTATTTCGGTCATAAAACAAGATCGGCTCGGCCGGAGCAATGGCATCCAGTTCCCCGGTCAAGCTCTGGTTGTTGTCCCCGCTCTTGGACAACCAGAAATTCAAGTCACCCAATACCGAATTGCTACCATCGGTTTGCAGATGATGCAGATTGGTTCGATAGCTAATATATTTAGCGCCCAAATAATCCGTCATCAGAGCACTATCCCGCATAGAAAAAGCAAACAAGCCGCCATTGGCAAACAGCTTACCGCCCTTGGCTAAATATTGTTCCAACACAGCCGTACCTTGCCGAAATAGACTATTGCCAAATTCGTTTCCCGTGTACCAGATAACACGGCCAAATTGTGACAGCGTGTCTAAGGTAACCGGTCCCTTAACGGCTGTATTCCAATGATCATAGGGCAAGCCCAACATTTCAAGCGCATCCTTGTACAGATCAAAAAATTCCGCCCGACCATCGTCTTCCACTACCAACACCCGGCTTTGTCCTACTGCCAGATTAAAGGGAATGATTGAATGGTAAAATCCGCCACCCTCCGAAAGATACATTTCAAATGTCACAATCATCGGTGGTATATCGGGCTGGACTTGAATGGTAAAGAAATCTTCAGAGTTGGCCCCCCGATGATACTGGGAAATGTTCGGGAACTGCGCCAAACTATCGACAATGTTAATGCCCGACACACTGGTTCTCAAAATGGCGCTAATGCTAGTTGCAGCCCGCAGGCCGGAATTTTCCAGTTCCACTGACAAATGATAGGTTTCGCCTGCATCAATTTTCGAATCGCCATTGCCACTAACCTCCTCGATCTGTTTCTGTCGATAGACCAGATGGGGCATAGTCACCTGCAGTTTGAACTGATCGGTCCAGCGGTTACCCCGATTGTCGGCAATTCGCAGGTCAAGGTCGATCTTCTGCCCCGAGACGGCATCGGCAGCAATTTTCAGGATAAACGGCGTCTGGTTTGTGGCCGTGGCTTGGGCTGGAATCGAACTGTAGCTTTGCATAGGGTTGGCAATGGTAATCATTGGCGAGGAGGAACTTAATGAAACTTGAACTTCATTCGCCAGACTATCACCCAAATTTTTTACGCCGATGGTCAATTCGATGGTCTCCCCGGCATCGAGATAACCATTACCGTTGCCATAGCTGCTGCCTAACATATCATCATCAAATGTATGCGACTGATATTTGACAAACGGTCGGCCTTCGAAGTTATCTGCCAGACCCGCTAAATGAACAATAGTCGCCACTCCCATCTGGACGACTTCCTTCATGTATTCAAAATCCATGTATTGGGTTTTATCCGATGGTTGATGATAATGCGGATTGTTGGAAAAATCATAGTCACCTTCAAAGCCAAAAATTGACCGATAACCGTAACTTTGAAATGAGCGATGATCGCTGCCAGAACTGTTGCCTGGGATTACCGGCATCAAACTGGTATACGTTTTAGCCATTTCTGCAGTCAATTCTGCATAAGGTCGAGATGGCTGATCGGTAAAGAGTTGAACATCGCGTCGAGGATCCGATGGGTGGCGAAAACCAATCATATCAAAATTCAGGTAAAAGCCAATCTTTTCTTTATTGCTGTATGCCTTTCGCGCATATCGTTCGCTGCCGACCAGACCAATCTCTTCAGCATCCCAGGCAACGAATTTTATAGTGGCCGCAAAATGATGATCAGCTAAAATTCGAGCTGCCTCGATAGCAGCCACGGTGCCGGAAGCATTATCTTCAGCCCCAGGAGCCGCAGTCAGGGGAGTTGAAGAAAACGAATCGTAATGACCGCCAATCATGATCACGCTATCGGGATAGATCAATCCTGGCTTGGTGGCAATGATATTGCGATGAGCAACAGTCTCCAGATAGAACGTATCAAATTTCACATCAGTGTAGCCCAGCCGCAGATATTCATTATAAATCCATTGACCCGCATGAATGATCGAATCCGAATGCGTGTAGCGAGTTTTAAAGTCCTGCAAGCGTTGAACACGGGTTAGCAATTCAGTGGCCGATACCTGATCAATGATCTGGCGAATGGCTGAATCCTCGTGAACCACGAAATGAAGCTGAGCGGCAGCTAATGGCGGAAGCGGTTTCTTCACGCGGGTAATTTTTTCCAACTGCAATCCTGCTTGAAATAGCTCGTCTTCCTGCGCAGGTGTGACCTTGATAATTGACTGCAACGCACCTGCATGAAGCATCTCGCCGACCCGAAGCGAGGATAACGCATTTCCGCCGGGTCGTGGACTAACCACATAATACTCGCCAGACCAGCCCCGCTCATCGATAATGCGATATTCTATACCGTACTTTTTAAGAATCACCAGGTCATTGCGGCTTACTTCGCCGATGACAGAATTCACATCATGGAAATAGGTTTTTAGCTGAGGTATTTGATGCAGGCGTTCAAAGTTAGGGTTTTCAATCAGCACCATCACGTCGCTTGGTTGTTGCGAAAAGCCGATTCCAGAAATTAGCTGGAAGAAAATGAATGCAAGGGGCACCAGGAGCAGTTTTTTGGCCATAAGATCTCCAATCCATCATTCGTAGTTAGGCGAAACATTCGCCCCGTCCATCGCAATTGAAAACATCTATCAGAAAATAAATCACCCTGACCAACTGCTTATCAAGATGAATTTATTTCTACAACTTGAATTGGGAAAAGTTCACTGCTCCCTGGTGGCCTTTAATTTTTACTTCACATAATGGATAAAATAGCTTTTGCTGAATAGAGCGGTTCTTTGGAGATACCTTTTCTCTGGCAAAATAAATTTTGATTGGCGAAGAATTTTGTCGAACTTATCTTTCCATTTCTCATCGCGGATGGCTTCCAGAATATATAAATCGCCGCCGGTTTTTAGCACTCGATGCATTTCATCCAGCGCCCGGACCCGTTGCGGAAATTTGTGCAACGCATTGGTGCAACAAACAATGTCGAAATAGCCGGCATTGAATGGCAAATTTTCAGCCGGAGAACAATGAAACTGAACGTTCCGATAACGATTGCGAGCTTGATTTCGCTTAATATGACGGTCATTGATGTCAACGCCATGCAGCTCGCTATCTTCCATGAATGACGCCAGCTTGAACAGCAGCCTGCCGTTGTTGCAGCCGACGTCTAGCAATCGGATATGGCCTCGAAGTCGCATTTCTGGTACGATCGATAGGCAATCCGGAGTGGTCAGCCGACGCAATCGACTTTTGATGAGATGCCGCGCCAGCCGCTGATAGTTCGTGATGTCGTTCTGTTGCCCAATCATTTCTCTCCCACGCTCCCAATTTGAGTTTCTTGCGCCAGGTGATCCGGCCAACATGAAGTTACTGAACTGCCAATGATCACCATTTCGGCCTCTACGGATAAAACACCAAGCTTATTACAAGTTGCAAAAGCAAATGATATGCCATAGGAATCGGCAAATTCTTTTTGGTGCCATCACGCGTTTAACATACCGCCAAAACAGCAAAAAAGCGGAACTTCGCAGCCCACGACTGCACATCCCACTTGCTAAACATACCTCACCCAACCAATCACAGTCAACCGCTCCCCATACCCCATACCCTATACCCTATACCCTATACCCTATACCACCATCTCCCCTATCTCCAATACTTCGAAATAAATTCCTCCACTTCCGGAATTCCCCCCTGATAAATCAAATAGCCGTTATGCGGTTCCCGTTCAGTGATTTCGCCAGCTATCGGCGTGAGCATGATTTCTTTCACCTTTTTCAGATCGCTGCTCTGTCCCAAGGCCCAACCCAATTTGACATAGGCCACTTCCGGCAGCATATTGGCGGCGGGAATAACGCCCAGTTCCATGATGTCACGGCCGGTGTCGTAAACATACATCTGGACATAACCCCACAGTGTTTGCACCGTCATGTACATGGCGATCCCCAGTTCATTCGCCCGCTTCAAAGAGGGGTAAAGTGGTTTGTTCACATGCCCCAGGCCCGTGCCAGCAATAATGATACCACGATAACCGTTATCGATCAGCGCCTCAATGATATCAGGCTTCATGTTTGGATAGTAGTAGACGATGGACACTTTTTCTTCAAATGCCGTGTTGATCACCACCTGACGATCTTTGCGTCGGCGCTGATAGTCGTCCCGGAGTGGAATGATCCAATCGCGGCAAACCATCGCCAATGGAATGTCGCCAATGGTGCGGAAAGTGGAGCGATAGCTGGAGTGCATCTTCCGCACCCGCGTGCCTCGATGCAGCAGATCGTATTGATCGCTGGTTGGCCCAAACATGCATACCATGACCTCGGCAATATCGCTTTCGGCCGCGGTTTTGGTGGCATTGATCAGATTAATGGCGGCATCAGACGATGGCCGATCGCTGGATCGCTGTGAGCCGACCATCACAATGGGCACCGGTGAATGCTGAACCATAAACGAGAGGATGGCGGCGGTGTGATGCATGGTATCAGTGCCATGGCCAATGACGATCCCATCCACCCCTTTCTCGATCTCGCGTCCGATTGCCGTGGCGGTACCTATCCATTGCTCCGGTCCCATGTTTTCGCTAAAAACACCGTAGAGCTTTTCGGTTTCCAGATTGCAAATATCTGCCAATTCGGGCACCGATCCATACAATTCGCCCGGCGAGAAAGCGGGTATCACCGCGCCAGTACGATAGTCCAGGCGACTGGCAATGGTGCCGCCGGTACCCAGAAGCTTCACCCGAGGCTTTTTGGGATCATAAGGAAACGTCTTTTCGGGTATTTTATAGTGAGCCTGTTTGTAGCCCTTTTCGGCCATCTGAGTAATTGTTTCCACTGCCAGGCCAACATTATAACCATTCCGCAATTTCAGTACAATGTGTCGGTCATCTGCGGTTTCGGAACGGGGCAGAATGATTCCCTTGAATTCGCCCCGCGTGGTGGTAACCTCGACGTCACTCCAGACCTGAGTTCCAAAATTTTTTAACGTACTTAATGCCGCGCCGCGGTACCCTTTATATTTCTCGTTGTCCATCATGACACAAACTTCCTCTATGCTGTCTACTCTTTATCTTCCTCTGTTAAGATTTGATCGACCAGAGTCACGATTCTTCTGCCACTGGCTAAGCCACGTATTCGTTTCATCACCAATCCGATCAGATACGCCCGCCTTTTCGAGCGATCTTTAAACCGAAGCTCCATTGACTGCTTCAGTCGTTCCTGAATGATCGCCACAATTTTTGCATCGGGAAGAATCGGATAATCGGCGATCACCGCCTCGATAGAACGATGGTTCGAACGCAGCCAACTTCGAATAATCAGCGGAATAGCCTCAGCCACGATCTGGTGTTCGATATAGGCTTTGAAAATTACCATAATTACGGCCTCGTCCACCTGATCCATAGGCAATCCCTGACGTTTCAAATGCGTCAAGGTTTGGGTCAGAAACACCGCTGCCACTTTGGGCGCCACGTGCAATTCATCCACCAGACGGTCGAATATTGCCCCGCGACCCGAGAGAATTAGACTGTCGATCATATAATCTCCGATTCCCAGCCGCTGATACTTCGCCCGACGCTCCCAGGGTAGCATCGGCAACGACATCTGGATGCGCCGGATTCGTGCCTCACTGAGTGGAATGGGTGGTAAGTCTGTGTCGGGATACATGCGATCCGGTCCTGGCAAAATCCGCTCGAAACCAGTAGTTCCGTCGGGCAATGCTTGACGGGTTTCGCTGGGAACGCCGACCAGTGCTTCGCGACAACGAATGCCGATCTCTTGCACAGCAGTAGCTACATCGCTGGCCGGCCCCCACACAATGACCAGAGCATCCTCTGGCTGGCTCCCGGTTAGCCGCTGAATTTTCTGCCAGTGCGCACTACTGATGGTAACATCCTCGGTATCAGAATGAATGATGTTGGGAATTTTATCCAGGCAAGCAATAACTCGCACGCGATCCGAAATTTCTTTGGCGAAATTCGTACCAGGCTGAGTACGATAGCTTAATATGCCTCGAAACAATGGCAGACGAACACATTTGATTTTAAAATCATTGTCAATCGCATTCTTGATCGGCAGATAACCGGTCTCTTTCAAAATATCGGTCACATCAAAAAACATCGCTTTGAAATTGTCACCGTTCAGCCCACGGCATCTCAGCTTATCGCGAATCTCCAATAGTGCCTTCTGTCGCCCCGCTTCCGTATGGACGAGTTGGGGAATCAGTGGAATCCGTGGCACGCCTTTGATTTCGACCCGCGTGCCGCCCACAATGCTCACATTCACATCCTGCCGGGTAGCGCCAATGCCCCGATTGACTTTTCCGGTCGAGCGCGTCAGTTGCCGGATCAATTGCGCCACTTCGGCGACTTCCTTGGGCGTCCGCATGTCCGGGTAGGTGACGACTTCAATCAGCGGCATACTCAAGCGGTCGGTTTTGTAGGTCCGGGTATGCCCCACATCATTCACTTCGCGACAGGCATCTTCTTCCAGCCCCAGTTGAATAATCCCAATGCGCCGATCGTTATATGGAATCCAGCCATCAATCCCCAAAATCGTCGTCCGCTGAAATCCAGTAGGAATGCTGCCATCCAGATATTGCTTGCGGGCGATATGCAATTCCCCCACCAGATGGCACTGCAGCAGCAATGCGATCTCCAGCGCAATATCCAGCGCCTCCTGATTCAATTCAAAGGGCGGAGCATCATCGATCTCGTAGGTGCAGACCGAATGCTTATTGAGCTGATAAATAATTTCCTTTTTGGTCTTAAACTCCATCAAGGCCGTGCCATCATACTCGCCCAGTTCGGAAAGTGTGGGCCGCATGTGACGCAAGATTTCAGCATCATAACTTTCGCTATAGCGCCCAGCCGGACAGCGGCAAAACAGCTTCTTTTGCGTGGCCAATTGTTGATGAATTTCTAACCCGGCTTTCAAACCCAATGCTGCATATTCTGCCGGCGTCATCTCTTCCAGGGGTTTCAGCATATTTTTCGTCGTTTCCTCTTTCCAATCTTAATCAAAATTTATTAGGAAATATAAATCGCCAACTAAGGGCATCAAAATACAAAATCAGAAGGTAAATGTCAAGCGATTAAACAGGAGTAGATCAGGTGCAGTGCCAAGGGTTCAATTGAGACGTTGCCATTTTAAACATTAGCTGGTCATCCTTGGAACAGCAACGCAGCACCTACCAACCAATGACCATCTAATAAAGCTCGAATTTTGCCAGTCGACCGTCCAATCCGCCATTATTCAGCGGTTTTTTCCAGGAAGGCTTTAATCCGATATATTTCAGCCATTCCCGATTGCCAAAATAAATGAAAGCCATTGAGCCTCGACAGCGTTGTTTCAAAAAATCACCTAATGATTTATAGAACGATCCCAGACTCTTCCGCTCGCCCAGGCGGATGCCGTACGGCGGGTTACATACAATGATAGTATTATTCAATTTTTCGATGTGCCGAAAATCAGTTATTGCCAATTGGATTTTATTGCCGTCAGGCAGACGCTGCAAATTGCTTTTAGCAGCAGCGATGGCTTGCGCTGAGAGATCACTCCCCGCAATCCAACCCTCTGGAAACGGACGGATTTGCCGATCGGCCTCCGCTCTTATTGCTAACCAGCTATTTTTTTCAAAATCAGGCAGGTGCTCGAATCCAAATCGTGACCGCAGGAACGCCGCGGGCACCTGGCAATAGGCCATCAAGGCTTCGGATAACAACGTGCCCGAGCCACACATGGGATCGTAGAGAGGCCTGCCAGCCTGAACCCAATCGGCAAAATGGATGATGGCTGCAGCCACGGTCTCCTGCATCGGCGCTTCCACCGAAGCCAACCGATAACCCCGCCGATGCAATGAGCCACCCGATGTATCCAGGCTGATAGTGGCCATATCATGGTCAATATACAATCCAATCCAGACGTCGGGATCGATTGTTTCGATGCTGGGTCGCCTCCCAAAATTCATTCTAAAATAATCCACAATGGCATCTTTAACGCGCAGCGCCGCATAGTGGGAATGCGTTATCTGACTATGCGATACATTGGCGAAAATGGCAAACGATTGATCGGCGGAAAATAAACTTGCCCAAGCCACGCTCCTGGCTTGATTATATAAAAGCTGTGGATTATCGCACGGGAAACTAATCAACGGCGCAAGAATGCGGCTGATAAATCTCGATTGATAGTTGATGCGATACAACGTTTCTAGCGAAGCTTCAAAATAGAGGCCGTGAAATGTGAGTTCTATCTGGCGAGCGCCCAATCGAGCCAGTTCCTCCTCACCCAGAGGCTCCAGGCCACCGGCAATCTGGGCAAAAAAACGTTGGGTTTGTTGATATTCAAACATCATCATAGTGCAACAGCCACTTCATTTTAGCCGCTCAATCACTCCCTGGTGAATGATAAACTCGGCACCTTGTCCACTGACCACTCGATCACCAAAGCCGGTGAGCGTTAAAAACATCTTCAACAGCCCGCCTTTTAATTTTTTTTCCTGTTGTTGCGTGTCGTCAATGTCCTTCAGCGAAAAATCTCTCGCCCGACCGCTCAGCCAATTCTTGATCTCCTGATAATTTTCCATGGATAGTGGCCGTAACACCAGACTGATGGTTATAAAATATTTTCTGTCCTCCTTGAGTTGCGCCAGAGGCACAATCTCCACATTCTGGCCAACGGAGCATCTTTCTTTCACGGTTGCCAGGGAATTGGTCAATCGCTTCTCCTCTGGGGTAAGCAAAACATATTTATGCTCCCAATTGTCAAAGTAGATCTTCATGCGCAGCTCCCGTTGGGCTACCAGATTATTGATCAAGCCGCCCCTTTTTTCCCACAACTGGATCTGATATTCTACCGTGCTGGTTAGGCCTTTTTGCAGCCCTTCGGCGATTTTTTCATCAATGAATTCCTCGGCGTGAAAGCTCAACAGCAGCAGTTGGTTGTTGACTGCAATCGAGTCAACCATTACCTTCTTGCTGGCTGCGGATAGGAGGCGCACCAGAACCAGCAGAAGACATATTATCAGGAATATTCTTCTCATCTAGTTTTTATCGGGCTGATTTGCGTTCATCGCCATTAATAGCTATTTTCGGTCATGATATTTTTTTTATCACAACGGCCATCCATTCATCCTGTTCTTTTTCGATGACCATCGCCCAGTTTCCCTGTTGTTGCAACGCTGCCATCAATTGCGGGCGTTCATCGCAAAGAATGCCTGAGAGAATGGCATGACCGGATGTGGATAAGAGATCGTGGATCGTCTTTAGCGACGACAGAATTACCGTTCGGTTGACATTGGCCAGTATCAGATCGAATTGACGCTTCCGAATTGCCTCCAGCGTTCCGCAAAACAAATGAACACGCGACGCCACCCGGTTTTTTGCCAAATTTTCTCTGGCCGTCGCAGTTGCAATGGGATCATTGTCAAATGCTACAATCTCTGCTGGGGTTAGCCGGGCGGCGACAATGGCCAGGATGCCCGTGCCCGTACCGATATCCAGCACGTGCCGATAGGCCGTTCCCTGCGCCTCCAGCAGTTCAAGCATCAATTGCGTGGTGGCATGGGTGCCAGTGCCAAATGCCATCTGGGGATCGATTTCGATCACAATCCTATCGGACATGACCGGCAGTTCGGTCCAGCTTGGCTTAATAATTATTCGCTGTCCGACTTCAATGGGTCGAATGGATCGCTTCCATTGCTCGTTCCAATCACGGTTTGGCAATTTTTGAAGCTGTATCTGTCCAGCAGGCAATGGCAAACCCAGCGCAGCCAGTGCTTCTCGATAGCGTTGAACTCGCTGCCATTTTTCCTCGGACCACTCCGCCTCCGAAAAATATGCCTCCAGGTACCCATCCTCGATCTGACAGCCGGTCGCCCCCAATTCAAATAGAAAATTACTCCAGGCATCCTCGATCGCGTCTGTCATCGGCAGCCGGATCAGGAGCCAGTCGTGCGTGGATTTGATCACAGAACTCCTGTCTTAGATTTGAAAATCAAATATCAGCTAAGTTTCAGCGTTCCCCGGATCGTAGCTCACCAACTCCCTTTGATGCCCAATTCAAAATACATTCGCTGCGATGGGTAACCCTGCCACAATGCGTGGTGTTGGTTGAGCAAATTTCTGCCTTCAACATAGCCTAAAATTTTCCGGTGCAGTTGTCGCTCCAGTCTAAATGAAAGCAACGCTACCGGGCTCAGGGTTCGATTGCCGGTGAGCGAAGTATATCGGGCGCCGATCCCGATCAGTGTTGCCTGCAATTGAGTTAGGCTGTTGATGGTATAATAAACATGGATTGGAATTCTCCAGGGCTGCAAATATGGCAAATGCACCTTTGCTCCAGATAGCGTATCATGTTTCACTGCTGCGAACGCGAGCTGAAGCCCACCGTCCATCGTGAGTTGCGGTGAAAGATTTGCCGTTGCTCGCAGAACCGCTTGATTCATGGTCACGCGATCCAGGGCGCTCATTCGGTACAGACCGCTATCGAGCTCGCGCCGAAAATATCCATAGCGTGCCCAGCGTTGATGCAGCCATTCCCCACGAATACTCACCCGGCTCAACAGCGCATATTCAATGCCGAACTTGAGTTCCAACTGCCGCTCCGCAGGAATAAAGTCAATTTGCCTGCTGACAAAAGCATTTTGGCTCCAACGATCAGAATGATTGGCGGGATGATAACCTACCCCGGCTTTGAAAAAAAGACCCAGGGCTGGCGTTGGCGTGGCAGTTAGCTCCAGTTCCGGCACCAACAAGTTTTTGGCAAACGAGTCCCCCGCGGCAAAATATTCGAGAACCAGGGCTGGTTTGACAACAAGCAATTGTCGATAGGCATAAAACAGCCAGGATTTTAGCTGCAAAAAGCCCTGGGTCTGACTACTATCCCTTTCATCGGCGAGCTGATTGAATTCATACTTCGCGGTAACGAATAGAGGAACCAGGCTGGATTTTGTTTGGAAGCCAGCCATAATGCCCAGCATCTTTTCATTGACCTCTGAGCGATAGTCACTGGTGTCACGATCTCGAAAAGTCGTTTGATGAAAATAGATTGCCCCATCGTAGATTTGATTGGCATCCGGCGCCCATTTAGCCGCCAATCTGAAATTGCCCTGATTTATCTTTCGCTGGAGCTGGCTATCGCCTGCCGCATACATACCATATTGGGATACCATGAAATTCATTTGGCCAGACAACAAAATCTGCGGCGAAATTCGTCCTGCAACATGTCCCTTCGCCTCTGCCTGGAAATACTGACTGTTCTCGAATTGTCCTTCGTTGCGGTCATAGCTGCCCTGCAAGCTAAAATTGTATAATTTAGTTTCCTGTTGAAAACCTGCCAGCACATCAAATTGCTGAAAGCGTCCTACTGCCGATTGCAGCAGCAGCCGTCGTCCCGGACCTTTTACCTGGGCAGAATAAAGGTCCTTCTGGCGGTCAAGTAGATCATCGCCGAGCCGCGAACGATAATCAGTGCTCGGCGCTATCAGTTTCAAATCATCATGTGTGCTGTTCAGTTTTTCGCCATCGGTGCGTATGGCGCGATCAGGACCATAGATCAGTACGTCGGGCAGCTCCAGCTTTGGCCTATCATCCTGAGGGGGCAATTTGCGAACCGAGTCTGCTGTCGTTGGCTGCGTTTGCGCACCGAGCCGAGCTGACTGCAGCCATAAAAGCATAATCGCCAATGACACCATCATTATGTAGAGTGCATTTTTCTTCATCTATTTTTCTGCAATCTCCTGTAGTTTCTGCTGCGCTTTCTGTCGATATTCCTGGTCATTATATTGCTCGATGATTGTTCGATACAGCAACCGTGCTTCGCCATAGCGTTGCTGATGCTCATTCGCCACTGCTGCCTCATATAATCCCCGAATGATCCACGATGTCATACTGGGGAAAAGGTATCTGATTCTCAGAAATTCAATCGATGCTTTGGCATAGTCCTTTTCCAGCAAATATGTTTCGCCAATCCAGTACTGCGCTTCGGCCGAAATGGAAGGCGTACGGTAATCCACAACCGCCTGGAGTTGCTTTCGAGCTTCCTTAAATTGGCTTTTACGCAGATAGATTTTTCCCGATTCCAGCCGGGCCCGAAAACCGATTTCTGACTCGCCAAACAATTCGATCGCCTGGAGATAAGAACGCTGGGCATTGTCAGGTTGCTCATTCAATTGATAGCAACGACCTATCTCCAACAATGCCCGACCAGCCCCATCCACCGTGGGATATTTCTCGACCACTTGCAAATAGGTGGCAATGGCTTGAGCATAATTTTTTTGCTGCTGCTGAATCGTCCCGATTTTCAAATAGGCTTCCACAGCAAACTTATTCTGAGGAAATTGACTCACCTGCTGTTGATAGGCAATCAATGCCTCACTGGTGTTGCCGGCCTGAAGGTAACTCTCGCCGATCCAATACCAGGCTGCCTGAGCCGTTGGGGTCCCAGCATAGTTTCTAAGCAATTCCTGATAGGCGATAATCGCGGCCTGATATTTTTTGAGATTAAACAGCAGCTCTGCTTTGCGGTTCTGAAGGTCCGCCGCCAGCGCAGTCTCTGGATGTTTGCGAATATAATCATCGGCAAGATTTAAGGCTTTCTCATTCTGTCCCTGCTGGAGGTAGGCCCACTGAATGCCGCCTACCGCATCATCCACCAGATCACTATCGGGAAATTCGGTGATGATTTTCTGGTAATATAGGATGGCCAAGTCATAACGGCCTAAATTGTAATAACAATCCGCCTGTCCATAAATGGCATCGTCCGCCCAGTCGCTGACAGGAAATTCGCGCACCAAATCTTGGAACGCGACGATCGCTGAATCGTATTTGCCAGCCTCGAACAGCGATTTGCCGATCATGAACTGGGCTTCAGCCGCCCACTTGCTGGCAGGAAAGGAATGCTTGAGCGTGCGAAATTCGCGGATGCTCGATACGTAATCTGTCAGTCGGAAATAGCTCTGACCGATCTGGAATTGCGCCTCAGCCTGCAATGCAGGATCGCTATTCAGATGATGCACCTGGGTATAGCTGGCCACGGCATTCTCGTATTGCTTCAAATTGAAATACGCATCGCCCTTGCGTAATAGCGCATCCCCTCGGATCGCAGGATCGGTCGCATGTTTTACGGCCGAATTAAAATCGTCCACAGCAGCCGAAAAATTATTGGTTTTAAAGTGGCACCAGCCGCGACCATAATAGCTATCGGCCAATTTCGTCGATTGGGGGTATTGCTGAATCACCATACCATAATGGCTGATGGCCTGCGGATATCGATTTAGATGAAACAATGCCTCGGCTTTCCAGAATATGGCCTGATCTTCCAATTCATGACGCGGATACTTTTTTAAAAACTGTTCGAATTGCTGCAGCGCCTGATCAAACTTTTGTTCTTGCATGAAACACCAGCCATATTTTAGCAGCACCGATGGGATCACTTTGGCATTGGGATATTGGCGCAAAACGCGTTCGTAGGCTTGCTGGCTATCCGCATATCGTTTTTCAGCGCGATAGGTTTCACCAATCATAAACCCTGCCTCAGCGGCCAGAGAACTTCCCGGAAAAACAGCCCAAATTCGCTCGAACGATCGCCGTGCCTCGCCGTAGTCGTTTGCCTGAAAATCCATGGCACCAATTTCATAATAGGCATTGGCGGCTTTTTCGTGCTGCGGATAGCGGGCAATGAGCGACTCGAAAACCTGGCGAGCCTGGGGCAATTCATTCAGCCATTGATAACACCTTCCTTTTTGATACAGCGCCTGGGCGGCTATTTCGCTCTGAGGAAATTTTTGCAGCAGGGAATCGAAATAGGCAATCGCTTCATGAAATCGTTTTTGCTTGATATAAGCCCAGCCAATCCCATAATATCCATCAGCCGCCAATTCCGACGCTGGAGCAATTCGGATCAGCTTTTGATATTGATCAATCGCTTTAGCGAACTGATTCAAATTGATATACGACTCACCGATCGCATAAATGGCCCGCGCGGCCTGCTCATTGGTGGGATATTTCTCAACCGCCGTCGTCAATACCTGAATGGCAAACGCATAGTCGCGTTGATTAAATGCCACCAGACCAATGCGATACAGGCCAACCGCGTAGAGCTTGCTGCTTGGAAAATTCTTGATCAAATTTTTGTAGGATTCCATTGCCTCGCTCAGGGTGCCGCTACTCTCCTGAATGAACGCGATCGAATACAACGCATAATCAGCCAGATTACTTTTGGGAAAACGATCGACCAACTCACGATAATGACGCAACGCTTCGTTTTTTTGTCCCAATCGATATTCTGTTTCGGCCAACCAGTACAGCGCGTCATCCACCACCTCCCCCTCCCGATTGCTGCGCAGAAACTTCGTTAATATCTCCCGGGCTGCAGCCAATTGATTCAGATGAAAATGACATTCGGCCATGCGCACTGTCGCTTGCTGCCGATATTGAACGGTCGGGCTGGCTAATAGTAATTTTTGATATTGATAAATTGCATTCGTATAGTCCTTAAGTTGAAAATAGGATTCCGCCAGCATAAACGAAGCGATGCCCGCAAACGTGCTGTTCGGGTATCGCACCAGAAAATCTGACAACTGGTCGATGGCCAACTTATATAAGCCATCTCGATACAGACCACTGGCAGTAGCAAATGTTTGCTCCTCATATTGAGTGGCTAACTGGCCTGCCGCAGGCGTAACAATTATCCCGATGATGAAGCAACCTACCAGGGTCAGTAGCCCACCACGCATGTTCATTCCGAATTTCATCATTTGCATTTGTTTGAATTTCCCCGGATGTACTCTTCAATGCTGATTCAAAGGTTAGCTTGCTGTGTATTCGCTATGTCAGATATCAGGCGGCAGTGAAAACGCCTCTCGCTATGAACGTGTACTGTGGCCGATGACTAAAAATTCGGATCACTAACAACCACCTGGAGGGCATGAGGAAACATACTGACCTGCAGGTGCCTTTGGCCTTCGAAGACCTCGCCATCCAGCGTATAAGGCCCCGGCAACTCGCGCTGGATTTCAAACCGTGTCCCTCGAAATATTTTAATAAATGGCGCTCGATCGATAAGCCCCGTGAACAACGTGGGCAAATAATAAATTGTTGATACCAAATTGCTTCGTTTGACGATCGCCAGGTCTAATAATCCATCATCAGGTCGGGCACGCGGCGATATAATCGCATTATTGCCGTACTGCCGCATATTCGCAATCGCCACCACCAGAGCGCGTGTGCGAATGATCTTGCCGCTCCACTTGATCACATACTCCGGCTCCTGATACCGAAAAAATTCTCTGAAACCAGCGATATAATAAGGCGCCGGCCCCCGCAATTTAAAATCCTCGAATCGTTTGCCAATCACTGCATCCAATCCCAAACCAGCTACCACAAAAAAATAGCGCTCGCCCACCTGCCCTACATCAATCGCCCGCGTCGTGCCTACTGTAATCAATCGAGTGGCCCGCCGGATGCTCAAGGGGATGCCCAATCCGCGAGCCAGGCCATTGCCAGAACCATTGGGAATAATTCCCAACGCCGTATCGGAATTGACCAGGCCGGATGCGGTTTCATTGACTGTTCCATCGCCCCCAATAGCCACCACAATATCGTACCCCTCTTTTACCGCATCCCTGGCTAAATGGTAAGCATGCTGCTTGCCTTCCGTTACGTGAAAATCATAATAGCATAAATTACCAGGGAAATAATAAGCGATCACGCGACGAATAAAATGCTCTGGATGGATCAGCCCCGAGTGTGGATTATAGATAAACCGGATCAGTTTGCCTTTTTTCATACTTTCCTTAACAGAATTAAAATCAAATCACACCATCACACACTGGCGGGTGCCTCCATTAATTGCAGCCATCATCTAAACCCGCCAGCACTAGACTCATTCATAAAAAAATTCGTGGCAATGTGGCTATATTCAGCATCTGATCGACACGACACTAACCGACCTCTCCTTAATCCTTGCTTCAACATCAACCGGCCAGTGTCCATTGAAATTAACTCAAGTGAGCCACATCAATCAAAATTAAATAACCTTGGAACAAAAGTCAAGCGAAAATTCATTCAGCGACGGTTACGGCATCGCTAACACCTGGAACAGTCTACAATCAGACATTCGCTTGGCACACATTGTTAAAGAACTTATTAGAACTTGCTCTGAAAAGCATCTCAAACGATCGCTTTTCAAAAACCACAAAAATTATACTTGACAACAACTAAAAAGTTTGATATATTTAGCCCCTTAAATTTGATAACCAATTCACCCAATACATATAAATCTTCTAAATTAGTCGTTAGAACAGTTTTGAGGAGGAGATTTTATGCAAATTGAAGATCTCAGAACAAAGGTGCTGGAGATGCTCAAAGAACATGACCTTACTGGCAAAGAGCTGCTTCGTACGTTGATTGCCGAGAATAAGGAGGCCATTAAAACCTTAGGCTATGACAAATACAACGTTGAAAATCCAGCGGCCATGGGCAATTTCATTGCTAAAGAGATCATGCCCCACCTGGGCATACCGGTTTATAAAGAAAAAATCAATGTCAATGGCAAAAAGCGAACGCTATATAGCCTGAATAACAATCACAAGCGAGTGTTGGTGACCAGCTAATTGATCGATAGGATTATACAGATGCCATGACAAAAAAATCGGCAGCCGCAACGCTGCCGTTTTTTTATAACCAAACCAGAATCTCGCCCTTCGCCCCCTTCGCCAACAAGTATCCATTCGCTTACGCCTCCATAACCGAAACAAATGAATCCTGGCCAGCATCGACCTGGATTGCCTGGGAGGATTTTTTGCTCGGCGCATTCTGCATGACAATTACTTAGAGAACCAGTTCTATTCGCTCGATCCTTCCTGATCCTCCTGCTTCTGGTTTGTTTCCTCAGGTTCTTTTTTCTCTTTGTTCGCCTCCTTGTTAGAGCTGCGATCCTGGTTCTTCCATTGTTCCGCCAATTCCTCTAATCGTTTTTCGACCGCGCCAAAAACGCTGTTCCTGGGAAATCGGCCATTCGCCTGCCGCTTACCAGCCTTTTTGCCGGTTAAAATCGAGATCCCCTCATCGACAGTGGCGACAGGATAGATATGAAATTTGCCTTCTCGGACGGCCTGAATGACCTCTGCTTTCAGCATCAAATTTCGCACATTGCTTTTGGGAATAATCACCCCTTGCTCACCCGTCAGACCACGTTCTTTGCAGATATGGAAAAAACCCTCGATCTTTTCAGTAACCCCACCAATTGGCTGTATTTCTCCCAACTGATTCACCGAACCCGTGACCGCAATTCCCTGCTTAATGGGGAAACCCGATAAGCTGGACAGTAGAGCATATAACTCCGTTGATGAGGCGCTGTCGCCGTCGATGCTGTCATAATTCTGTTCAAACGTAATACTGGCCGACATGGACAACTGTCGCTGCTGGCCGAACATGCCATTTAAATAACCCGACAGAATGAGCACGCCCTTGCTATGTAAGGGGCCGCTTAGTTTTACTTCCCGTTCAATGTCGATGACGCCACTCCGTCCCAGATAGGTCTGTACCGAAATTCGCGTCGGCTTGCCAAATGCATAGTCCCCGATATCGATCACCGAAAGACCATTCACTTCACCAACTTTTTCGCCGTCGGTGGCAATAAAGATCGTTCCTTCGATAATCGATTCTCGAACACGAGCCTCATATTTGTTCAGGCGGTACTCGCGGGCAGCGATCGCTTGTTGCACATCGGCGCCAGAGACCAACGAATGTCGATGTTTCTGGGCGATGTAATCGGCCTCCACCAGCAGGTCCTGAATATCCGAAAAACGAGTGGAGAGTTTTTTTTGATCGCCGGTCAGAAACACACCGTATTCCACCACCCGGCTGACAGCTTCGGGATCGAAATGATGCAATTGCTTCGCTTCGCATTGATTGCGAATAAACCGGGCATAGCTCTGTATGTTCTGCCGTGTCAGCGGCATATCAATATTGAAATCCGCTTTGACTTTGAACAATTCGGGGAATTCGTCATCATAATTGAGCAGCGCATAATAATAACGATAGCTGCCGATAATAATCACTTTTACGTTTAGCGGGATCGGTTCCGGCTCCAGCGTTTTGACGCTGACATAGCTGTATTCTTCGCTTAAATCCGTAATGACAATGGATTGGTTTTTCAATGCCCGTTTTAACGCTTTCCAGGCCAAAGGCGATTGAAAGAGTTGCTCTGCCTCGATGATTAAAAATCCGCCATTCGCTTTGTGGAGCGATCCAGCTTTGATCAGGGAATAGTCTGTAATCAATATGCCCATCTTTGAAATGCGATCGATGCGGCCGATGAGATTATTGTAGGTAGGATTCGGTTCGACAATGACCGGTGCGCCCTTGCTATCGCTGTTATCGACAATCAAATTAACCCGATAGCGATCAAATGTCACCTGACCGGCGCTCGAAGGCGTGGCTGCCTCAGCTTCACTTTCCGCAGGTGGCGCGAGAAAATCCGCGATGTGATTGAGAACATCGTCTTCCACCTCTTTTAAATAGATTGGCACCTCATCGTGGCCTTCAAATTGGCGATGAATGTCCTTTAAGGGCTGGCGTATAGCGATCTGCATCATGCGGCGTTCGTGTTGCTCCAATTTGGCTTTGGTTTCGCGCTCCAATTTATGGATGGTTTCGAATTCTTCATTTAGTTCTTCCTGTAACGCCGCACCCACCTTTTCCAGTCGATCTTTTTCCTCCTGAGGCAACTGATCGAATTGTTCTGGCGTAATCATCTGGCCATTGATCATTGGCACCAACACCAGTCCGGTGGCCACTTTGCGCAGCGTGAATCCTCGTTGCTTCAACCGCTCATCCAGCGCAGCCAAAATTCGATTCTGCTGGTCCCGGGAATTTTGCAAAATCGCTTGCTGCTGCTTTTTGTACTCTTCAGAATTCGAGACTTGAGGGATATCTTTTTTTAGCTGGGCAATTAGCTGTTCCATGCTCTTTTGCAACACCCGGCCCTGCCCTGCCGGCAAGCGCAACGCATTTGGTTGATCTGGATTCCGAAAATTAAACACATAGCACCAGTCATCGGGCACAGGCATGACTTGCGCGCGCTTTTGAACCGCCTCAGTAATGGTCGAGGTACGGCCTGCGCCTGCTGGGCCTACCGCAAAAATATTGTAACCATAGCTTTTCAAATCCACCCCAAAATCAATGGCGGCCACAGCTCGTTCCTGTCCAATCACTTCATCCAGTGGTGTTAGGTCCGCGGTGGAGCGAAATACAAACTGATTGGGATCGCAATTATACCGCAATTTCTCTGGGGGCAATTCTCGAACTTTGGATGACATTAAGGATTCTCCTTATTTTTTGCTTGTTCTTAACCTAAGAAGCATGGCTGGAGGCACTTAGCATTAAAACAAGAAAAACAGTTCCGAGTGCCTTAAAGTATGCGCGTAGCCATTTATTTTAAATCCGATGGCATGGCTGACCGCTATTTCTGGATTCAGTCCAATGAAAGTCGCTCGTTGCCATAATATTGGTTCGATATATACGAATTATTTAGATAAAAATCAAGGCAAAAAATTTGCGGAATTATGTTAGGCAAGGAACAGGAAAATTTATCATGGTCATGACCGCCTGGCTTCAACAGCGCTATCAAATTACATTCCACTTCCGTAGCTCCGCGCAGTTTGATATTGGAAGGCCGACAGCCAAGGCATTGGGGTCAGCAAGATGTTGGCCAATTCAGGGGTATTATTAAGCGCGCGACTTTTCGGCAACTCGCTGGTCGTTTTGCCATAGCAAGTTGGCTTGCATAGGAATTGCGTAGCAGCCGGACTTGCTCCTGAACAGAGCAAGTCCCAATCTGCATTTCAATTACTTTCCATTTTTATTGGCTTTACGCCGTTCCACAATTTCCTCAGCAATGGAGAATGGAACCACCTCATAGTGATCGAAGTGCATCGTGGCTGAGGCTTTACCCGAGGTAATATTGCGTAGTTCATTGGTATAACCGAACATTTCAGCCAGGGGCACCTGCGCCTTCACAATCCGCGTGCCATTCTTCAAATCCATATTCAGGATCTTGCCGCGCTTGGTCACCAGGCTGCCGGTAACCGCACCCAGATAATCCTCAGAGGTCGTCACTTCCACCCCCATCACCGGTTCTAGCAGCTTCGGGCTCGCTTTTTGAAAAGCCGACTTAAAACTCATAGAAGCGGCGGTGCGAAACGCCATCTCCGACGAATCCACTGGATGGAATGAACCATCAATCAATGTGCAGCGTACATTCACCACGGGGAAGCCAGCATAGGGTCCTTTTTCCATGGCATCGATGATGCCTTTTTCGATGGCCGGAATGTATTCTTTGGGAATCACTCCCCCGATGATCTTATTAATGAATTCGAAGCCTTTGCCAGGCGGCAAGGGTTCGACTTCGATGACCACATGGGCGTATTGACCATGACCTCCGGTTTGCTTGACATATTTGGTGTTCTCAGTCACTTTATTGTAAATAGTCTCCCGGTAGGCCACCTGCGGCACGCCGACTTCAGATTCCACTTTGTATTCTCGTCGTAATCGGTCCAGCAAAATTTCCAGATGCAATTCACCCATGCCGGAAATCACCGTCTCACCGGTTTCCTCATCACCCTTGACCACAAAGGTCGGATCTTCCTCGCTCAGCTTATGCAAACTCATCACCAGTTTATCTCGATCCTGACGGCTTTTGGATTTCACCGAAACCGATACCACCGGCGTTGGAAATTCGATCGCTTCCAATAGAATCGGATACGATTCATGGCAGATGGTATCACCAGTCATGGCATCGGACAACCCCACAACTGCACCGATTTCGCCACAATAGATGGCCTCACGGCTTTCGATTTTGTTCGCATGAACCTGAAAAATCTGACCAATGCGTTGTTTCTTCCTCTGCGTGGAGTTATAGATATATGAACCCGCTTGAACCGAGCCCGAATACACCCGAATGTAACTCAATTTGCCGCGATGTTTATCCGCCATAATTTTAAAAACCAGGGCTGAAAATGGCTCGGTGTCTGAAGGTTTACGCTCCACGGTCTCACCTTCTTGCCTGGCAATGCCAATCACCGGTGGCCGATCCTCTGGCGATGGCAGATAATCCACAATGGCATCCAGCAACCGTCGAATACCTTTATTCTTATAAGCCGAGCCGCACATCACAGGCACCAGATTCAGATTGATAGTTGCGGTTCGCAACGCTTGTCGAATTTGTTGGATCGAAGGCTCCTGGCCATTGATCACCATCTCGAAAAATGTTTCATCCTGTTCAGCAATTTTTTCGAGCAATTGCCGTCGATATTTGGTGGCCAATTCCATCATATCCGGTGGTATTTCGGTTTCCTGATAAGTCTGGTTGAGCAGCGGATCATCATACAAAATGGCTTTCATCTCGATGAGGTCAATAATTCCCACAAACTTGTCTTCCTGGCCAATGGGAATAACAATCGGCACGGCATTGGCATTCAATGTATGTTCGATTTCATTCACCACGGTAAAGAAATCTGCACCCACGCGATCCATTTTATTAATAAATGCTATTTTCGGAATGTTATACTTTTCTGATTGGCGCCAGACGGTTTCGGATTGCGGCTGAACGCCACCGACCGCACAAAACAGAGCGATCGCACCATCCAGCACTCGTAAACTGCGCTCGACCTCGGCAGTGAAATCGATGTGCCCTGGGGTGTCGATGATGTTGATCTCATGACCTTCCCAGCGTGTCGTCGTGGCAGCCGAGGTTATGGTGATGCCGCGCTCCTTCTCCTGCTCCATCCAATCCATGGTCGCACTACCATCATGAACCTCACCCAGCCGATGAATTTTACCGGAATAAAACAGAATGCGCTCAGTCGTTGTCGTCTTACCTGCGTCGATATGCGCCATAATCCCGATGTTTCGAACTTTGTTTAATGGTAATAAACTTGCCACTTCTTTGACTCCTTAACTTTTCTTTGCTCAAATAAATTACATAAAAAAAATGGAAGCCAAAGCCTTCCATTTTTAAAAGCGCCAAATATACGCTTCTTGTCTTTAAAAGTCAACAAAAATTTTATTATTTTTTGTAAATGAGTTTAAACAAGCCAGCTCAATTGGCCAAGGCTGATAGTTTACCTAATCCAATTATATCCCTGCCAACCATCAGGCGAATAATTTTAATTAATAGATGCCACAGTAATCGAAAAGATTCTATTTCTTCGATACATCAAACGACCTCCCCGGCAAGATGGCACAATGCCCTCCCCCTAACCCAGTTGCCATCACCCTGCTCGTACGGTGCGACTTCCGATGCCATCGGATAATCGGTTCTCACTGCCCTAAATTGCATGATCTGGCTCAGAATCCTATTTTTTCATTGTCCAAAATTTTTCAGACCCATTGAATTTTTTCTCTTGCATCTTGATCTATTTTTTAGTATATATCGCCAGGTAAGAAACAACCAGGAGGTTAGCAACATGAAAAGCATGGAACGACGTGAATTTTTGAAAATAGCTGGTTTGGCTGGATTGGCGCTTACAGGTGTCGGCAAGCTTGACCTCGCCGCAGCTACGGCACAGCAACCATCCCCCGTCGATCTGGCCGTCATTCAAAATGGCGATCCCGCAGCGATGGTCCGCAAATCGTTGGAGGTCCTGGGCGGCATCTCCAGATTTGTGAAAAAAGGCCAGGTGGTGGTCGTGAAACCCAATATCGGTTGGGATCGGGTGCCTGAGCAAGCTGCCACCACCAATCCCGACGTAGTCGCCGAGATCGTACGGCTCTGTTTGAAAGCGGGCGCAGCCAAAGTAAAGGTCTTCGACAAAACCTGCAATCAAGCCCGACGCTGCTATCAGCGTAGCCAGATCGAGAAAGCAGCCAGTGATGCCGGCGCCGAGGTCAGTCATATTTACCCGCAAAAATTTCGGAAAGTAACTATCAGTCAGGGCAAAGAGCTCAAGTCCTGGGAATTTTATCAGGATGCCTTAGAAGCCGATGTGTTCATCAATGTCCCAATTGCCAAGCATCACTCGCTTTCACGCGTCACCCTGGGATTGAAAAATATCATGGGCGTCATTGGTGAAAATCGAGGCCACATCCACAATCGCTTCGACGTTAAAATTGTCGATCTCAATACAGTGATCAAACCACAACTCACGATTCTGGACGCTGTGCGCATTTTAATGGACAATGGCCCTCAGGGCGGCAACTTGAATGATGTGAAAGAAATGAACATGATCATTGCCGGCGCCGATCCCGTCGCCGTGGATGCCTATGGGGCAACATTGTTTGGGCTGAAACCCGAAAACCTGGGATTCTTGCAGGAAGCTCAGCGTCGTAACCTTGGCCGAATGGATATTCAGAAGCTAAAAATTGAAAAAGTGAATCTGAAAGCGTGATCAAATTAGGATCGTCATGAGAACCGCACGAAGAATTTCTCAGGCTATCTTCTTCCTATTTTTCTTATATCTATTTTTCCAAGCAGCCTATCCGTATGAACCCTTTATTTCATCGGATACCTTGCTTCGATTCAGCCCGTTAGTAGCTATAACCACCTTGCTGGCTACCAGGCAATGGATTGGCCCTCTGGTCTTCGCTTTTATTGTATTGGGGCTTTCCATCGCGCTGGGACGCTATTTTTGCGGCTGGATTTGCCCCCTGGGAACGACCATTGACGCGGCGGATTGGCTGCGCAGGAAGCTAAAGCGCCAGTCGCAGCCCAGCCGTCATTTGCGCACCTGGAAATTTACCATGTTGATCTTGCTGTTGGTGGCGGCAATTTTTTCGCTGCAACTAGCCTGGCTGTTTGATCCCATCGTTATCATGACGCGCTCGTTCACCGCAGCACTTTTTCCCATCTTCGGCTTTCTGGTGCAATCGTTGTTCGATATTCTAATCCGCTTCGGCGTTTTTCAGGATAGTCTATATGCCGTGAATGACTTCCTGCGTGAGTCTATTCTGCCCCTGGAGCAAGTGTATTTTCAAAATAGCGTGCTGCTGCTGCTTGTTTTAGGCAGCATCCTGCTGTTGACGCTGCTGGCGCGACGGTATTGGTGTCGCTACCTGTGCCCTTTGGGGGCGTTGTTTGGCGGCTTTGCTTCGCTGCGCTTGACCAGGGGAATTACCGTAGCCGGCGATAAATGTATCGATTGCGGCAAATGTCAGCGGGAATGCAAGATGGATGCGATCAATGACGATTTTCGCTCCCATTCCCGCGTCGAATGCATCGAATGCATGAGTTGCATCTCCGTCTGCCCCACCCAGGCCATTAGTTATCGACTGAATTTCCACTGGGCGCCGGAAAATCTGGACATTTCCCGTCGTCGCTTCCTCTACTCGACTGCTGGTAGCGTGATAACGCTGGCCACGATCCGAACCGCATTCCCCAACAAAATCGCCCATGGTGCCGTGGTCCGCCCCCCAGGTGCGCTGCCCGAAGGTGAATTTCTTGATCGCTGCGTTCGTTGCCAGGCCTGCTCCAAAATCTGTTCCTCGACCGGCGCTTGCCTGCAGCCAGCGCTCCTGGAAAGCGGCCTGGAAGGTATCTGGTCGCCCATTGTCAATGCCCGACATGGCTATTGTGAGTACAATTGCAACCTTTGTGGCCAGGTCTGTCCCACCGGCGCAATCCATCCCCTGCCATTAGACGCCAAGCAAAAGATGCGCATGGGGACGGCCTACTTTGATAAGAGCCGCTGCATTCCCTGGTATCGGGCGGAAGACTGTTTGGTATGCGAGGAGCATTGTCCACTGCCGGACAAGGCGATAAAATTCGACATCCGCGAAGCGCGGGCACCCAATGGCGAAATACGCGTGGTAAAATTTCCGTATGTGGATGAATCGCTGTGCATCGGCTGCGGTATCTGTGTGACTAAGTGCCCGGTGGCTGGCCCGGGCGGCATTTTCCTGACCAATGCTCTGGAACAGCGTTGGGAGGAGAATAACCCCATCTGAGGAGTTGCGGCCTCACAGCAGGCGGCTCTACTTGATGCCTTTGATGCGGATTATACCAATCGCACCATTGCTTTGGCGCTAACAATATTGTAATTGGCACGGGCTGGTGATTTTCCATTGGCCTACTTTGTCGCCAATTATAGCTCTCTAACCCAATGAAATAATGGAAAATTCATCAATACCTGCATCCGCCTATTAACACCTTGCTCGATGGATCTGCTGGAATTCTGCTTCATGCCCATCTTCCAGTCATCTTGTTACCGAATAGGATTTGACAATGATTAGAAAAACAGCTATATTTTGCCAGTTATTTTCTGCAAATTTGTCGTCTTGTTAATATTATTCCTTGTCAATGTAGCCGGAAATGTGAATTGCAATATCATTCAGCCACGAAGACATAAAGAGCGCTCAGAAAAATAACGACCGTAGGTTGTTGCGACTCGTTTAGCCAGAAAGTGACGATCCAGTTTTGAAAATAAATTTATTCTTTCTGCCTTAACGTTCTGGTAGCTATGGCATTATTTGGAATTCATGATGTTGCCAGATCAGATGGCAGGGCAAAGCCTGATTCTTGCAAGCATATCAAATTGATACCGATTGAAATTCATCTTCGTAGCTGCGAATGTGTTCTGGTTTGCGAACTGAAACATTCCAGCACGAATGGCACCATAACCGAATTTCTATTCATACCACAATTATAGGGGGTGTTATGAGCAAATTCAACTTACGGCTTTTGGCCAGCGTGGTGATGATGGCGCTGCTGGCTACCATGACATTTTCGCAAACCATCATCCGCGTCAATTGCGGCGGCACTGCTTATCGCGATCACGAGGGAAATGTCTGGGCAGATGATCAGCAATACTCGCCAGGCAGTTGGGGGTGGGAAAACGGTGGCTATGCCCTATTTTATGGCATTCCAATTAGCGGCACCGTGGATGATCCGCTGTATCAAGCGGAACGTAATGCATTGCAATGGTATCGCTTTACGGTTCCCAATGGCAGATATACCGTCACTTTGAAATTCGCTGAGCTTTATTACGACGGCGTCGGCGAACGGATTTTCCATGTGAACATCGAGGGCAGCCGCGTTCTCAACAATTTCGATATGGTTGCCGAAGCCGGTTTTGCAGCCGCAATCGATAAGGTTTTCGATGTTGAGGTTAGCGATGGGCGGCTGGATATCGAATTCATTACCATCGAAAAAGAACCAGGGGTGACCATTGCCCATGCCAACGTCAAAGCGATTGGCGTAGAAGAGCAACCCTCCCACGAACCACGGTTGTGGGTGAACAAAGATGAAATCAATTTTTGCACCGGCAGCACTAAGCAGAGCTTTGAAATTAAAAACGGCGGTGAATTGCCGCTGCAATGGAGTCTTTACGAAGACCCGGATAAAACATGGATCACCTCAGTAACGCCGACCAGCGGGACGTTGAACCAATCTCAAGTGCAAGTGGTCGATGTTTATGTCAGCCGGGTAGGGATGCAGCCGGCTGAATACGAGGGCAAAATCACTATTACCTCCAATGGCGGTAACGATAACGTCAAGGTATTGATGGAAGTGGCGGCGGATAAACCGCTTTCGGAAGTGAAACCGGCAAATCTGGACTTTGGCTCGCTACTGGTGAAACGCTCGTTCACAATCACCAATGTCGGCACCAGCGCACTGAACTGGTCGGTGAAAAACAGCAATGATCAGCCCTGGGTAAAGGAGATCCTGCCGAAAAGCGGCCAACTGGCTTCCGGCCACCAGCAACTGGTGGAGGTCACCATCGATCGTACCGGACTGGCCGATACGACCTATCAGGGCACGATTCGAGTGGAAACCAATGCTGGCAACCATGATATCAAATTAGCCTTCAACACCCAAAACAAGCCCCTGCATATCAACTGCGGCGGATCACAATTGACAGATAAAAACAATTCTTCCTGGCTGGAAGACCTTGGCCATGTTGGCGGTCAAGCGGTCACCTCGAAATCCCCCATCGCCAATACCGAAGATGATGCGATTTATCAGAGCGCCCGCCAGGGGATGACCAAATATCAATTGCCGCTGCAAAACAATGGTCTATTCAAAGTGACGCTGCATTTTGCAGAGTTGCAATTAAATATTGTGGGCGAGCGAATTTTCAACGTGACCATTGAGGATAGCCTGGTCTTGAACAAATTCGATATTCTGGCTCAAGTCGGACCCAATGCCGCCTGTTCTCGATTGTTTGAAATTCCGATCACCGACAAATCGCTGGACATCGCATTTACTGCTGAAAAAGGCACCGCTTCGATCTCCGGCATCACTGTGTTTCAGGTGCCCCAGGACCCGTATCTGGTGGTGGAACCATCGGCGTTGGATTTCGCAGACAGTCTGTCGACCATGTATTTTACGATCAGCAACCAGGGTGTAAAACCGCTCATCTGGCGCGCTAATGTGGTAAATGGCGGCTGGATTACGGCTATCATGCCCGACTCTGGGCGGGTGTTGTATGGCCACACCGATTCCGTGAAAGTGAGCATCAAACGCGGCGGTCTGGCCGATGGCTTTTATGATGCGATCATCTCGATTCAATCCAATGGCGGCCATGCGCAGGTGCAGGCGATGTTGATGGTCGGCGAGCCGCAACCCTATATCCAGCGAGTGAATGCCGGCGGCGATAAATACAAAGATGCGGCTGGCAACCTGTGGAGTGCCGATCAGCCCTATCAAAAAGGAAGCTGGGGGTATGTCGGCGGCGATGTCTATCGAGCCTACTATTGGATCAAAAACACTAAGGACGAGGACCTCTATCAAAGTGAACGCTGGGGGTTGAAAAGCTACATCTTCGATGTGCCCAATGGCACCTATCAGATTGCGTTGCACTTTGCTGAAATATACTTTGCTTCAAACGGCAAACGCATTATGGATGTGATGGTTGAAGGCGTGACCGTGCTGGATGATTTCGATATTTTTGCGCAATCTGGCCCAAGAACCGCCATTGTGAAATTGGTCACCGCTTCGGTAAAAGATGGCCAATTGAACATCGATTTTTCAGCCAGCCAGGATGAGCCAAAGATCTCGGCTATCGAAGTCCAGCGAGAGGTAAAACATCCGCTCAATTTGATTGCGGTACAGAACAATGGGAGCAATATCACCCTGACGCCCGATCAAATGGCATTGCTGCAAAATTATCCCAATCCGTTTAATCCATCCACCTCGATCTCGTATCAGTTGGCAGCGCCGGCCCATGTTCGACTGGAGATTTTCAACCTGCAAGGCCAACGGGAGCGATTGCTGGTGGATAGTCATCTGCCAGCAGGAATGCATACAGCAACCTGGGATGGCCGCGATGCCAATAATGCACCAGTTCCTTCGGGCTGCTATTTCTATCGGATCAAAATCACCCCGCAAGATGATCAATTGCAGCCCTTCGAGCAAGTACGGAAGATGCTGCTTATGAAATAATTTTAGGCAACCAATGAAAAAAAAATGTGACTGTCATGGCCAACATGGCAGTCACATGAATCATCAAAAGCTCCAATCGGTTTGAGACTCCTAAGGCATTAGAATTCAGCTAAAATCAGCCGTGCAAAATATTATTCAGATCAATAAAAAAACCCAACGGATGAGATAATATCCGTTGGGTTTTTCTATCCGTTGGGACAACATTAGGGCCAATAACAGACGGTCCTGCAAAAACCTGGGCTAACAGATTACTTCAACCTTCTATCTTCTTTCCCTATCCATAATTCGACCGCAGCATCCCAACGCCAGTCATTCTCTGGCAACCCAATGTCGATCATGGTCAGATTTTTCTGGTTTACCAGCGAGCAGGTATACTCCCAATCGTGAATTCCACTGACAGCATCCAATTCGTGCAGGTTCTGATAGCCGACACAATTGGCAAACTTCAATGTGCTTTCAATCGAATGGCCACGCAGATAAGCTGCCAGAAAACCAGCGATGGCCGAATCGCCGGAACCGGTGGCGCTGGCAATTTGTTCCACTCGGAATGCCGGGCACCATAACTCGCGCTGCGACCAATTATCGAGATCACCAGGCAGCGTGCTGAGTCGAGCCAGACGTTCCCGCGGCGCGGTCAGCAGATACATTCCCCGATGGGCTGCCTTAAGGACTATGATTTTCGCACCCATGGCCAAGCATTGCCTTCCTAAACGTGCAAAGTCGGCTGGCGCAATAAAATCGACCACATCCTTCGTGGCCGCCCTGGCCTTGACCTGAAAATATCTCGCAGGCTCCAACATGAAAAATACCTCCTCGATGCTAGGCAGAAAAATGTCTACCGATGGCAACAATCGCTCGAGGATCTCCCGCCAGGGAACCTTGCCGCTTTCAGAAGTCGGGTCCGGCAAGGCCATGTCCAGCGAGGTCACAACACCGGCCGATCGGGCGATTTGAAAGATTTTTAGCAATTCTTCACCCCGATTTTGATAGCAGGTTCGCATGATTGGCGGATAGCCAAAATGGAACAGCTTCGACCGGGCGATCAACGCCGCATCAAGATCTGCGCTGGAGAACGAATCGTTGGCGCCGGGATCATGAAGAAAAATGCGATCGATCCCCGGGGGGGCAATGGCAATGGTATACGAGGTCCGGTCGCTATCCGAAATCGAAACCCCCTCAGTGTGCCCCTGCTGCCGCAACAATTGAATGATCAATTTGCCAAATTCATCATTGCCGACGCGGGCCATAAAGGTGACATTCAATCCTAGCTTTTTCAGCGCAATGCCCGTGTTTGATACTGGACCGCCAGTGCTAATTTTGGCAGCCGTAACATGAATTAACCGACCAGGTTTAAAAAGCGCACTGATGTCGCGAATGCCCGTATCGGGAATTTGGGGAATGATATCCAGACAGATGTGACCAGCCGCTGTAACATCGTATGTTTTACTCAACCTTCACCTCCGAGTAATTTGTTCTTCCTCATATTTTGATGACCAAAAGTGACCAAACCTGACGTCTCTTAACCGAGCAGTGAGTCGTCTTGATAACTTCGATCTCGATTGCTCCATCGAGACAAGCCTGGTGCGTAGTGGCTTCGTGGCGGATCAATTAATTTTTTTAAGGCCGATAGCTGTCTTATGTTTGGTTAAGGAGATGATTGGCCCAGTCAATTCCATTCTTGAAATTAGCGATCGACTTTGTCCTTAAGACGAATAAACTTTAGCCAAGCAAAATTAGTTCTTCAACCTGCAAGGGAATATATGGCAAAGCCAGGAATTTTTCAATAAAAATTTTATCTGGCAATAGCCTTGCTTCGACAGACAATCATTTCTTTTCTCATGAAGCGTGAAGAAAATTCTCTAACGCGACGCATATTCTTGCAAGCTGGTTACTGCAAGGCCGTCATGATTTTTTTGCAGCTCCCGAATCGCCTCAATCGCAGCGAAAGAAGCCGAGAGCGTGGTCAGACATGGAATATTGTATTGGATAGCCGCACGATCCATAGCATATTCATCGGCACGGGAATTTTTTCCCAACGGCGTATTGATGATCATCTGAATGTGTCCATTGATGATATGGTCAACGACATGCGGACGGTCTTCGGTTAGTTTATAAATGGTCTCTGCTTGAATTCCAGCCTGTCGCAATGCCGCAGCCGTGCCCCGGGTAGCAACGATCCTGAATCCCAAATTGGCTAATTCTTTGGCAATAATGGTGGCTTTGGGCTTGTCAAAATCATTGACACTGATGAAAACCGTCCCTTCCAGCGGCAGTCGAGCGCCAGCGCTTAGCAAGGATTTCGCGAACGCCAGACCAAAATTGTCAGCCACGCCCATCACCTCACCGGTAGACCGCATTTCCGGCCCCAGGTGATTATCGGCACCCGGAAATTTTGCAAAGGGAAATACCGGCGTTTTTACCGCGATCGCCTTCGGTTTCACTTCCGTCAGGAATCCCATCGACCTTAATCGATCACCGACCATCACCCGTGCGGCAATCTTTGCCAATGGAATGCCCGTCGCCTTGCTGACAAATGGCACGGTGCGCGAAGCGCGCGGATTGACTTCCAGCACATAAAGAATGTCGTCTTTGATAGCAAATTGGATATTGATCAATCCCTTTACCCGCAATGCCAGCGCTAACTCACGAGTCTGCTGCCGCATTTGATCCAGATGCTGCGCCTTGATCATGTAAGACGGCAACACGCAAGAACTGTCGCCGGAATGAATACCCGCTTCTTCGATATGCTGCATGATGCCACCAATGAACACATCTTCGCCATCGCACACGGCATCCACGTCCACCTCAAAGGCATCCTCTAAGAACTGATCGATGAGCACCGGATGTCCCGACGAAACCTGCACCGCGCGTTGCATGTAATTCTTCAACGCCAGCCGGTCATAAATGATCTCCATTGCCCGGCCACCAAGGACGTAGGACGGCCGCAGCAGCACGGGAAATCCAATGCGTTCGGCGACCTGCAGGGCTTCGTCTGCGGAGAACGCAATGCCGTGATTGGGCTGGCGAAGATTCAATTCCTGAATAAGCTCCCCGAAACGCTGCCGATCTTCCGCCAGATCAATCGCATCGGGAGAAGTGCCGATGATCGGCGCACCTGCCTGCTCCAGTGCCAGTGCCAGTTTCAGTGGCGTCTGCCCCCCAAATTGCACCACTACGCCATCGGGCTTCTCGTTTTCGATGATCGGCAGCAGATCCTCCAGCGTCAGCGGCTCAAAATAAAGCTTATCGGCAACATCGTAGTCAGTGCTCACCGTTTCGGGATTGCAATTCACCATGATGGTCTCATAGCCAGCTTCCCTAAACGCCATAATCGCGTGCACGCAGCAGTAATCGAACTCGATCCCTTGCCCGATGCGATTGGGGCCTCCGCCAAGAATCATGATCTTTTTTCGGGAACTGCGAATCGCTTCGTTCTCCTGTTCGTAGGTAGAATAGAAATAGGGTGTGGTGGATTCGAACTCTGCGGCACACGTGTCGACAGTTTTGTACACGGGACAAACGCCCAGCCGGGTTCGGGCAGCTCGAATGATTTCTTCATCAGTCTGCATCAGATGCGCTAACCGCCGATCAGAAATGCCCAGCGCTTTAGCGGTGCGCAGGATATCTTCGGTCATTTCCTCGACCTGTGTACGGCCACTGCTGAGCGATTTTTCAAAGAGAATGACTTCTTTGATCTGGGAGATAAACCAGGGATCGATCCCGGTGAGTTCATGAATTTCCTGCTCACTCAAGCCAGCACGCAACGCCGACCCCAGCCAGAAAATACGACCGCCTGTCGGCTTCTTCAACTGCTGCCGCAAATTCTCAATAACTTCGCCAATACTGAAAAAATCCTCGTGACCGTTCTGGTGCAAGACATGGCTGATATCTTCCAGACCATAGCGATCAATTTCCAGTGATCGCAGCCCTTTGCCCAACGCTTCCTTGAACGTCCGACCGATGGCCATGATCTCGCCCACCGATTTCATTTGAGTACCCAGCGTACGGTCGGCTTTGGGAAATTTGCCCATGTCCCAGCGTGGAATTTTCACCACCACGTAATCGATGGTCGGCTCAAACGAAGCCGGTGTCTTCTTGGTAATGTCGTTAGGAATCTCGTCCAACGTCAGTCCGATGGCCAATTTGGCGGCAATTTTGGCGATGGGAAAACCAGTCGCTTTGGAAGCTAACGCGGAGCTGCGAGACACCCGCGGATTCATTTCGATCACTACCAGCCGACCATTGGTGGGATTAATGGCAAACTGGATATTGGACCCACCGGTGTCGACCCCAATCTCGCGTATGATTCTGATCGCTGCATCTCGCATGGCTTGATACTCGCGATCAGTCAGGGTTTGCGCCGGCGCCACCGTGATACTATCACCCGTATGGATCCCCATCGGATCCAGGTTTTCAATGGAACAGATGATGACCACATTATCTTTCAGATCCCGCATCACTTCCAATTCAAACTCTTTCCACCCGCTGATCGATTCCTCGATTAGCACCTCGGAAATGGGACTCTGGTTCAACCCCCAGATCACTTTATCCCGAAATTCCTCGATGTTGTAGGCTGTGCTGCCTCCAGTACCCCCCAGGGTAAATGCCGGGCGAATAATTAACGGAAAGGGAATGCGACCCACCATTGCCATGGCCTCATCCACCGAATGCGCCAGGCCGCCGAGCGGCAGGTCCAGACCAATCGTTTCAATGGTCTGTTTGAATTTCTCCCGGCATTCCGCCTTCTGAATGGCCTCGAAACTGGCGCCGATCAGTTGCACCTGGTATTTTTCCAGCACGCCGGTCTGATACAATTCTGTTGCCAGATTGAGACTCACCTGCCCGCCCATGGTCGGCAGCAATGCATCCGGTCGCTCTTTCTCAATAATCTTCGTAATCACGCCGGCTGTGAGCGGCTCGATATAGGTACGATAGGCTAAATCAGGGTCCGTCATGATCGTCGCTGGGTTGCTGTTCACCAGAATCACCTGATAACCCTCTTCGGTGAGTGCGCGACAGGCTTGCGTTCCCGAATAATCGAACTCACAGGCCTGCCCAATGACAATCGGCCCGGAGCCGATCAACAGAATTTTTTGGATATCGGTTCGCTTTGGCAATTTCCTCCTCCAACTATTTTCGACTTCAATGCGAATCAGATGTCAGTCTTTCAATTATAATTTGGCATCAGCCAATCTAATAGCGTACGTTATTATTGGACTCCTGGCGGTAACGCTCTGCTCTCATTAGCTCGATAAATTCACGAAAAAGATACAGCGAATCATGCGGGCCCGGCGCTGCCTCCGGATGATATTGTACCGAAAACACCGGCAAATGCCGATGTCGCATTCCCTCAACCGTACCATCATTTAAATTGACATGGGTCAATTCAATTTGGCTCGGATCCAATGAATCAAAGTCAACCGCAAAGCCATGATTTTGCGCCGTGATTTCGATGCGACCGGTTAGCAAATTTTGAACCGGATGATTGCCCCCATGATGGCCGAATTTCAACTTGAAAGTTCGACCGCCAAGTGCCAATCCCAGGATTTGATGACCCAAACAGATGCCGAATAGCGGCACTTTGCCAAGCAATTTTTTAACATTTTTAATTGCATACCCTACCGCCGCTGGATCGCCCGGACCATTGGATAGCAAAACCCCATGCGGTTGCATCGCCAGCACTTCAGTCGCAGGAGTGGCCGCAGGAACGATGGTCAAACGGCAGTTCAACGACGCCAGGCAACGCAGGATATTGGCTTTGACACCAAAATCGTAGACCACCACCCGATAGAATGCCATTCCAGCCGAGGTGGTAACCGAGCCCAAAGATTGCCACTCCACCGAATAACTATCCCGCCAAACTAGAGGCTTTGTTCGGCTCACCGCTCTAACCAAATCGCGTCCCTGCATCGAAGGTGTTGCCCTTGCCTTTTGCACCAGTCGTTCGGGATTCAAATCTTCCGTCGAGATCACGCCTCTGATCGCGCCTTGCTCGCGAATATGCCGCGTCAGCGCCCGCGTATCCACCCCGGCAATGGCAACAATTTGGTGCTGGATTAAAAATGTTTGCAAATCTGTCTCTGACCGCCAATTGCTCGGTTGCCGACAGCACTCTTTGACGATCAAACCTGCCAATGCCGGTTGGCTGCTTTCAGGATCATCGCTATTGAGGCCATAATTCCCGATGTGGGGATATGTCATCGCCACCAGTTGGCCACAATAAGACGGGTCGGTCAGGATTTCCTGATAGCCAGTTAGCGAGGTATTGAAAACCACCTCCCCCTGCGTTTCCCCTGAATAGCCGCACGCCACTCCCCAGAAAGTGCGCCCATCTTCCAGTGCCAGTAGCGCTCGTTTGTTTGTATCTACCATCCCTCACCTCTCATTTTGGTTGGCTAAAAAAAAAGCCCCAGCAAATAAAAAATACCAGGGCCACAGCGGTAATGAATTTATAAAATTCGGCTTTCTTCATCCTAATTCATCATTGCAAGTTTATCTTCCAGCCGTTTGACCAGATCTTCCTGAGTCAGCGGATTGGCCAGATCAATCCAGTAAAGCTGAAATTTTCCAGTTCGATTGGAATGAAAAATGATCTTCCTTTTATCTGGCGAAAAACTGGGATAGCTGTCCTGAGCCGGATCATTGGTCAGTTGTACCAAATTTTTGCCGTCGCTATCCATCATGAATATTTCCCAATTACCCGTGATATCCGCAAAAAAAGTGATCTTTTTGCCGTCATGAGAAAGATGTGGCGCGCCGGTATTCCCTGCCAGATCCGTCAACTGCTCCAGCATACGACCCTTCGTATCCATCCGATAGATCTGAAACCTTCCAGTACGATTGGAGGTGAATAAAATCCATTTGCCATCAGAGGAAAATGACGGCGAAGTATCATCGACCTCGTTCTGCGTCAGTCGCAAAAGCAATGAGTGGCTCAACTGAAGTAGATAGATTTCACTTAGTTTTTCATGAAACGGAACCTGGCGCAGATCGTCTCGCTCCGAAACGAAGGCCAGCATCTGCCCTTTTTCCGACAGAGCAGGATACCAATCGTCGGCCTCATGTTCCGCTGTCCGGGCGACCGTTCCGGTCCGTAGGTCCATCAAGTATATATTTCGGGCTTTGTTCAATCGTCCTTTGCTCATCGAGTCGTCACGAGTAGAGGTGAACGCAATGATATTATCTTGCGCGCCGAAGACGGGCATCTCATCCTGCGCCGGATGGTTAGTTAGACGCACCTGTTGGAGACCATCGGCCGACATGAGATAAATCTCCCAATTGCCGTCCCGATCGGATTGAAACGCGATGCGTTTTTCGTCGGGACTGAAATAGGGATAGGCGTTATTGAAATCGCCGCTGGTGAGCTGATGAATCGGGAATGGCTGACCCAATTGCAGCCGAATTTCATCCACATATTCCTCCCCGGTTTCGCTCTTTAGGACGGCCAGATATTCGGCATAGCCCTCTTTGATACGATTTTTTTTCAGCAACAGCTTTGCCCGCAACACCTTAGCCTGGTTCATTTTGGGATCGAGCACCAGCGCCGTATCCAGCGACACCAGGGCATAATCGATGCTGTCCAGTTCAGCATAAACTCGACTGAGCTTGTAATAGACGAAAGGGTCTTTCGGATTTTCTTTCAACTCCTGCAATAGAAATGTTAAATTGGTGCTGGAATTGTTCAGGGGCTTCTGTTTCACCTGTTTGTTTACTGCGCCACAGCCCATGATCACAAAAGCTATGGCCATCACCGCAACCCGCTTCATCATCTGCCACCTGCTGTCGTTCATGATGTCTGTCCTTTCCGCCTTGAGTGATTCCTATGATCGTTTGAACATAACCACGGTTTCGCTTAATTTCCAATCTGATAATATTTGAAGCACCCAATTATAAGTAATTTTTTGGAAATTGTCAAAACAAATTATATTAATAAATGCTAACTTGACAAATTTATACCAACGTTTAATCATGAATCGTCGGGCAATCGCTCGATCCCACCAGCCCAGAAGCTCGCCAATCGGAGCAACGATTCGCAATGGCAACCACCCCATCTGGCGCAGCGGCTAAAGATGACCAAGAAACTTGCCAACCAATAGCTATTCCGGGTCGCCGCGAAGAGCCGACGGGTGAAATCGCTCCGGCCTCCAGTGCTGCACCTCATTCTCCAATCGTTCCAGCTTCTGCTTTTGCTTCTTGGCCTGAAAATCCTCGTACGTATCCCGGCCAATAAAATAGCCGCTGATCCCCAGTTCAGTCAGATTCACCACCTCCACCTGCCAGCCAGACAGCGCAATTTTAATATCGCCTGAAGGAAAGGGAATCACATAGCGCGAGCCATTGTGACGAGCGGAGGTATCCCAGGCGTTGCCGTAGCGACAATATTTGTACCGCATCTGCCAGACGGTCATCATCGCCGGCAACATGCCCAGCTCGCGGCGGAGCAAACGCTTGGGATCGAGCTTGCCATCTTTCATGTGGATCAAACTGATCCCCACGCAATAGCCTTTCAACACCAGAGCCAATCGGGCCATATTTTTATAATAGTGGATATTATAAAAATTCGAGCCGCCATGCATGTTTTGGTTGATTGTTTCAATCGACCAGTTGAGCGAACGATTGGCGCTGATTTGCCAGAAAACCGCATCATAAGATGCGTCATAATAGACATGCATGAACGATACCGTATAGTCCAGAAACGCCACGAAATCGGGATGGGTCACCGTGCGGATGAATTTGTTCGGCACCGCCCGAATGGCGCGAATGATGCGCTCCTGCGGCCATCCTGCCGAAGGCCAACAAATAGTCATCATAAGCAGAAACAGTGGCAGCAACCAGCATCGTTGAAATTTGAACATGGCCACACCTCTTTTTTAGCAGACAATTCTGAACGCCCAATTCCGTTTCAATAGCTCCGGACATCTTGCGTATAAGGCAGGCGAGATCATCCGGATATTTTGGTTTCAGCTCGCTTATTCAAGAAAACGAAGACGTCGAACCATAGGCCATGAGCTATGTTTTGGAAACAGTTCGGGTACTATTGCCTAAATTTCAGTTCCACCGGCATCGCATTTCTAAAATCTATGTTCCACAACCTCCCATTTCGCTAACGAGTTCTTGTGGCAAAAATGGAAATCAAAAGAAACGATGTCATTTCTGTCCGCCAACTGGCGGACAACAATTTATCCTGTTTTGATAATTTTGCAACAAGAACTATCTAGATTTTAGATTTGGTGGAACTTTTATCATTCAAAGGAATTCTAAATCCCAGGCAACATAGGAAGTATCCCCGGCTAAACTTAGACGCATCAAATTGGTAGTTGATCTCCGGTATAATCAATTGCTGCTGATAAGGAATGGCCACGCCAAAGCATAGCACCGGCAGCGTCTTTGAAGTCATCCCAGTCTTCTTCCTTCCGCAGCGGATAGTATTGGTAATAGCTTAGAAACGGTTGGCTGCCACGAATTTCCCGGCTGATGGTAGCCCCATACTTTAGCAGCGGCGGCATCAAAAACGGGCCGACCACATGGCAGTTGGCCGACACATCAAAGGCCCGGAACGAAGGAGGATTTAATTGCATCCGGAGCGCGCCCTCAAATAGATATGGGAAGTACCAGCGTAGTCCGGTCTCCACCCGAGAACCGACCCCAACCGCCAGACCTAAACTCGGGGTTAAGAAAAAACGCCAGCGTTTGCCATCATCCTTATCGCCAAGCCCCACCAGTAGCAGATTGTCCCACCCCGGCGTAAAGACTTTTTCGCCTCGGTTCAACGTGCGAGCCGTATAGTAATTGGTGGTGGCAATGCAAACCAAAAACAGCAACGGCAAAAGGAACAACACTCGCCAGCCTCGTGCGCCGGCGAAAAAATTGTTGTTCTCCCCGCCAACCATTCTCTCGCACCTCCTACTGAATATTTTAGACAATTTTTAAAACCAAGTCGCCCGGCTGCTATCAGCAATTTCCTAGAGCCAAATCAGTTTTTTATGTCGGCTACTATCGTTTTCTTGAAATAGTGGTAGGACGAATAAGTTGGCTCGATTTGCATTTGCACCAGATAATTGCCAGCCGGAATCAAATGGCCCGGTTGATACAATGGCGATGGCTTGCGGCCTTCTTTGATAAACACCGAATCAGCTACAGCCCAAATCGTTCCTGACCAGGCATCCGACTGCCGACCGCAGCCTTTGAACTGCCTCAGCCACAGTCGGGTGATGAGCCGTTTTTCCGCATCCAGAATATCTGTCGTAACGAATGCGGGCTCCGTCAGGAAATAAGTAAATTGAAATAAATTTTTCCCTGGGACAGCCACCGCTTTAAAATCAAAACAATCGGTTCCAATCCAGAAATACTGAGCACCCCATTTTTCGGCAACAAACATCTGGCCAAAACGCCGATAGTTGGTAATCCCCCGCGGCTCGATGAATTCCTTGTCGCCATCTCCATATCGGCCATAGCTGGTGAGATAATTCAACTGATGATCGAACTTGTGCACGCAATGATTCTTTGTATCGGTGACGTAAATATTGTTGTAATAATCCAGAGTGATGTAAGCCAGAAAGCAATTGGGATGGCCAAATTCGGCGGCAGTGATCTGCTTTAGCCAGCGCCCCTGCAGATCGAATTGCTGGATACGATCATGGTTGCCATCGATCACCACCACAAAATCCTCCCGATAGTACGACCAGAATTCTTTTCGATCAGTCACCGCAATACCATCCGGTGCCAACAACTGTCCGGCCTTATGACCCGCTTCGCCCCAGCTATAAAGAAATTTTAAGTCAGCCGCAAACACCTGTACCCGATGGTTGCCATGGTCTGTCACATACACTCGTCCCTGCGAGTCCAATGCCACTCCACGAGGTCCATCAAATTGGCCTTTTGCAGCCCCTCTTTGCCCCACACTTTGCTTAAAGAGCAATCCATGTCCCGGATTGAACAGATGCACCAGCCGATGATTGCCAGTATCTGCTACGTATACGTCTCCTTTCGCATTGGCAGCAATGCCACGCGGCCGACTCAATCGCTGTTCGCCAGTTTCCTTCAGGCCATAGATGCCTATCGATTTCATCGAAGTATTAAAAATGATGCAATGTTGCCCGGAATTGACGCCGTACACCGTTACCTCATCATCGTCTTTGGTCGTTGTAGTGTCTTCCCAGGCCTGCAGCCGAACCACGGCCAATCCCTGCGGATCATCGAACTGCACTTTGTTTTGGGTAAATAGAGCCAGATGCAGGCGAGTCGCTTTGCGAATGCCATACGTGTGCAGAAATGACGGAAACACCAACGTGGTCGGATCGTACCGCTTCGACCTGTCTTCTGTTCGCGCAGGCGGGGGAAAGATGTATAGCACGAACAAATAAAGGATGATCAGGATTGCTGATCTCTGGCGCCTGTTGCTGATTGGAAAAACTGCCATATCGTTTCGGCTAATTTTGCCGGGATGCCTTGCACCTGTTTTACTTCCTCGAGGGAAGCGCTTTTTAAATTTTTAATAGAACCAAAATGACGGATCAAGCGCTTTTTCCTGATCTCGCCAATCCCCGGGATATCATCCAATTCAGATCGTTTCGCCCGTTTGCCTCGCAACTGGCGATGGTACTCGATCGCGAATCGATGCGCTTCGTCCCGAATTTGCTGGAGCAGCCGCAAGCCGGATGACGTTTTGGGGATGTTCTGTGCCTCGGGATTGCCAGGCACAAACACCTCATCCAGCCGCTTGGCCAGTGCAATGATCGGCTGGTCTGTCAGATTCAATTTGGCCAGCGCGCCGGTCGCTGACGAAAGCTGGCCTTTGCCGCCGTCCACCAGAATGAGGTCGGGCAGCGGTTGCTTTTCATTTAGCACGCGCGCGTAACGCCGGCTAATCACCTCTGCCATCATGGCGAAATCGTCCGGCGTACTCTTCACCCGGATTTTGAAGCGACGGTAATCACTTTTGTGCGGCTGTCCATTCACAAATGTCACCATCGACGCCGTGGCATCGGTCCCTGAAATATTGGAAATATCGAACGCCTCGATGCGTTTGGGCGGTTTCGACAATCGCAAATCCCGCTGCAGCGCCTGCACCGAATGGGCCACGTATTCACGATCCTTTAGCCGCTGCAATTTCAGTTCTTCCAGCAACAGTTTGGCGTTCTGTTGCGCCATCTTCAGCAGCTTCGCCTGCTCCCCGCGCTGCGGAAATACCAATCGCACCGACGAGCCCACTTTTTGCGAGAGCCACTGCTCGATCTGCGGGCCATCTTCCAGTGCCAGCGGCACAAAAATTTCGTAGGGAATGAAATCCGCATGCTGATAAATTCGAACCAGCAGATGGCTGATAATTTTATCCATGGATTCATCTGCCACGCCATCCAGATAAAAATGTTGCCGACCGATAATCCGGCCCTGCCGCACTTTGAAAATCACGGCACAAGCGTCGTTATCCTCGATCTGCGCGGCCAACAGATCACGATCGATGTCCTCTGGCGTCACCACCTTCTGCTTGTATTGAAAATCCTTGATGGCCCGAATTTGATCTCGAATTTGCGCCGCTCGTTCGAACTGCCGCTGCTCCGCGAACCGTTCCATCTTCTGCGTCAGCTCCGCAATCACAATTCGATCCCGGCCATTGATGAAGTCCACGATGTTTTTCACAATCTGAGCATATTCCGCTTCACTGATCAGTCCTTCACACGGACCCATGCATTTCCGAATATGATAATTCAAGCATACCTTAAATTTTCCGGCCCGGATCGTCTCATCGGTCAAATTCAGGTTGCAGCTCCGAATTGGAAATAGTCGTTTGATAGTTATCAGCAACGAGCGCATGGAACGGACATCGGTGTACGGTCCAAAATATTTCGAGCCGTCTTTGACAATTTTGCGAGTTGGAAAAATGCGAGGGAATTTTTCGTTGGTCACCCGGATATAGGGAAAACTCTTATCATCCTTCAGATTGACATTGTACCTTGGCTTATACTCTTTGATCAAATTCGCTTCCAGAATTAGGGCTTCGATCTCCGAATCGGTGACAATGAATTCCAGATCTCGGATCTTCGCTTTAAGGCGCAGCGATTTGGGATCATCAACCCGCCCCTTCTGAAAATAGGATCGCACCCGATTCCGCAAGACCCGCGCTTTACCTACGTAGATCACTTTTTTATTTTTATCTTTAAATAGGTACACACCGGGCGACCTGGGTAGCTGCTGCAATTTTTCCTGCATTTCCGTCATGTCATCTTTACCAATCCAACAATCAAGAAGAAAGACCCATCACAGGTCGAATTGAACGCGACAAAAAAATATGTCTTTTTCAAGCAAAAATCAAGTGAAATTTTGTGATCAGCTATCCGTTGGTGCTGTTTATCACGCAGAATAACAACCGAGCTCAAATCCTCATGCAGAGATGAAACCAATTGTTCTTCGAATTCGATCAAGCAAGAATGCGACTTCAATAAAAATGACTTGCTTCTCATCAGATTTTTTTTTATAATAGTAGCCGAGAAATGAAAATAGATTACGCAGTCGGACAGTGGAATCGCAACTAAGATGACAACTCAATTGTAGGGACAGAATATGAGAATTCGACGATTTGTGGGAGAACTGTGCATTTTCAAACATCGAGCTTCAGCCACCAAAAACGAACATAAGGCAGCCGAACACATCCATCAGATTATGCGCTCCATCGGCCTGGTGAGCAAAATCGAGGCCTTTAAATCTCAGCAACGCATGACCTGGGAACTTATCACGATCATGGGCTTTTTTATCCTCGAAGTCGTCTTGTATTTCTACCTTCCCTGGCTGGCCGTGATTGCTGGCGCCATGGGATTGATATTATTCTGGGGTTATTTCACCACGGCGTTTAAACCATTGGCAAAGTTGTTCCGATTTTCAACCTCCCACAATGTCGTCGGCAAGCTGATCAATTCCAATGCTCCCTATAAAGTCATATTCACTGCCCATTACGACACCGCCCGTTCAGGCCCGCTATGGAATCCCAAAACCGTCGCCAACTTTCGCCTCAATTTCCTGGTGGGCGTCTGGATTCTCGTCGCTCTGCAATTTCTTACAATCCTAAACCTTTTCTCCATAAACCCCCTCGTGCTGAGATTATTGGTTGCCATCGGCGGGCTATATGTGCTGGGAAATATTGCGGTCCTGCTTTATTCCGGCTTGAGGGGCGAACTGGTGCAGGGCGCATCGGATAATGCCACCGGCGTTGCGGCGATGCTGGATATTGCCGCCCGCCTCAAAGACCTTGCCATGCCAGGGATTGAATTCTGGTTTGTTGCCACTGGTAGCGAGGAAGTTGGCGCCATCGGAATGGCCGAATTTTTGAAAATGCACGCTGAAGACCTGGATAAGCAAACCACCTACTTTATTAACCTGGATAATATCGGCAGCGGCCAATTGCACTATTTCACCGGCGAGGGCATGCTCAATTTTTATCGTTTTTCCGACGACCTCATCTTCGTCGCGGAAAAATCAGCTCTCGATTCAACTTTTCGAGGCATTATTCCGGCGAAATATCGCTTAGCTTACACCGATGCCATTGTCCCGGCCCGGCGGGGTTATCATGCCATGCTTCTGCTATCCCTGGACGAACGCGGCCTGATTCCCAACTGGCACTGGCCCAGTGATACCATTGAGAATGTTAATTTTTCCCTGCCCGAATTAGCATCGGATTTTGTCCTGGAGATGGTTCACAATCTCGATGAGATTTTAAAAAGAAGATTAGAGCGCCGCAAAAAAGAGATCAGCCAGTTCCAGGAGGAATTGGGCGAGTCGATCCTTTGAAAATCGTTTTTTCACCTTGCTCACTCAGGGATCGTTTAGTCAACACCATAGGTTATTTTGGTGCCAGCCAGTGCAAGATAGACCTATTGAAACCGTTTAAACAATTTAAATTGACACCCTAATTTATCACTTTTTCACTTGAATTGACCCCATACTGCATTATGTTGCCGGCCAGTACAAATGAAACCGATTCTATCCATTGCAACGCTTGGAATCAATTTCTAGAGTTAACGCAGCATCCGTAAAACAGCCGCGCTGATAAGAACCCTCTTTAAAATCGCTTCACTTTGCCTTCTAATATTCACCGCTTAGCAGCATGATGGTTGCTGCCAATGGCAATTTATTTATCGATTAAATGGACCGGTAATATGAAAAATGAATTGCGATTTTTTTATTTTTTATTCATTCCATTTTGCGCAAAAGGTGATGACTGCCAGTATATAGCAAACAAAGAGCGATAAAAGTTTGCCCTTGCGCAGCGACCATTTAACGATATCCCAGAATTTAACAGACGTTTCGTTATTTTGAGTCACCTGTCCAGGCGCGAAAGCAAACAACCAAGCATAATCTTTACGGTTGAATTATTCTTTGAAAAGAGATAAGTTTATTTTCGAATTCGGTTGGTTGTCCAACGATCGCAGTCTCAAACGGGGGAGATGTGATTTCTGCCGCCAATGATAACGGCCAGGCGGTCGCGCAATCCTGAATTCCTCGGCCGATGTATTGTTGATTCCAGCGATGCCCCACTTGCGCAAAAAGTCACTTTCCTTTAAAATAATTATTTGAAGCTATTTCCCATGAAGGTATTGCATGGTGCAAATTAGCAAATTGATAGTATTCGAATTTTGAATCAGCATGGTCAATGGCTTGCCCGTTGAGAATTGTCAACATTTGCCAATTTTTTTGTCAACAAAACTGACAATTCAGTTTGCTTTTTTTCAAACGGTTAGCGACTAATATTTTTTGTGTAGCCATGTTTTACAATTTCTATTTGAAAGTGTCAATTTTCCAGACCGTGCCAATTATCAAAAAGCTATTTGCTTAAACGCAGTTTTTTTTCTGGCATGTTTGTTGAAATTAAAATTATGGTAACCTATCCAGCAAATAGTAATCATTAGCGATATGCTAATTTGTCAGGTGTTTAAAACAAAAGCACCACGTGCCTCTAGAATTTTTGATTCATAGGCGGATGATAACACAAAAGCGCTGGGGCCGGGCTTTCTGTTTTAATCAACTTAGATGTATTCGTTTTCAAATGAGGAAATAGATGACAATCAACAAATCAATTGTCTGAATAATTATCTGTTCTAACCTTAAATTCATGACGGGGGGCTATCATGAAAGCGAGAGCGACTTTTGAGATCTCTTTCTTCCTGCTGATCGCTGTTTTGTGGCTGGCCGTACCAGCCGTTCATTCGCAATTGCTGTTTGAGGAAAATTTCAACTATCCCGACGGGGCTAAACTGACCGATTATGGTTGGGTTGCTCATAGCAGCGGTGGCACTAATCCCATTACGGTTACTTCTCCAGGCCTCACCTACACGAACTACCCTTCAACCAGTGGCAATGCAGCACTCCTGGACAATACTGGCGAGGACGTGAACCGAAATTTTTCTGAACAGACCAGTGGTACGCTTTATGTTTCATTTCTTGTCAAAGTTGGAAAAATGCCCGCCTCTGATTATTTTTTCCATCTGGGCCCAACCAATCTAGGGACTACCTATATCGCGAAACTTTGGGCAAAAACAGACGAATCAGGTAACATCGAATTCTCCGTGACTAAAAGAAGCAACACGCCAGCCAATTACACAGATAACAATTATAGCAAAAATACCACTTACCTGCTGGTGGTAAAGTATGAATTTGTATCGGGCAGTTCCAACGACTTATTAAGCCTGTTTGTCTTTGCAGATCCGGACCTGCCGGGCACTGAGCCAGCAGCAGCCACTCTCGGCCCAATCGATGAAAGCTCGCAAAGCGATCCATCGAACCTTGGGACTATCGCCCTGCGGCAATTTGATGCCAGCCAAAATATTCAAATTGATGGCATCCGTATCGGCTTATCCTGGCGCGATGCGCCGGTGCAGGTCGAGCTCACCAGGTTTTCAGCAACAGTTTTGGATCAGCACGTTCGCTTGATCTGGTCCACCGCCACCGAAACCGAAAACCTGGGCTTCCATCTGTTCCGCAGTATCGTTCCAGAACAGGATTATCAACAAATCACCACCGAATTGATCAAGGGCAGGGGGAATTCAAACCAGGAGCATTCTTATTCGTTCATCGATTGCGATGTCCAGGCTGGGCAAACCTATTACTACAAACTGGCCGATGTGGATTATTCCGGCAACATGCGCTTCCATGGCCCGATTTCGGTCACGGTCGAGGCGAAGCCATCTGGCTATTCCTTAAGCCAGAATTATCCCAATCCGTTCAATCCCGAAACCGCTATCAATTTCTCATTAAAAGAAGCAGGCCGGGTGACTCTGACAATCTATAACCTCCAGGGCCAATTGGTGCGCACCCTGGTAGATGAGGAGAAATTAGCCGGCAGCTATTCGGTGATGTGGGATGGGAAGTCGGATAATGGCACCTTGGTTGGCAGCGGAATTTATTATTATAAATTAAGGGCAAACGGGTTTAAAGCCACTAAAAAGCTGATGCTTGCGAGATAATTCAGTCAAGCGGTCGAGCAGCCGATTGGTATTGAACAAGATAATATGAATTGCGCCAACTCAATAGTGGCCCTCACTTACTAATCTTGTTGGCTATCATATGCTTCTCGACCGCTAAAATAGGACTATGATTGGTTTCGACCTGTTTGCAAAAAATCATTATTTTCTTGAACCCTTTCTCTAACGGAGAAAAACATGAGAAAAGTACTACCAATTTTTCTGCCATTCCTAGCTATATTTTTATTAAATGTCATTTCTTATGCTCAGGAATACGCTTTCAATCCGGTTTTCGGCCAAGGAGTTGGAGGGCCAAAAGCCTATTATCCTAGTGTACTGTATGATGCAGAAAAATTTTCTGGTCATGGGTCATCATCTTACTATAAAATGTGGTACGGCAGCGATGGTGGAACTGGCCTGGCGACATCCGATGATGGAATCAATTGGACCGACCTGGGAATTGTAAAAAGCAGCCACAATGCCAACCACGCCGCTGTGGAATATTATCCAGATGGTTTTGCTGGGCTGAACAGCGGCGAAAACCCAAGCGGCGCCACCATGTATTATCGCATGTGGGATTGGCCGGGATTAAGTTACTCAATTAATGATATGCGGTACTCGGATTCACCAGATGGGATCAACTGGTATAACGATCAACCGTTGCAAAATGGCACAGTTCCGATTGTGGGCGGCGGAGAAACCTGCAAAGGCGGTACACTGCCCTGGAATCGGGGCTCTTATGGCCCCTGTGACATCCTCTATAATCCAAGCGCCTCAAACAGTGGCACCGATTGGACCTTTACGATGTATTATGATGGCACCACGGGCGGTGATGAAGCGATTGGCGTCGGCTTCTCCAGCGATGGGATCACCTGGACTGGCTATGATCCAGACGGCAATGGCAAAACAAATGCGGTTTTGGAAGGAACGTATATCAGCGGCGATTGGGATCGTAACTATGTCAGCCGTGCAACGATCATTAAGCTCGGCCCTAATAATTATCAAATGTGGTATTCTGGAGGCGACGGGGCGATGAATCATGGCATCGGTTACGCCACATCTGCCGATGGATTTAATTGGACACGCAACGCTACTAACCCAATTTTTCACAAAACCGATACGGGCTATCCAGGCTATCCCTGGCGATCCGACCGAACCTACTGCCCGGCAGTGATCTACGAATCTGGCGTTTATAAAATGTGGTACGCTGGAAAAAGCCCCAGTGGAAATTATGCCATTGGTTATGCGTCAGGCTCCTCTCCCCTGATTCCAGTGGAGCTAATCTCCTTTTCAGCCATGGTGTCAAATTATCAGGTCACTATCTCCTGGACCACTGCCACCGAGACTGAAAACCTTGGCTTCCACCTGTTCCGAAGCACTGATCCAGAACAAGATTATCAGAAAATCACCCCTGCATTGATCAAAGGCAGCGGCAGCTCGGCGCAGGCACACTCCTATTCGTTCATCGATCGCAACGTACAGCCCAGCCAAACCTACTACTACAAGCTGGCCGATGTGGATTATTCGGGCAACATGCGTTTCCATGGCCCGATTTCGGTGACGGTCAAAGCGAAGCCGTCTGGTTATTCCTTGAGCCAGAACTATCCCAATCCGTTCAATCCCGAAACGGCCATTAATTTTTCAATCAAAGAACCAGGTCGGGTTGAGCTAAAAATTTACAACCTGCAAGGGCAGCTCATCCGCACCATGTTGGATGAGGAACGACAGGCTGGCAATTATTCGCTCATTTGGAACGGCACCAATGACGGAAGCGTGCGGGTTTCCAGCGGCACCTATCTCTATAGCTTGAAAGTTAATGGCTTCGAGGCCATGAAGAAATTGACACTCGTGAGATAATCTGAATCAAATGCTTGTGCAACAGTTTTTGCTTTTAGACGATATCTTCTCTTTTCAATATGAAAATCAATTTTACTTAACGTGAGGCGATGTGAACCGAATCCAGTTCAAATTTGATATCTAACTTATTCCAAAGGAGGTGACTGTAAACAAAAATGGCCATATAATTCTTTTTACAAAAATCAAGGAACCGTATATCTTGACTTATTAACATCGCTCCCTGGTGCTTTGACAGCAATTCAAGCGAAATCAAATTACCAGAGGGCAGTTGAGATAAGGTTGTTAGCAGTTTATGTGGTGCTAGTAGAGAATCAGGGGAAATCTATTTAATAACAACCAGAACCTTCAAAATTAATGGAAAGGACCAAAATATGTCCCGAAAAATTTCCGTTCTGAGCTTAGCCTTGCTGTTACTATTTCACCTGGGAGCGGCAAATGCGGTTACACGCTATGTGGATCAGGCGGGCAGTAATACCCCGCCATATACAACACCAGCAACCGCTGCCCATAAAATTCAAGATGCAATCAATGCCGCTGATCCTGGGGATGAGATCATCGTAGCACCAGGGACCTACACCGAAGCGGTGGTAATCAAAAAATCTCTCACTATAAGGGGTGCGACCTACAATATCAACAAAAACGGCTACTCAGTCCCACCTGCATATGCATGGAATCCCAGCGTGGAGAGTATCATCAATCATCCCAATCCAAATTCAACCTATAACGCTATTGTTGATATCGAAGATACAGATAACGTAACGTTTGAAGGATTTGTGGTCCAGGAGTTGAACGCGGTAGGAAATAATAATACCTCATTGATCCGGGTTTATGCCCACACCAGAGCAATCAGCAATATCAATGTCAGGAACAATGTGATTGGTCCCAATACCAATGTGACCTCTCAAGATGGCACCCACGGCCGCATGGGATTATACATCGTGAATGATCCCTATAGTGATGCCCATGGGGTCACAAATAGCACCTTCTCTGGCAATAAATTTTTTGATTGCCGTGGCAATGGTAACAATGTCTTCATTTGGTCATCATATTGTGCTTATGGCGCCGCTGGCCCTGCTTCCATGGCCGGGACCGTGATCGAAGATAATGAAATTTGTGGGGCGCATCGGAGTGGTATCGAAACTGCCGGTGGTTTTTCAAATTTGACAATTCGTGGCAATAAGATCTACAATCAAAGCAGCACCAATGGCGGCAGCTCCGATCCAAACTTAAAATATGGCCATGGAATTCTGCTTGTGCGAGGCGCTTCTGACAAAATGGCTGACGCAGAGCATGCCTATGGACCAGTGAACCTGACCATCGAAGATAATGATATTTACGACAACGAGAAGAGCGGCATTTATATGGATGCCAGGAATACCAATTACACCATCACTGGCAATGATATCTACAATAATGGCTACGATGGCATAATGCTTGACCTCCAGGGATTATATTGGAATGGGACCTTTGAACCTCAACCTGATCCGCCCGATAAATATGCCATTTATAATGGCACCAGCAATATCGTTGTCAATAACAACAATATTTATGGAAACGGCGACGGCAATGATTATGGCGTCGAGGTGCGTGGAATTCCAACCAATGGCTTTATCATGGATGCCAAGCGCAACTGGTGGGGAGATGCCTCTGGACCGTACGATAACAAGACCTTACCAGGAACACCAAATTACAATAATCCATCTGGAACTGGCGATGCAGTTAGCAGCTATGTCGATTACCAGCCATGGTCAGATCATCTGATCCCAGTGGAGCTATCTGCTTTTATCGCATTCTCCAGCAATAGCGTAGTGGTTCTTCAGTGGACGACCCAAAGCGAGAGCGAAAACCTTGGCTATTACATCTATCGTAGTTCAACCGCTGAAGGCAATTATTGCAAGATCACCAATGAAATCATTCGAGGGGCTGGCAGTTCTGCAGAATCGCATTCATACAAATTCACTGATCGCAATGTCCAGCCCGGCCAAACCTACTATTACAAACTGGCCGATGTGGACTATGCGGGCAACATGCGCTTCCACGGCCCGATCTCAGTGACAGTCGAGGCAAAACCGTCGGGCTATTCCTTGAGCCAGAACTATCCCAATCCGTTCAATCCCGAAACCGCCATCAATTTCTCTTTGAAAGAAGCGGGCAAAGTAACCCTGAACATCTATAACCTCCAGGGCCAATTGGTGCGCACGCTGGTGGATGAGGAGAAATTGGCCGGCAGCTATTCGGTGATGTGGAATGGGACGGCGGACAATGGGGCAAAATTGGCCAGCGGGATTTATTATTACACGCTGAAGGTCAATGGTTTTGAAGCGACTAATAAGCTGACTTTAATGAAATAGTAATTTCGAATTGCAAGACCAAAGGTGAGCCGAATGCGCTGGATGAAGTTAAATTAGCAGATGAATTTGTCCTGAAGGAGGTGAATCACAGAATAACTAGAGCTGAAATGTTAACAATCACCAATTCGATCCTAAATCAAAACAGGTAACTTAAAAGTAGGGGGTAAAACCTATGAATTATTTAAAAATTACCTTAATTGTTGTCCTAATGTTGCCTCTGCTGCTTCCAGGTGCGAGGGCCCAGCAGCGTCCAAGCGAGGCCGCAGCTCCATTCGAGATCTTAATAGCTGATGGGGGATCTGAGTCCATTATTTGGCGATTACCGATTCAGCTTAAGAAACCTCAAGATGCGGCTGAAGCTATCCAAAAGGGCGCCGATCGCTTGACAGCAACTCAGAATAGTGATGGTGGTTGGGGCTGGCCTCTTACCGGGACGAGTGCTTTGAACACCGTTGGTCCCATAGCTATGGGCCTGGCTCAGGCTTATTTCAATACTCACGATCCAGATCATCGCAATGCTCTGGAGGATGCCGGTGCTTTTCTCTTGACAAAAACGAATAATTTCTCACCAAGTGACGGCTATCTGGCAAAAGCGTTGGATGACATTTTTGGGGGTACAACTTACACCGATCATGTCATAAACAATTTTTATGGACCGTTAGCGGCTGGTACCTACAACAGCAATGGGGCTGGCACGCTTTATAACACAGCTAGCTATGTGCAGCTTATTCGTGATCGCCGCGCTAGCCAGGGTTTTGCTAATTTGGCGGCCTGGGACATTGGTATGGGACTCGTAGCCGCAGCTTCAGTTGGAGCGAGTACCTCAGAGTGGATTAATGGCACCAAAGCCGAGATCAACGAATTGAACGGTGATGATTATTATGATGTCATTGGTTTGGCTGGCGCCGTTTATGGATTGGCTTTCGTCAATGAGGATTTTGATCCAACCGCGGGCGAACATGCAGCAGCCAGCAGCCTCGCCGATCTGGCAGCGATTTTGGCTAGCTATCAAATCAGTGGTGGCGGCTTTACCTGGAATTCGAACTATGTTAGCTCTGGCAACGAAACGAATCAGGAGACCGCATACGCTATCCTGGCATTGAATGAATTCAGTCGTTCCACTTATCTTAGCAACATCCAGGGAGCGACGAATTATCTTATCAGTGTTCAGTTATCCACCGGCGGCTGGGAAAATTATGCTGGTGACACTGATGGCGAGAACAACGAAATCACGGGCGAAGCCTTATGGGCAATTTGTGCTGGCCAGAATTGGCTCATTCCAGTCGAATTGACTTCTTTCTCGGCTCAGGGGATCGGCGGTCAGGTTGAACTTTCATGGACTACGGCCACCGAAACCGAAAACCTTGGCTTTCATCTATTCCGCAGCACCACAATGGCAGGAGAGTATCAACGAATCAACTCCGATTTGATCAAGGGCATTGGTAATTCCGATCGATCGCAGCATTATTCTTTCATTGACAAAACTGTCCAGCCCGGCCAAACCTATTATTACAAACTGGCCGATGTGGACTATGCGGGCAACATGCGCTTCCACGGCCCGATCTCAGTGACAGTCGAGGCAAAACCGTCGGGCTATTCCTTGAGCCAGAACTATCCCAATCCGTTCAACCCCGAAACCGCCATCAATTTCTCTTTGAAAGAAGCGGGCAAAGTAACCCTGAACATCTATAACCTCCAGGGCCAATTGGTACGCACGCTGGTGGATGAAAAAAAATTAGCCGGCAGCTATTCGGTGATGTGGAATGGGACCGCGGACAATGGCGTACGATTGGCCAGCGGAATTTACTACTACACGCTGAAGATCAATGGTTTTGAAGAAACGAAAAAGCTGACCCTTATGCGATAGTCGGGAAATCCATCCTGCAGTAGCCAAAAGTGGCTTGCTGGTGATGAGCACAGCAGCCAATCAATACGGCAAGCAATAATTGGAATACTGGAATGTCAATTAAATAGCGAAGTATTTCGGATTGCATTCCAGTATTCCAGCCTGCCGAAAGCTTTGCTGCAATGCGGCGCGGCTTCATTGTGAATCCATTGAAAATCTGTCGCTGCACAATCAGCAAAAGTAGTTGAATGAATTCAGGATAGTTGCTTTCAGCAAAATAAGTTATATGAGCTAACTGTGCCATTTGAAAAACAGCCTGATGCATTGGGATTACATGAGATACTACGTGGCGTCGAATTATTGATATTTGCCAGCAATGAAAAGTCATCGAAAGGATTTGAAATATGATCGAGGGGGCAGGCTATCACATTCAGGAAGAATTGTTTGATCCAACCCATGATAAATTTATACCATATCCGGTTGCAGGCAGCAGGCCATGCACCGAGGTCGTTAGCCAGGCAATGCCGCCGGCTGTTCATATTATAGGTCGTTCAGAAAAATTTTATGAAACCAGCAAGCGACTCCTGGATATCATCCTCGCATTGTTCGGGTTGATCGTTTTGTTGCCCCTGTTGGTCCTGATCGGCTGCGTCATCAAATTGGATTCGCCGGGACCGGTCATTTTTAAACAGCAGCGCATTGGCAAAAACCGTCGCTATCACAGCAATGGCCATCTCCGGGAATGCCGCCGACGCGATCTAAAGGGAACACCATTTTTTATTTATAAATTTCGCACCATGAAGCAGAATGTCGAACCCTATGCCAGTTCGCCCGGCGACAATGGAGATCCCCGGCTTACTCGCATCGGTCGAATACTACGCCAGACTTGTTTGGACGAGTTGCCGCAATTGATCAATGTGATAAAGGGCGAGATGAGCCTGGTCGGACCTCGGCCTGAAATGCCGTTCATCGTTCAAAATTACAACCAGTTGGAAGCGCTACGACTGAAAGTCAAACCCGGCATCACTGGTCTGTGGCAGCTCTATGGGTCCCGAAAAAAGCACATCCATGAAAATTTGCAGTACGATCTTGATTATATCAGCCAGCATTCGTTGCTGCTGGATCTAAAAATTATGCTCAAAACCATTGGTTTTGTAATTGGGTCGAAAAATGTTTAAGGGGTTTTGGGTGATTAGTCGATTGGGTGACTGGATAATTGGATTATTAGAATTAGGATATGCAAATATTTTTATTCTTCTAATTGTTAATATTTCATCCCCTAATCATCTAATTACCTAATGACCTCTTTAATCGCCCAATTCCCAACCAATCGAATTCATCGATAAAAACGCGTAATTTTTTCCGCAATTCACACCGAAAGTCGTTATCTATGAATTCAGAAAGATGACTTAGCGAAAAATAGATTCAAGACTCGTTGTAAAAAATCATTTAATAATTTATTAACTAATGTTCATAACCTTGCCTGTGACCGAGAAGGCGGAGCCATGCTTGCTCCACCTCTCTGTGGCAATCTTTGATACGCTTCAATCAGAATTCACAATAGCATCACTAACTTTGTGACGTAATGCCTTCGTAGCCAATCACACGTGATAACATCAAAAATGGACATGATCCACACCCATCAATTCATGAGAATCACCGTTATTTGTTTCAGCTTGTTGTGGCTGTTCTCGCTGGTGAGCTGCACCATTCGACCCCATTCCAGGCTTCAACCACCACCTCCGCCTTCAGCGACTGAACCACAACCGCCGCCAGTCGTGGATGCCGAATATCGCCTCGGTTTTGGCGATATCATCGAGGTCAAATTTTTCAACAACAATCAGTTCAATGAAACCCTTGCCATTCGTCCCGATGGCAGAATATCCATGCAAAAAATCGGCGAGATTTTCGTCGC
>JAPDQM010000014.1:0-52096 GCA_034505795.1 Candidatus Zhuqueibacterota bacterium
GCATCTGGATAGTAATCCTGAAATGCTTTTTCGCTCATGCCAAAGCCCTTTGCCAGGTTAAGTGAGTTAAGTTGTCAAGTAAGTTGAGTAAGGCAGGCAATTAATGAAACCCAATTTTTCAAGCATCCACTTAATTCGTGGAATCAATCCCACCTCAATTGCGCTGTCCTCAAAAATCACTTTTTCCGAAGCGCCCAGACAAGATAAAGAAAATTGTACACGATAATCAACAAGCTAAAGATTGTATTCAAAGCAGCGGTAATTTTGATCGGAGGAAAATCATGATATATTTTATAACCCAACAACAAAATGAGAATGACCGGGAAAAAGTACGTATACAAAGGCCCGACACAGCGCAGGTAAATGGGACGTCTATTTTTGCCATCTGTTTCCGGAACTCCAGTGCGGCTAAAATAGGATTTGCCTTCGCGGGCGATATAATCGCCATCCATCGCGTCACAGATGCTTTCTTCAATACTGATAAGATAGCGATATTGCCGATCAACATTAATCGAGCGCTTGTAATATTCAATGACCAGCGTGAGCAAAAGAAATATCATGACAGTTCCCATGATTTCAAAATCAAGTGTGGGAACATCTTGCCCCAGATTTTGGGTGATAAACGCATTCACCCAACGTGAGATAGCATTGGGCGAATAGAAATCAAGCGCCATAAGCGCCAACAGGATGAGGATAAATAGAAAGAGTCGATTCCGGGCCTTCCAGTGATAAAGCGTAAGCTGGAAGGTATCCTTGTAGTGGTCCAATAGCAATTCGGCTCGTTTTTCCTTGGTCATCAAATTTTCCTCGATAATGCGCTACTGATTTGGTTTGAATTTATATTGCTTAATGCAAAATGTCAAGGGAAAAGTTTAATTCAACCAAGAAAGTTCTGAGAGGGAATATCTGAATAGCAGAGCTTGACCATCACCAGATCAATGATGGCCAAGCTGGTTTTTTCTGGGCTAAAAATTCACTGTCGTCTGACCATAGACCCAGAACGATGGATCTTTGCCTTTCCACTCTTTGAAAACTTTGCCAGGAACGAAAACCGAGCTGCCGGCGGTGAAATTGAGGTTCTTCAAATAGTCAAAGCTAAAGGTGAAATCGAATTCGGCACCCAGCTCTTTTGAGGTTGAGCCGTCATTGAGAATGGCGCTTTGCGATAGCCGAAAATAGTGGAAATCGCCACCCAGACTGATCTTTTCAACAGGCGAAAATTTACCTTTTACCATAAAGTCTGTGAGACCCAAATTACGGGTATGCTTGGGAATATCGGTGAAATAATCCATGTAGCCGAAAAATTTGTGTCGTGAGGCATACAGGGTGTTGAAACATTCGTATTTATCGGTGCCTGGTTTGTCGCCCGAAAGATAATCTCCACCCAGGGATAATTGATTTTTGGCCGCAGCATCAAAATTTAAGCTGAGCAGGCCGCTCAAATAAAATGCGAGAATATCCTGGGTAAAGTTCATTTTTCCAGCTTGCAGGTTTGCCTCCGCTTCGAGGTTCAGGTGATTCCACTTGTCTTCGATGCGAGCGCCAATGGTAGATCGGCTGAGACGAGATTTTTCGTCACGGTTTTGCTGTTTGAACTCATCGGAAATCACGTAGAAATCAAACCGCGGGGAATTGGGATGTTGAACTTTCGCCCAGATGCCATTCAGGGTCTGATCACCATTGAGGGTATCCGGGGCTTGAAAAGATTCTGCCAGGGTGGATTCGAAGAAATCGATCTGAACACTTTTGAAGTTCAGCGTCATCACGCTGCCATTGAACGCCCGGCCGACATTGCTCCAACTATTCACCCCAATCAGTCGTTGCGCACCATAAGCCAGTTCCATGCGGCCGAATTTATAATTGAGCCAGGGAAAAAACAATCGATTGATTTGAAAATAGCCCTGATGTAGATCTACATTGCGGAGGGAGGTTAGGGTGCTGGTGGCTGCCGTTACGCTCTCTTCGCCAAAGGTGCGGGAATCCTGCAATTGAGCGAAAACGATCAATTTGTCGGAATAAGTGAATTTTAGATTCAATCGGGTGCGCATTAAGGTAAAATCGATCTCACCGGTGTCGTTGTTGAAATCCTTGTTGTCAGTTTCAGCTCGTAAGCGAAGCTGGCCCGAGGCTTCGAATTTTCTTTCATCGGATTGGGCATAGCTTGTTAGAGAAAAAATGAACAACAAAGCCAAAGAAAAGATGATGGAACTGGAAAACTTGTACATTGATGGTCTCCTATTTTAGAGTTTCGTTAATAAAAATTGAAATCATTTTTGAATCCCAGCAACTGGCCATTACAGTCGTTTTTTTAATCCATTAGTTTCATCAATCCGTCGGGCAAACGATAAGGCATATCCTTTATCAAATAATATTCAAATATTTTTCCAACGGATTGAAACAACCCAACGGATGTCTCCCCAGAGATGATAGAACTTACATAGATATTTTCAAAAATGATCCGTGGCTGTTTTTTATCATCTGTGGGAAGATACAACGCAATCTGGCTAATTGCGTGACTGGATCAACTGATCTCGCCGGCGATGTAGGCCTTGGTCTTTTCATTTTTTGGCGAATTGAAAAATTGCTCAGCCGGGCCATGTTCCACCAATTCGCCCAGATAGAAAAATAGCACATAATCGGCAATCCGGCGAGCCTGGCGCAGAATATGCGTGACGACCACAATGGTATATCGCTTTTTTAGCAGTTGAAATTGCTGTTCGATAAGTCGGGCGGAAATCGGATCAAGCGCCGAGGTCGGTTCGTCAGCCAGGATCACCTCTGGTTCAACGGCCAGCGCGCGTGCCAACGCCAGCCGCTGCTGTTGACCCACTGAAAGTTTGGCTGCCGGGTCATGGAGCCGATCTTTTAGTTCGTCCCATAAACCGGCCAGTCGCAAATACGCTTCGACCAGTCGGGTCATCTGGCCATTTTGGGGTTTGCCATTACCCAGATGCGTCAGATTGTCTGATGAACATCCATTGACCGAGCCATTCAGTTCCAGCCCCTTAATTTGCTGCGTCAATTGCTCGCCACTCATCCGGTGAATTCGAGGTCCAAAGGTGATATTGTCGTAAATAGACATTGGCAGCGGAAATGGCCGTTGCGAGAGAAATCCAACCTTCTTTCGCAGGCTCAGCACATCGGCCTGGGGATCGTAAATATTCTCTCCGTCGATCAGGACCTCGCCATCCACTGTGACGTCATCACACAAATCGATGAGGCGGTTCAGGCTCTTAAGAAACGTGGTTTTGCCACAGCCTGATGGACCGATGATGGCCGTGATCTGCCCGTCGGGAATATCGACATTGATACTCTTCAATGCCTTATGATTCCCGTAAACGATTCTCAGGTCTTTGACGCTAATGTGTGACATGATCCACTCCTTTATAATAATTGAAAAAATACATTTTCACCAAAGTCATCTTTGTAATCAGAAATAGATTTAGCGGATTGCTTCGCAGCGCTCGCCATGACTAGGCAAGTCCAAAGCCATTTTTTGTGATTATTCAGCTTGACAGGATTATTCAATCAAATTGACGATATTGTTATCCGGTGAATCCAGTTCATCCTGTCGAATAATTTTTTTTAGATAAGCATTACTTAATGATGTTTTTCGAGTATCGTGCATTCAATAGCCTAGCGATCAGACTGACCACCAGGACAATGATCAGCAAAATCAAAGCAGAAGCATACGCCCGCTGCTGGACCTCGGGGATGGGCGTGCCGATCTGGAAAAAGACCGCCAGCGGCAACGATGCGACCGGATCGAACAGTGATTTGGGAATATAATCGGTATAGCCGGCGGTGAACAAAATGGACGCTGCATCGCCAATGCCTCTACCAAATGCTAGCATAATGCCAGTTATAATCCCTGGTAGTGCCTGACGCAGCACAACGGCCAGTGTGGTCTCCAATCGGGTGGTTCCCAGGGCGTAGGCGGTCTCCTTCAACTCGATGGGGATCATGCGGATCACCTCCTCCATGGAGCGGGTCATGATGGGCAGCATCAAAAATGACAGCGCAATGATGCCGCCGAGCAACGAGGCCCGCAGGCCGAGGTACATCATAATTACAAAACCGAAGGCGCCATAAACGATAGACGGAATGCCCCAGAGCACATCCAGAGACAGGCGCGTCAAATTGGCCAGACGACTCCCCGTGTATTCTTTCTGCAACGCAAACGCAATGGGCAGGCTTGCCAACGCCGAGAGAACGGTGGCACCGATGGCCAGATAAAATGAACCGATAATGGCGTTGAGGATGCCGCCCTCCTTGCCCAGATAAAAGCCGCCTTTGGGCGTCTGAGTGAGCATCGCCAGGCTGAGCGACGATGCCCCCCTAACAATAATTACGATCACGATACCCGATAAAATTGCCAATACCAGAACCAAAGAACCGAGCATCAGGCCTTTGAAGATTTCTTCTTCCCATTTTCTGCGCTTCATCTAATACGACCTTCTTTCCATCCTCAGTAACGTTAAATGTGCTGCCAGGTTGAAAATAGTCACGATCGCCAGCAGAATCAGCGCCGCCAGCATCAGGGCGGAATCGTACAACGGAATGGACATCATTTCACCATAATTATTGGCAATCAATGCCGGTAAAGGATAGGCTGGATCGAACAATGATTTGGGGACTTTGGCCACGTTGCCGACCACCATCAGCACGGCCATGGTTTCGCCGAAAGCACGAGCAAATCCCAGGACAATGGCTGCCATCACCCCACGCCGGGCGCTCTTTAGCACCACATGCTTCACCGTCTCCCAGCGGGTCGTACCGAGCGATAGCGAAGCCTCACGAGCTTCGATCGGCACCGTTAAGAATACTTCTGTTGCCACCGAGATGATAAATGGAAAGACCATAATCGCCAGCACGATGCCGCCCGACAGCAGATTATAGCCGGATGTCACATGACCGGTTGCCTGCCCCAGCCAGCGAACAAATGGCACGATCGCGATCACACCCCAGAGGCCATAGATCACCGAGGGAATTCCAGCCAAAATATCGATCACTGGCCGCAGAAATTCCCTCATGCGACGAGGAGCATATTCGGCCAAATAAATGGCGCTTAGCAAACAGATGGGCACCGCCAGGATCATGGCCAGAGCTGTGACCTCGATCGTTCCGATGATAAACGAAAAAAAGCCAAATTGCCCCTTCAATGGTCGCCAGGCAGACGAAAAAAGCAATTCAAAAATTGATTTCTGCGATAAGATTGGCTTGCCTTTGATGAGCAATCCAACAATAATGATGAGAACCAGAGAATTCGTTAATGCCAGGATGATGCGAAATGAGTTAGTTGCGAAAGCGTCTTTCAGTCTTCGCCATTTCATTGTGGATGGTCCCGTTTGATTTGCTTGGATCCTTTGAATTATCTTGAGAAACTGATTTTATGCAGAAGCTTTGAGAACGTTGGGCAAGGGAACAGCTTTTTGTTGGTCGAATATTGTCGTTGCGTCCTCTGGGCCTCGGCGTTTGAAAAAAATTGTTTATGTCAGAATTATTCTGAGCAAATGGAGCTTAGGATTCGCCGCCTAATTTCTTCAATGCTTCATCGATCTGCGCCGGCGCCAATTTGATGTAGCCGACTTCGTCCACAAGATTTTGCCCTTCAGCTAAAATCCATAAGATGAATGATTTGGTCAGCCCCTGGAAGCCGTTTCTGGTAAGCAAATATAAATCTCGTGCGGGCGGGGAAGGATAGTGGCCAGCAATGATCGCTTCGATAGCTTTCGCTTTGGTGCTCAAATCTTCGGCCAAGTCGATTACGCCATTTTCATTGACATCGATGGATATGACATGCAGCCCGGCAACTGAAAGGCCGGTTTTCATATCATAGGCGTAATTTAAATTATTAAAACCGATGCCAAATTTATCCTGCTTGACCGCCTCAGCCAGGCCAGGATCTCCGTAAACGCCGACACCTTGCAGATCTTCCTGCATTTTGCCTAAATACTTGGCCCAGGTTTCCGCTGCACCACACGCATCGGAGCGGGTGTAAACGTTCACTTTTTCAGTCACATCAGTACCAGCAATTTCTCCCCATGTCAAACTTTTGCTTGCAATCCACAGGTCAATAAATTGCTGGCGTGTCATGCCCTTTTGCGCCAGCCCCCGTGCCAGGGCAGGGTTGGCCGCATTGATCACGGGGAACACGGCGTCTTTAACCACCGGGACGAAGAATCCCCCTCTGTCGATCTCCTCTTGCTTGATCTCTCGTGAAACCATGCCAATATCGACCAGCCCAGCCAGCGCATCGGAGACACCTTTGCCAGCGCCACCGGCTGAAATATCGACCCGGACGTTCGGATAGAGTTTTTGAAATTCCTCACCCCATTTGACCATCATGGGATATAGCGCCCAGGCGCCTGAAACCTTGATGGTGCCCGAGAATTCCGATTCCGACGATTGCTGCTCTGCTTTTTTGGCACATGAGTTTAATAAGATGAAAACAGACAGCAAGGAAAAAAGAAAAATAAAGATTGGTGGGAAGTTGTTTAAGCGCCTCATATATACCCTCCGATTAATTCACTTCGTCTATAACAGACCAATACCGTTTCTATACTTATCCAATATAGTCTATCGACTAAGTCATGTTTATAATAAAAAAAATATTGCTCTATTTTTCCAGCAGGCGTTGTTCCAGTCTGCCTCGGGTTCGGTTGCATACATCCTCAAAGGTGAGATTCTCCAGCATTTCGGCAATGGCATTACGAACGTCCAGCATGACGCTGTATAGTCCGCAATTGTTTTCTTCGGGACAGCTCACATGCGCCCATTGGCTGACACAGCTTAGCGGCGCCAGGGGGCCATCGATGACTCGGATCACTTCGGCGAGGGAGATGTCTTTGGGAGGTCGAATCAAGCTGTAACCGCCGCCAACGCCCTGACGGCTCTGGAGTAAACCTGCTTTTTTGAGGGTGAGCAGAATCTGCTCTAAAAATTTTTCAGGAATTTTTTCTCGTTCGGCGATCTCTCGAATTTGAACCGAACCTTTATCGTAATTCAACGCCAGATCAATCATCGCCCGTAGCGCATATTCGCCTTTTTTGGAGATTTTCATTTTATTCCCTATAAACCCTATCGAACAGATCGACTTTGTAGAGAATATACAAATTTTTTTTATTTTGTCAAGGACTTTTTTTATTTTTGAAAAAATTTTAGAAAATTTCTTACACAGAACTGGAACTGCCGCAAAATTGAATTGAGAAATGACATCGACAGGGGTGGTAGAAAGAATTCAAACCATTTCTGTGGGACTTCAATTCTGTGGGAGGGAAAAATGCGTTCCCACAAAAGTGGAACTCCCACTGAATTGGATTAAGAAATGACACCGAGCAACTGTCATCAGAGATTAAAATATTTCGATGGGATAACAATTCTTTGGGAGAAATAACTTCAGCCATTAATCGCCCATTTTATCAATTAGCGAAATCTGCCTAATTTGCGGAATTAGCGGTCGCCAAGGATTTCTTCGCTTAACGGGCAGCCCGCTCGACTCGGGCAATCAATTCCCTTGCCTCATCTTCATCATCGCATTGCGTCTGGATGAGCAATCCCTTGGGCGAGAGATGTTCCACGACGTTCAAAACATCATTCTTATCCATGACGGGCAGCACCAGCAGTTTTCCTCGCTCCTGAATGCGATGGTACAGAGGAAACCATTTGGGCGATCCAGTACCAGGTTGACCTGCCCCAGGCACCCATTGAATCCCATCCAATTCAGGAATATCCAGCAAAATCTCCAGATGCGGAATTTGCCCTGGGCCATCCCAGTGGTAGATGGAAAAATCCAGCCGACGGCATTGCTCCTGCAAGTGCGGCAGCACGAATTCGGCAAACATAGCTGGCGAGATCATGGCTGAAAAATCGCACTGCACGTCCGAACCCCGACCTGGAAACCAAACATCCATCCAGGTGGTCATGCCATCGGAGTACTGATTGATGATGTTGGCCAATTCGTCGTAGCAATAGAACCAGAGATTCGTGAGGTGATCCGCTGCCAGCTTCACCTCCTCAGATTGGTCGATCAAATCCATCAGCAGCCGTTCATTGCCCCGCAGGAATGCCAGGATATTGAGCACGGCATTCACATCGGTCTGGCCAGTCAGATACTTTCCTCTGCCAAATTCTGCCGACAATCGAGTAATCTCCAGTGTCTTTTGCCACCAAAAATTATATGGTTCAATTTTGAGTTTCATAATGTCCAGGTAGGAATCGATCCTGCGCTCCTCGAACCAGATGGTGTCCTCGGCGATGGTGGGCACGCAGCCCAGATAACCCGCCAGACTGCCGGCGCCCAGATTGATCGCCAGATTGGGCAGCGCCTCTGCCCCAAAGAAAGTCGATTGACAATAGTAGTCGAATGACTCCAGCGCCCGTTCTGGATGTTCAAGATTATGAGCAATAGTCCACCAATTCCAATCGGGTTTGACTTTTAGGTTCTTTTTGGGAGCAATAATTTGCAAGAGTGGACGACCGAGGATGTCTTCGCCAGCAAAGAAGGCTTCGAAGTGTTGTCTGATGACGTCAAAGTTTTCTTGGTAGAGCATGAATTTACCTTTTAATATTAAACGACAAATTCGCCTCTAAGAAATGTGCACAAAACACAAACACCCCGGCAGTCCATCCCATCATAGCAGGCATCGCATATTCGTTCTTAACCTGGATCGAGCCATCCACGACATTATATTTCTCCCACAGCTCACCCGTTTCCTTGAAATTCTTGATGACGACCCGCAGATATTTTTCCGCAATCCGATGGGCTTCCTGGTAAAAGCCGTAATTGTTCAGCCCATTGATGACCATATAGAACAGCGGCGGCCAGCCGTTGGGATAGTCCCATTGATAGGTCAGGCGCTGCTGGGAATTTTCGCAAGCTGCGACTCCATAGTCGAATTCAAACCGATGCAGATTGCTCACGATCATTCGAGCCTGCTGGCCAGTGGCCAATCTTGTCCATAGCGGCACAAAGGTCGCCAGCGATGCCACGAGACTCTGTCGGTGATGAACGAAATCGTAATCGTAAAATAAGCCTCCTTTTTTATTCCAGCAGAAATCATGGATCAGCTTTAATCGACGTTGCGCCCGTTCGAGCCAGACTTGTTTTTCGGGATCGTCTAAGATTTCACAGAAATAGGCGGCATTGACTTCGTTCAAATAGAGTAAGCTGTTCAAATCCACGGGGGCGAAATCGGCACAGCGCTGCTCAAAGCGAGGCGTAAAGTCCCATCCCGATTCAGCCTCAGCTAACAGATGGGCGCTAATGGCAAGTTGCTGTCCTTCAGTATCAACCTCCGTTTTGGGTCGATGTTTTAACTCATCGGCATAAAATTCGAGCAATTGCGCATTTGTCGCATGGTGAAAATAGCGGTTCAGGCCGATGGGCGTCAGTCGTGTTTGCAGCCAGAAATCATACTCTTTCCGCCAGGTCGTAAAAGCTGAGCGAAGCCAATCCCGATCTTGAAAAGCGGCATAGATGTCTTTGATCATCAACGACAAGAACGGCGCCTGGGACCGAGTGAGGAAGAACGTGCGATTGCCATTGGGCACGAAACCGAATTTTTCGACTTCGAACAAGAGATTATCGACATTGTTTTTCGCCAATTCAATGAACCCCTGTCGCAGCAGCCCCACGTTGGTGAAGTAAGTGTCCCAGTAGAAATTGTTCTGCATGGTCGGCTCATGCTGGCAGGGGACGGTGTAAGGGTAAGGCAACCCTATGAGGTTCCCGACATCATTCGGTTCATGGCGAATGGTGTTGGGCCAGTGGGAGCGGATGTATTCAAGGACGATGCTTTTCTCGTCACGATTCGCGTTAAAAGTTTCGGTCATATTATCACCTTTCTTTTGGATAGATCCTTCTCATGGCCCTAAAAATCGGATATCCCATTCCAAAAATAATACAACCGAATAGCGCTGGAGCGGTCTCTGTTAATAGCACATTAACTGAAATACCCATGAGAAAGACCACAAAAATCGCGGGGATGACTGGGTAAAACGGAATCAGGTATTGATCTGCAGGCTGCGCTTTTGGTGCTCGCCGACGCAGAATAAAAATGGTCGAAGCTACAATAGCCAGATTCAAGCTATCGAGAAACATGACATAGTTCACCAATTTTTCAAAAGTACCCAGGAAAAAAATCGACAGCAAGATGGTAGCGCCATAAAACAACAGGCTAAACTCCTGCGCCTGGGTCCGTTGGTTCACCCGCTTGAAAATGGAAGGCAACACTCGATCCTCGGCCATGGCATAATACGCCCGAGGCGTTTGCATCAGATTGACATTCAGAAATCCTACAGCAGATAGAAAAATAGCCAGCGAAATTAAGAAGTGACCGGCACGACCGAAGGAAAGTCGAGCGACTTCTGCAGCAACCAATTTCGAGGCCATCATGCCATCGATTCCCAACACGTGATAATAGGCCAGATTAATGCTCAAATACAGGGCGATGATGATGCCAATACCGATAAAGATCGCTAAGGGGAGGTTGCGGCGGGGTCGTTGCACATCACCACCAAAATTAATAGTACCCTGGTAACCACCGTAGGTATAGAACACCGAAATCAATCCAATCGCCAGGGCCATGTAAAACGTGCGGGATTCCGAAGGAGGGCTGACGTGGTTAGCTACTATCCCATCCGAACTATTTTTGAATGCGAAAGCTGCAATGATAATTGCCAGAATCATGCCGATTTTGATTATCGTCAAAAAATTTTGAGTCCTCGCTCCCATTTTGATTCCCAGCAAATTGATCATTAGCAGCGCGATAATCGCTGCCGCGGCGGTGAGCTGGATGGTTAGTTGAGTTTGCATTGAAGCTGGAAACAGAATGGGCACAAGATATTCGGCGCCAATAATCGCCACTGCAGCCGCGCCCGCACCGCCGATGATCAGCAAATTGGCCCAATTGAGCATAAATGCCAACGATGAATGATAACAATCTGCCACAACCTCATAATATGCCCCTGGGCGAGAAAACCGGGAGCCAATTTCGGCAAACGTCAGGGCGCCGCAGAGCGAGATTAATCCACCCAAAATCCAGGCTATGAAAAACCGAACGGTACTGCCTGTGGCAGCAGCAACCATGGCTGGAGTTCGAAAGATGCCAATTCCAATCACCAGACTGACCACAATCATCGTCGTATCAAAAACGGTCAGTTTTGCTTTGATCTGCATTGGACCTCCCTGCCATTATCGACATGAGCAACGATAGAATAGGACTCGGAAAGCCGCACGGACAATCATGATTTTCGAGACATTTTTAGCTAGCGACATTTGCTGACCCATATCAGAGCGTGGGAATCTTATGATAACACCATTTTTTTTGACGGCACTCGGGTAATAGATCAGAAAAGCGACGCCACCATCTCTATGCCGCATCATCTGGCGCACTATTTTCCCATATAATAACGGAGGCAAATCGCAAACGTCAAAAAAATATCCTTGCGACTGACGGTTTCGTCCGGCGAATTAGCCGTCTGAGGGCTGGTAATGGTTTTGCCATTGGTTTTTAGCAGCATCACATTTGAAATGAGACCGACCAACAGCTTCTCGCCAAAGGCATCGGTAAAAACACCCGCTTCGACAAGGCCGCCAGGTCCATGGCGCTTCCGAGATTTTTTGAGGTCAACTCCCCAATAGGGATCGGACAGTCGGGTGCTGAACCAATAGTAAGCCACCCCAGCGCCCACATAAAGCTCGAGTTGATCTTTGATTTGCGATCGAAATCGCATGGTCAATGGAAAACCATAGATGTTCACCATCTCCTGTTGCAAGGTATAAGAATAGCCATAGGGATCCGGTACGGTTACCCAGTCCGGATTTTGTGGTGATGAAGTGCCAAAATCGAACGCCAGATGGAAGAGTTCCCAATGGGTGGTCAATTGATATCCAAAGCCCAGCTTCAACGAAAAACCTGACACAATATCGTTGGCCACATCACCGGTGGGTATTCTTAACCCAAATTGAAATTCGCTGCTAAATTTTTTCGGATTGTTAAAGGCCGGGGAATTGGTCGCCAGGAGAGTATTCACGCTGATGAACAGAGTCATTAATATCAGCAGGATTTTTTTCATGTGTCACCTGTGAATTTTTGATACATTAAGTGATTTGTCCATAATATAGTGTTTAGTCATGACATTTGCAAGGGAAAAAACCAGATTAAAATTTACTTGATTTGTAGGGAAAGAATATTTATATTTGCCCTCACCAAATTGAAAGCAGTCATTAATTTTTAGGAAAAGAGCAAAGTTTGTTGACTGATCAACACTATATGCGACAGGCCTTGCGCTTCGCTCGCAAGGGTCTTGGCTATGTGAATCCCAATCCCATGGTGGGATCGGTGATCGTTAAGGATGGTGTGGTTGTTGGCGCGGGCTATCATCGTCGGTTTGGACAGGAACATGCAGAGGTGATGGCGCTACGCGCGGCGGGAGAACAAGCGCAGGGGGCAACCTTGTACGTCAATCTCGAACCCTGCTGTCATTACGGCAAAACACCGCCGTGCACAAATGCCATTATTGCCGCTGGCATCAAACGGGTGGTTGTTGGCATGGTCGATCCCAATCCCCTGGTGAATCAAAAGGGAATCGACATTTTGAAAGCCCATCACATCGAAGTGATTTCTGGTGTGGAGGAGGATGCTTGCAAAGAATTGAACCGCGTGTTCATCAAATATATCACCACGGGAATGCCTTATGTTACCTTAAAAATTGCCCAAACCCTGGATGGTCGGATCGCTTCCCGTACCGGGCATTCACAATGGATCACCTCGTATCCGGCGCGGGTAATGGCCCATCGTCTCCGCCATGCCCATGACGCTGTTGTCGTGGGCATCGGAACAGTACTGGCCGACGATCCGCAATTGACGGTTCGCCATGTGAAAGGCCGAAATCCCTGGCGCGTGGTTTTGGACACGCATTTGCAAATACCCCTCGCCTGCCAACTGTTGAATGATCCTTTTGTCTCAAAGACGATTGTGGCGACGGCGGCGGAAAAGCCAGAAAAGATCGCTCAACTGCAAGAACGAGGGGTGACCGTCTGGCAGTTACCGCTGGCCGAAGCTGGCCATCTTTCGCTGCCACATCTATTGCAGCAACTAGCTGCCATTCGCGTCAGCGCGGTGATGGTAGAAGGAGGCGGTCGACTTTACACCTCATTCTTGAACAGCAAATTAGTCGATCATATCATCGTGGCCATAGCGCCAAAAATCCTCGGCGCTGGCATTGAAGCCATCGGTGATCTGGGAATTCGTCAAGTGGACCAAAGCTTACAATTGGATCGGATTCGGTATCAAAAATTGGGTCCGGATTTTCTCATCAGTGGGGATATTCGTTTCGACTCCACCGCAACGGGCGAGTAGATGGCAGGCAGCGAGGCTGATGCGTCTCGAAATGCATCGAGGCAATCTCTGTGAATCAGTCTTGATCAGACGCTTCGTGAAATAACCGTAAAATTTACGAACTGACCATCACGTCAGATTTGCTGTTGGAACTGAGATTATGTTTACTGGAATCATTGAAGAAATTGGCACGATCCATCGCCTTGTGCCGCAACCCTCTGGCTTGAGAATTTGGATTGGTGCCAAGCGTATTCTGGATGATCTGAAAATCGATCAGAGCGTGGCTGTCAATGGCGTTTGTCTGACAGTCGTCGAAATCGATGGTAATGTATTTACCGCCGATGTGGTGGCTGAAACGTTGCATCGGTCGACGCTGCAATTTGCCAAAATCAATGAAGCGGTAAATCTGGAACGGGCATTGCGACTGCAGGACCGGTTGGGTGGTCATCTGGTGCAAGGACATGTCGATGGCATGGGCATTGTCCGGCAACTGGTGACGGGTTCGGAAGGAAATTTTCTAAAAATCGAGATACCGCAGGAATTGGAAAGATACACGATTCCTAAAGGTTCCATCGCTATCGATGGGATCAGCTTAACGATTGCTGGGAAAGAGCAGCAGATTTTTTCGGTGGCAATCATACCCCATACGCTGGAACAAACGATTTTGAAATTCAAAAAAGCCGGCGATCGGGTGAATATTGAAGTCGATTTTTTAGCCAAATATGTCGAGCAATTTGTCCATCCGACTGCTGAAACAAAACTTACAGCGGAATGGTTAAAACAACAAGGCTATTGAACGCCAATGGGCAATAGGAGAAGAAGATATGGTGGCAAGTATTATAATCGCCACGTGTTTTAGCAGATCGAAATTGCACACCAAATAAATTGCCCATGAGCAAATGGCCCTTCAATTCACCTCTTGACAAGTAAAGCGATTTGCATTTCATGTACAAATTTAATACTATCGAGGACGCCATCGCGGATTATCGCGCGGGCAAAATACTGATCGTAGTCGATGATGAAGATCGCGAAAATGAAGGCGACTTTATCATGGCGGCAGCTAAGACGACTCCCGAAGCCATTAATTTCATGGCGAAATTTGGGCGGGGGTTGATCTGCGTTCCCATGACCGGTGAACGGCTGGAAGCGTTAGACCTTTTTCCCATGGTTCAACGAAATACAGCCCATCACGGGACGCAATTCACGGTTTCGGTGGACGCGATAAAAAACACCACCACTGGCATTTCTGCCCATGATCGCGCCCAAACGATTCGCACGCTCATCGATCCGGCTACACGACCCCAGGATTTGGCACGGCCGGGACATATCTTCCCCATCAAAGCCGAACGCGGCGGGGTGTTGACCCGAGCTGGACATACCGAAGCTGCAGTTGACCTGGCCCGGCTGGCGGGTCTATATCCCGCAGGCGTGCTATGCGAAATCATGGATGAGGACGGAACCATGGCACGCGTCCCCCAACTGATGAAGCTGGCTAAGAAACTGGATTTGAAAATTATTACCATTCGCGACCTGATCGAATACCGTCGTCGCAACGAAAAACTGGTGCACCGCAAAGCCACCACGCGCTTTCCGACCAAATATGGTAATTTCGTGTTGCATCTGTATGAAAGCGCCGTTGACGAACATCATCATCTGGCCATCGTCAAAGGCGATGTGCAGGATGGCACACCGGTGATCGTACGCGTGCACTCCCAATGCTTGACCGGCGATATTTTTGGCTCGTTGCGTTGCGATTGTGGCGAGCAATTGGCCAAGGCCCTCTCGATTATTGAACAAGCTGGCCGTGGCGTGCTGCTCTATATGCGTCAGGAAGGCCGCGGCATTGGCCTGGCCAATAAAATTTTAGCGTACCAACTCCAGGATAACGGCCGTGATACCGTTGAAGCCAATGAAGAGCTCGGCTTTAAACCCGACCTGCGGGATTATGGGATTGGGGCTCAAATTCTGGCTGACCTGGGTATTAAGAAAATTCGGTTATTGACCAACAATCCCAAAAAGATAGTCGGCCTGCAGGGCTACGATCTTGAGATTGTCGAGCGCATCCCGATCGAAATCATTCCGAATGAAGTCAATGCCCGCTATCTGGAAACTAAACGCGACAAATTGGGCCATCTCATTTTGAATGGGCAAGCGAATGCCCACAATGAGTAACCCGAGCCTCGACAGCAGTCAGTTAATAATCGAATTTTGATTGCTTAGGCCAGGGAAAGACTTCGCAGCCGAATCATGAGGTAATTGCTTTACGACAGATTACAGTTAAGTTGGATCATTGTAACATCACTAACCATTGGAGACACCATGCCCCATATTTATGAAGGCAAAATAATCGGCAAGGATCGAAAATTTGGGATCGTCGTTAGCCGCTTCAATGAATTCATTTCTTCCAAGCTGCTTGAGGGCGCCCTGGACTGTTTTCAGCGTCATGAGGTCGCGCCGGAGAATATTGAAATCGTTTACGTGCCAGGTTCGTTTGAAATTCCTCTTGCGGCGTTGAAAATGGTGCAGCGCCAGAAATACCACGCCGTTATCTGCCTCGGTGCGGTAATCCGTGGGGCTACCCCGCATTTCGAATACATTGCCGCAGAGGTTACCAAAGGCATTGCCCAGGTGAACCTGCAGACCGGCGTGCCCGTTATCTATGGTGTTATTACTGCCGATACACTGGAGCAAGCCATCGAACGTGCGGGCACCAAGGCGGGCAATAAGGGCTGGGATGCTGCCATGTCCGCTATGGAAATGGCCGATTTGATGACCATTATGTAACCTGTCAGTTCACCGACGATAAACTGTGTAACGGACATGGCTATTTTATGGCCGTCTCTTGAACCAGATGCAACCATTTTTTACCTCTAACGGATTGGTTTGCAATTATGAAGATAAAATATTTGTTGCTCAGTTTCATCTCTTTTTGGCATCTCGCCATCGCTGGTATTGGTGATTGGACCACGTTTATCAGTCAGAACGATGTGCGTGACATTGACATTGTCAACGGGAAAATTTGGTGTGCCACCAGCGGTGGAGTGTTCCGTTATGATCCCACGACTGGCGCCTACTATCAATATTATAACACCAATGGCCTCTCTTCTTTGGATGCCAGAACGATTGCCGTTGACCCCAGTGGAAACATCTGGATCGGTTTTGCCTCGGGTTGGATAAACGTCCTGAGTTCAACCACGAATCGATGGCGGTTCTTGCAGGACTATGTTGGCTACAAAATTTACGATCTGCAATTCAAAGGTGATTCGTTGCTGGTGGCTCTGGATATTGGCATCAGCCTCTATGATATGAAGCGTAACGAGGTTAAAGAAACCTACAAGCACCTGGGTTGGCAGTTTTCGGCTAACATTCCGGTGCGAAGTATTTTGATTCGGGGGCAAGAGATCTGGGCTGGAACCGAGTCCGGCATTGCCCAATCGAGCTTCAATCGGGCCAATTTGATGGCACCGGAAAGCTGGATCAATTACACGATCAACGATGGTTTGCCTGGAAACACCATCAATGCCATCGCCGCCCATGGCGACTCCATTTATGCCGGCACCAATGAAGGCGTCGCCGTGCTACGAAATCAGCGATGGCATTCTATCAGCAGCTTTCTTCCCTCTTCAAATGTCATCCAATTATTATCGAATAATAATACGCTTTTTGCCGTCACCATTGGCTATGTGAGCCGCTGGAGTGCCGAGGAATATCGCTGGCGCAATGTGGCACCATTTTTGAGGCCACTAACCTGCCTGGCGGTAGATGATATCGGCGGACTTTGGGTTGGTCGCGAAAAATCAGGAGAGGGCAAGGGGATTGCCCACATCCTGCCGCCCGATACTACCTGGGAAGTGCTCATTCCACCTGGACCGCCAAGCAACAATTTCAGCGACCTGGCTGTGGATCAGAATGGCATTCTTTGGTGCGCATCCAGCACCGATGGCATCTTTCGTTTTGATGGCGAAAACTGGCGTCAGTTCACCACGGCCGATGGCCTGATCAATAATGGCCTGATCTCCGTCACGGTTGATTCCCGCAACCGAAAATGGTTTGGGAGTACCGGAGGCGGATTGGTATTACTCGATCAAAATGAAAATATCCGGGTGTTTTACAAGGACGTGTTATCCCCGGAGCCCAACGATCCGAACTGGGTGGTGGTTACGGATGTGAAGGAGGATCGTTATCACAATATCTGGATTCTCAACAGCTTTGCTTCCAACAGCAAAGTCGTTGCGGTTCTATCCGCTCAAGGCGACTGGTACTACTTTGCTGTTCAGGAGGGAATTTTAAGCGATGTGGTAAATACCCTGGATATTGATGAAAACGACCGCGTTTGGATCGGGACCAAGAATGGGGTTACCGTCATCGATTACAACAATACGCTGGCCAACAAGTCGGATGATGTAATTGAAGGCAACAATCTGACCACGGTAGATGGCCTGGAAAACAATTCGATCAAAGACCTGGCCATTGATCTGGATGGCATCGTCTGGATTGCCACCGAGGGTGGGATGAACTATTGGAATCGGGGCAAAGTAGCCTATCAATTCGGCTTGTTGAGCAATACTGTAAACGCCATAAAAGTCGACGTTCGCAATAATAAATGGTTTGGTACCTCCGCCGGTGTCAGCATTCTGGCTGCAGATGGATATAGCTTGACCCATTACAGTACCGACAGCAGTCCGCTGGTCAGCGACAATGTCACCTCCTTCGGCTTTGATTCAGAAACTGGCAAAGTCTATATCGGCACCACCAATGGCCTATCGGTGCTGGAAACACCATTTTCGCGGCCCAGGGAAGATCTAAGTCTGATCCAGGCAGGACCAAACCCGTTTTTGCCTCGTTCGGGTCAAAAGTTTGCTATCAGCAATCTAGCCGACGACGTGGGCATAAAAATTATGACCGAGAATGGAATGGTCGTTCGGCACATTTCAAATGCGGAGATATTGGGCGCCTATGCCACCTGGGATGGCAAAAACGACCATGGGGATGATGTCGCCAGCGGCATTTATATTTATGTCATCTACAACGAAGAGACAGGAATGCATCGCCTGGGTAAAGTAGCTGTCATTCGATGATCATCATTTGGTCTGGTCTTCTATGGTCTTCCGATGTATGTCACGTGGTCGTTTCGTTTTCTGCAATCTCTTTGGTAATGCTACCAGCAAAGTGAGTGTTGATCGAGAGCTGCATGACTCGATAGGCATGGCTGGCTTATTGCCCGGAGACAACCTGGCGCAGTGGAAAATTTGCAGGTCGAATTCGACACGATCAGCGCCGATGCCGAAATCAGACTAAAACGGAATTAGCAGAATATTGAAGCACCTCCCACGCTGCAGGAAACCTCAGGCAGGAGAGATGAAATTGATATGTTAAAAAGCCTTCATGTGGAAAATTTCGCTCTGATTGACAAAATCGATATCCAATTTCAGCCTGGTCTGAATATCATTACCGGCGAGACTGGCGCCGGAAAATCGATTCTCATCGATGCGCTGGGCGCCACCATTGGGGAAAAAATCGAAAGCGATTCGCTGCGCAAAGGTGCTACTCGCGCCGTGGCAGAAGGGATTTTTCAGGTCAAAAATAATCTGGAACTGCAACAATTCTTGCAGCAAGCTGAGGTTGAGAATTTTTCTGACGAAATCATCCTTCGGAAAGAAATATCGGATAGCCTGCGCAATCGCGCTTTTGTCAATGATTCCCCAGTACCCAATTCCGTGCTGATTGCTATCGGTAATCTGCTGGTTGACCTACATGGCCAGCATGAACACCAGTCCTTGCTACGCGTTAACTATCATCTGCAATATCTGGACGAGTTTGGTGGCTACGACCAGTTGTTAACCGATACCGCACAGCATTATCATCAATTCATGCAATTGAATGAGGAGCTACAGGCATTATTGGCTCGGGAACGTTCATTGACCGAGAAGCGCGATCTATACCGGTTTCAGATTCAGGAAATACAAAACGTCGATCCCCAGCCCGGGGAAGAAGACGAACTCCTGACCGAGGAAAAAATTCTACTAAACAGCGAGAAGCTCTATCAGTTTACGAATGGCTTGTTCAACGATCTTTACAATAATGCAAATTCAGTGTATGATCGCATCGCTGATGCTTTCAAAAAGCTGGCGGAATTAGCCGAAATTGATCCCAAATTCAACCAGGTAAAAACAGATTGTCAGCAAGCTCAGGTGGCCATCGAAGAGCTGGCGAAGTTTCTCCAGGATTATAGCCACAATATCGAGTTTAATCCAGAACGCCTGGAAAATGTGCGTCAGCGCCTCGGTCAGTTCTCGCTTTTAAAACGAAAATACCAGCGTACCATGGATGATATTATTGCTTATAAAAAAGCGCTGGAACAGGAACTGCAAGACATTGATAATCTGGACAACGTAATCGAAGCCAAGCGGCAGGCGATCGCAGAGGAGCGACAAACGCTGAGCCATCTGTGCTGGCTGCTTTCCCAACAGCGATCGGCAGCCGCGAAAAAGCTGGAACACCTGGTATTGGAACACCTCAGCCAATTGGGGATGAAAAATGCCCGTTTTGCGGTCAATATCGCCCAGTCAATAGATGAAAACGGTGCCGTGGAACTCGACCAAAAGCGATATCGCACGACCGCGCAGGGAATCGACCAGGTGGAATTTTATATCGCCGCCAATCCAGGCGAAGACCTGAAACCGCTGGCGCGAGTGGCCTCCGGCGGAGAGATTTCGCGCATCATGCTAGCGCTAAAATCATCTCTAGCCCAGGTGGATCGAATTCCGGTGTTGATCTTTGATGAAATCGACCACGGGATTTCGGGCCGTATCGCCCAAGCAGTCGGCTGGAGCCTGAAGCGGTTGGCTCAAACGCATCAGATCATTTGCATCACTCATTTGCCCCAGATTGCGAGCATGGGAGACCATCATTTTGTGGTCGAAAAAATTCAGGAACAGGATTCCACTCGCACCCAAATTCGACAATTGACTAGCGACGAGCGGCCGATTGAAATCGCAAAGCTATTAGGGGGCGAGTTGGTCACCGAGACCCACATCCAGGCGGCCCGCGAGCTCATTGCCGAAGCCCAAAAAGCCGGCCCCATCAAATAGTACGCTTCCGTTGCGACTTTGGTCGCTGGTTATTCCATTGAGGAACGCTCACATCGATTATCGCAGCGATGTTAAGCTCGCGGCCTTCAACTTTGCTTGCTCAATTTATAGCAGTTGGCACAATTATTGTATATATCTAAATTGAAATTCAATGAGCTGCACCCGATTCGTCTAAGGTCAGATGGCTGACAGGTGTCAATTTAAGCAAATATTGCAGCATCTGAACCAGTTATCGCCAATCATGCTGTCACCAGGAAAGCAACTAAACGCTGGCAGCGCAATTTGGCAATCAGACGACGCAATATTCAGATGGCCAAAAATCGCCATGATGAATTATCTTCAGGCAGCGGCGGAGAAGTGATGGAAGCCGGGCACTGCAGGCTATTTCCAAATTGCAAGATGAAATATCAAAAGTGGAATTTCATTTTGCAATCATCAACCAAATGCCTGAATAATGGAATGCCCTAATGGAAACATCAACACATACCACGAATTCGAATTTATTTTTTTTCAAAATTATTGCATTTTTCAACTTTTTTTCCTATAATACCATGGCCAACGATGATCGATTTCTATATCGCTTGAAAGGCATGAAAGGAGGTGAGGGCGACGGCTCAGGTTAGTGGCATGATATCTAACCGTTGAGGGCTTGATGAGCAAGACGAGAATACTAATCAACTTCGCAACGACAACTTTGAGACTTAGTAAATAAACCTTGCAGGAGGATTTTATTATGAACAACATCAGGATTCGCATCAGTTCCTCCATTATTTCGTTCATCATCGTGATTTTAGGGTTTTTCATGCTCTGCATGAGCCGAGCGCCCCAGATCAATATCGATGAGCCATTAATCGATGGCGGAGGAGTTAAAACCGAATCTGCCGGTGACGCCGATGAGGACCTAGCCAGCCTATTGAATGACAACGATGAGTCTACGGCAGCAAACACCGAAAGTGATCAGGCATCATCAGACGACGATCAAGCCTTGCTGAGTATGCTCAACCAGGAAAACAGCGAAACGGATCAGAATGATCAGTCAGCCGCCGTTGGTGACGAGGGAATGGATGAGATTCTGCGTCTATTGGAGGCTGATGATAGTACCTCAGATAATGAGAGCGATCTTTTTGCATCGGAGAGCAGCAGCACTAAATCAACCACAGCCAAATCCGATGTGAAAGCAAATCAATATGGCACGACTCAAAGTGGTCCTGTCGCGACAGACGACATGCAAAAAGAAGTTCGTCGCCTGGAAAATGTGCTGGCTTCAAAAACATCGGAAATGGAGCAATTGCGATCCGAGGTCCAATCGTATGACCAAAAAATCGCTAAGCTGGAAGCCCGCGGGAGCCAGAGCTCAGGGGTAACTCCGGTGCGTTATGCCAGCGCCTCAAAGAGAGTTGCTGAAAATCGGTCGGAATATGCCGAGGATCGAACCACTACGGAGACGGAGCGGTCCAGTTCAACTTACAGCAGTGGCAACTTTGAAGCGAAATATAACGCCGCAGTTGAATTATACAATCGGCAAGAGTATCCGCAGGCAATTGAACGTTTCTATCAATTGCTGCAGGCCAATCCGAACCATGCGCTGGCTGAACATTGCCAATACTGGATCGGCGAATGTCGCTTTGCACAGGGGAATTATTACCAGGCAATTGCTGAATTTTCGAAGGTATTTGCTTATGAGACCCCCGACAAGCAGGACGATGCCCAATTAATGCTGGGGTTGGCGTTCCTGAAGTTGGGACAAATCAGCAGCGCCCGCTCAGAATTCGATTGGCTGGTGAGCTGCTATTCATCCAGTGAGTATAGCAAAACAGCGAATCAGTATCTGAGTCGTTTCTAAGCTCTGAAGCAGTGGGAATTTTACCCGCCGGGTAAAATTCCCACGATAGACAATTTTCCCCATCTGCGATCCTCGTGCAACCGCTCCGACAACGACGAAAGATGGCGTAGTCGATTTGATCGATTTGCGTGCGGGTGGACTATTTGTCATCCCGATGACCAATAAGTCGCCCCACGAGCGATCTGTAATCACCAATAAACTAACTCTGGCCAATCCAACATATACGATTGACTGCAACTCTGGGCGAGCCGTTTCAAATCAGGCTACGAATCGATAGCAGTGTGAAAAATAATGCCTTGGTTTACAGCAATCCCGGATGATGCAGCCATCTGGTCGCAACGATCGGTTTTCAAAACCTAATATCAAATCGCTTAAACTGACAATTTCCATGGCTGATTTTATTCATCTCCACAACCATACTCATTATAGCTTATTGGACGGTGCCTGTCGCGTGGAAGATTTGATCGAAGCCTGCGCCGCGTTCGACATGCCAGCGCTCGCCATCACTGATCACGGCAACCTATTCGGCGCCATCGAATTTTACACCCAAGCTAAAGAGGCTGGTATCAAGCCTATCATTGGGGCTGAAGTCTATATCGCCCCCAAAAGCCGCTTCGATAAAACCTCATCCAAAGGGGGGAGCGATACTTCCTTTCATCTCATTCTGCTGGCAAAAGATTATACCGGTTACAAAAATCTCATGAAGCTGGTTTCCATCGGTTTCCTGGAAGGCTTCTATTACAAACCGCGGATTGACAAGGAAGTGCTTCGGCAGTATGCGAACGGATTGATTGCTATGTCGGCTTGCCTGAAAGGCGAAGTCCCTCAGATGCTGCTGCGGAACAATCTGTCGGCGGCAGAAAACGCTGCGCGTGAATACCAGGAAATTTTCAAAGATGATTTCTACCTCGAAATTCATCGTCACAACATCCCCGACGAGCAGAAAATTGAACCCGGCATTTTCGACATCAGTAAGCGGTTGAATATTCCCCTTGTGGCCACCAATGATACTCATTATCTGAAACGCGAGCATTCATTTGCTCATGACATTTTGCTCTGTCTGCAAACCAGCAAAGCCATGGAAGACCAGGATCGGCTGCATTTTTCCACCGACGAAGTCTATTTCAAATCGCCGGCTGAAATGAAAGCCCTTTACAGCGATATCCCCCAGGCCATTCAGACAACGCTGGAAATCGCTAACAAATGCAATTTGGAATTAAATCTAAAGTCCATCCACCTACCGCGTTATGAGGTACCGGAATCCCATCGCCACCTTTCGCTCGATGATTACCTGGCGCATCTGGCTCAAGAAGGGCTCAAGCAACGATATTCGACCGTTACGCCGGAGTTGGAACGGCGTCTCCAATACGAACTGGACATCATCAAAAAGATGGGCTATGCCGGTTATTTTTTGATCGTCAAAGATTTTATCGATTATGCTCGTCAGCAGAAGATTCCAGTTGGACCCGGTCGTGGTTCAGCCGCAGGCAGCCTGGTCTCCTATGCTCTGAAAATTACCAATATCGATCCCATTCAGTATGATCTGTTATTCGAGCGCTTTCTCAATCCTGAACGCGTGAGCATGCCGGATATCGACATCGATTTCTGCTACGAACGCCGGGAGGAAATTATCAATTATGTCAAACAAAAATACAACGAAAAAAATGTCACGCAGATCATTACGTTTGGAACGATGGCGGCGAGGGCGGCAATTCGGGATGTGGGACGCGTTTTGAAAATGAGCCTCGCCGAAGTGGACAAGATTGCCAAAATGATCCCTGCTGCGCTTGGCATGACCCTGGACAAGGCATTGGAATTAGTGGCCGAGCTGCGCGAAATTGCCAACAAGGATGACTTGCATCGAAAGCTGATCGATAATTCGCGTATTCTCGAAGGTCTGGCCAGACATGCCTCGACTCATGCTGCCGGTGTCGTCATCACCCCCGCGGAACTCACGGAATACACCCCGCTGTTCAAATCCAGCCAGGGTGATGTCACCACCCAGTACGATATGAAATCGCTGGAAAAGATTGGTGTCCTAAAAATGGACTTTCTTGGGCTACGGACGCTGACAGTGATCGAAGATACGCTGAGTATGCTTCGGCAGCAGGGCATTCAAATAGATCTGGATCAGATTCCCCTGGATGATGCGAAAGCGTTTCAAATCTTCTGTAATGGAGAAACCATCGCCGTGTTTCAATTTGAAAGCTCCGGCATGCGAGATTGCTTGCGTCGCCTAAGACCTCAGCGCCTCGGTGATCTCATTGCTATGAACGCGCTTTATCGGCCCGGCCCCATGGATATGATTGACGATTTTATTAAGCGCAAACACGGTGAAACTAAAATCGAATATTTGCATCCTTTGCTGGAACCAATCTTGCGGGAGACCTATGGTGTTATCGTGTATCAGGAACAGGTGATGCGCGTGGCCAGTGATCTCGCCGGTTTCAGTCTGGGCGCCGCCGATCTTTTACGCCGGGCGATGGGCAAGAAAAAAGTCGAACTGATGCAAGACCAACGCATCAAGTTTGTCGAAGGAGCGGCCAAACGCGGCGTCCCCAATGAAATTGCTGATCAAATTTTTGATTTGATGGCCAAGTTCGCTGGGTATGGCTTCAACAAATCGCACGCTGCCGGCTACTCGTTAGTGGCCTACCAGACTGCTTATCTCAAAGCCCATTATCCAGCGGAATTCATGGCTGCCAACATGACCAGCGAAATGAACAACACCAGCCGGATCGTCATATTGATGGAAGAATGCCGTCGCATGGGCATCAAAGTGCTGCCGCCCGATATCAACACCAGCAACTATGAATTCACCGTTGTCGGAAAAGATATTCGTTTTGGTCTGGGTGCAGTTAAAAATGTCGGCAAAAATGCTATACTTTCGATCCTGGAAGCACGCGCTAAAGTCAAATCGTTCAAAACAATTTTTGACCTCAGCCGCCATGTCGATTTGCGGTTAGTGAACAAAAAAGTGCTGGAAAGTCTGATCTTGGCGGGTGCACTGGATTCACTGCAGGGGCACCGTGCTCAGTTGCTGCAAAGCATCGACCTGGCGACCAATTACAGTCAAAGCTTTTCCGCGCATCATGCCAATGGACAGACCAGCATGTTTGATACCGCCGACGCCGCGATCGATGTGACCACCCCTCCCCTGCCAGAGGTGAAGCCCTTCGTGCCCTCAGAACAACTGGCTCATGAGAAGGAAATGCTTGGCTTCTATTTTTCGGGGCATCCGCTATCGCGCTATCAGTTGGAATTGAAGCACTTTTCTAAACATCCGCTGGATTCCATTCATGAGCTACCCGACAAAGCAATCGTCAAATCGGCGGTAGTGGTTACGAGCGTTAAAAAGCACTTCGATCGTAAAAATCGTCCCATGGCTTTCGTGAATGTGGAAGACCTGACCGGAGCCGCAGAAATGATCGTTTTTGCCGATGCCTATGAAAAATATCAGTCGCTGCTCCAACCCGATACCATGGTATTGCTGATTGGCAAGGTATCCAGCAAAGGTGACTCAGAAGAAAATAAGATTTTGTGCGATGAGCTCATTCCGCTCAGCGAAGTTTGGGACCGCTGCGTGAAACATATACGTTTTTCAATCAACACCGACACCACCAATGACCAGTTCATTCGTCAAATTAAAGAAATTCTATCTCAAAATCATGGCCAATGTCCGGTTTATATCAATATCAAAACACCGCAAAATGGTGAATATGTGTTCCGATCGCGACGGATCCTGGCTCAACCATCGCCAGCATTGGTCAATGAACTCGCTACGATTGTTGGAATGGAGAACATCTCGATTGAAAGCTAACCAGACCAGTATTAAATAAACCGCCCATAGCGCCTTCGAATAAAGGTCTGTCGATATTTCCAGCAGACGGCTCATGGCTGCGTGTCACATTAAGATTGGGGCCATGACCATGGTCGCCATGATAACTCTCACCGGGAGATGACCGATTATGAATTTGACGCCGGAACAAAAATCGCTTCTTGAACGTGTCCTGAATGCCTTTGAAACCGGTACCGTCGATGGCGATTACGGCATGATTTCCATCTATCATGACGGCCCGCACGATATTCGGCAGATTACCTATGGCCGTTCTCAAACTACCGAATATGGAAAGCTGCGAAAACTGGTGCAAATGTATGTAGAGGCAAACGGCAGCTTAAGCGAAGCGTTACGGCCGTTTGCCGAACTGGTAGGTAGCGTTTCATTGACCGATAATAACGATTTCAAAGCCTTGCTTCGCAGAGCCGGGCGAAACGATCCTGTCATGCGCACCATTCAGGATGAGTTTTTTGAGAAAGAATATTTTCAGCCTGCGATGAACTGGGCCGATGAAAACGGTTTCGTACTGGCATTGTCAGGCCTGGTCATTTACGATTCGTTTATTCATAGTGGGGGAATTCTCTGGCTGATCCGTCAGCGCTTTCCAGAGTCTCCTCCAGCATTAGGGGGAAGCGAGACAGCCTGGATTGAAGCTTACGTTCGGGAGCGGCATTTGTGGTTGCTATCTCATCACCGATCAGCGGTTCGGGCTTCAGCCTATCGCACCAGTGATCTCCAGCGAGAAATTCAGCGCGGAAATTGGGACTTGATGCAAACGCCAATCCTGGCGAATGGCATGGAGGTCTATCCCCGGATTTAAGAACGAGTCTGGCGGTCAGATCAAATGGCCCAAAATTTTTCTTATTCGATAGCAACCAGGTGTAATCCTTGAACACCGTTGGTCAATAAAATTGAAACAACACATGGAGGGATTCATGCAAGAGCCATCTGGATTTTTTACGCGACTTTATGATTTTTCATTTTCGGAATTCATTACGCCCAAAATAATCAGCACCCTCTTCGGCATTGGTATCCTGGCCGCAGCCTTTGGTGCGTTTGTCTTCATCGGCTGGGGCTTTAAGGCGGGTGGATTTTTCTTCGGTCTGCTGTGTATTATTTTGTCACCGCTGGTTTTCGTGTTCTACACCATTATCCTTCGCGTCGGTCTGGAAATCACCATTATCCTCTTCCGGATTGCTGATCATGTAACAACGATCGCGGCTCAGAAAAAAGAGAAATAAGATGAATTGACGACGACTCGGGGCTAATGGTGGATAGATTTTCGTTCAACGCACACAAATTATCTGTTTGTCAATTGAACAATTTAGAAACAAGGTATTTCGATGTCTCTTGCTCCCTCTTTGGCATTGGTGAATGGCAAAATATGGACGGTAAATGCCGGCCAGCCATGGGCCGAAGCTGTCGCCATTTTGAATGATAAAATTCTGGCAGTGGGAACCAATGATGAAATCAGGTCTTTGTTAACTGCCGAGTCCCGCATCATCGATCTTCAGGGCAACTTCGCCCTGCCCGGCTTCAATGATGCCCATCTGCATTTTGCCGATGGGTCATTTGCGCTGCAATGCGTTAAGTTGCGAGATGCGGCTACCGAAGAAGAGTTTGTGCGGCGCATTGCCGCTTACGCCCAAAACATATCTCCAGGGACATGGATTTTGCGTGGCAACTGGAACCATGAAAACTGGCCCAATCAACAGCTTCCTACTCGAGCGCTCATTGATCCGGTAACGCCCTACCATCCCGTTTTTGTCAATCGCATCGATGATCATATTGCCTTAGCTAACAGTTGCGCGTTGAATCTGGCAGGAATTACACGGGCGACACCCAATCCGCCCGGCGGGGAGATCAAAAAAGATCCTGCCACCGGCGAACCCACCGGCATTTTAGTCGATAAAGCCTGGGATTTGATGCTGCGGGTGATTCCACCCTACTCATTTGAGCAAACGACCGCAGCCATTCTCCTCGGCCTGGCCGAGGCTGCGCGCTATGGCGTTACCAGTTTTCAGGACAACAGCTCAGCCATGGATTTTGGCGTCTATCAACGGCTATTAAAAGAAAATAAATTAACGGCTCGGGTGAGCGTCTGGCGGGGGATCGATTTGCTCGATGATTTTATTCGTAGCGGTATTCAAGCGAATTTCGGTAATGATATGCTGCGCATCGGCACGTTGAAGGTTTATGTAGATGGATCGATGGGTGCGGGTAGTGCGCTATTTTATGAGGCCTATGAGGACGATCCTTCGACCTGCGGCCTGGCGATCCTGGAAGAAGCACCACTGCATGAAGTAATCACTCGAGCGGATGCGGCGGGCCTGCAGCTTGCGATTCATGCTATTGGCGATCGGGCGAATACCTTGGCGTTGGATGCGCTGGAGGCAGCCTATCACCAAAATAGCGCTCACCTGCGCCGCCATCGCATCGAACATTGTCAGGTGGTCACACCAGAAGATATGAAACGTTACCGATCTTTGGGCGTCATCGCCTCGGTCCAGCCGTCGCATTGCATCGACGATATGGCCTGGGCTGAAAAACGGATTGGCCATGATCGCTGCCGATACGCTTATCGGGTGGGGTCCTTTTTGAAGCATGGTATTCCGATGGCATTTGGCACCGATTGGGCAGTGGAATCGCTTAACCCAATGCTGGGATTATATGCTGCGGTGACCCGCGAATTTATCACTGGTGGCCCCGAGGGCGGTTGGTTTCCGCAAGAAAAGATTACGATTGAACAGGCGATAGAAGCCTATACGCTTGGCGCAGCGTTTGCAGAGTTTGCCGAGCAAAAAAAAGGCTCGCTCGTTCCCGGCAAGCTGGCAGATATTGTGGTGCTGTCCAATAATTTGTTGGCCGTCCCGCCTCGGGAATATCTCGCCACTGAAGTCCTGTGGACTATTATGAATGGCAAGGTGATATACCAAAAGGAATCTCATGAAATCTGATTTTGGTCCGGAAGAACAGAGCCGCTATGCTCGACAAGTGGCCTTTCACGCCATCGGCAAGTTAGGCCAGGAAAAATTGCGGCAAAGTCGGGCGCTGATTTTGGGCTGCGGTGGGCTGGGTTCGGCGGTGGCATCGTTGCTGGCGAGAGCAGGAGTTGGCTATCTAAAACTGGTGGATCGTGACTTTTTAGAGCTCAACAATTTGCAGCGGCAGATTTTATATGAGGAGCATGACGTCAAAGAGGGTTTACCCAAAGCCATCGCGGCGCAGCGCCGCGTGCAGCAAATCAACTCAACGATTCAGACCGAAGCCGTTGTGGCAGACGTCAATCGGTTCAATATCGAGCGACTTATGGAAGATGTCCACTTGGTAATCGACGGTACGGACAATTTCGAAGCTCGCTTTCTCCTGAATGAGGCCTGTATCAAGCAGAAACGTCCCTGGATTTACGGAGCAGCCATCGAATCCTATGGTCTGACCATGACCATCCTCCCGGGTAAAACAGCCTGCTTGCGCTGTGTCATGGATCATATTCCAACAGCCGGTTCAGTACCGACGTGCGAGAGCGTTGGCGTATTGGCTTCCATCGTTGCTATCATCGCTTCTATCCAGAGCGTTGAAGCGATCAAAATTCTCACCGGCCAACTTGCAGCAATCAATCGGCATCTTTTAAGCTTTGAGGTCTGGGACCATGGCTATCAAACCATCACCCTGTCCAGGGAGAATCTACCACCCAACTGCCCCGTCTGCAAACAGCACCGGTTCGATTTCTTGGAAGGGAGAATGGGCAGCGCCTATACCACCCTTTGCGGCCGCAATGCGGTGCAGATATTGCCGTTCCAGGAAACCAACATCGATCTGCCACGATTGGCCATTCAATTGGCACCATTAGGCGTTGTCCGGGCCAACGAATTCTTGATTCGATTTGAAGTCGGCGAATTTGAACTATCCATTTTCCCTGACGGTCGCGCTATTGTCAAAGGCACCACGGACACAGCAATCGCCAGAAGCTTATATGCGAAATACGTAGGCCATTGATAGATCAAACGAGGCCCGCCATGCCTCAAAGGCTTTCACGGACCATAAATTTCCTGTCGCCAAACAGAAACCAAAGCCGCCGACCTTTTTGAGGAAATTCACAGCATCATTTCGATCACCGGCCAGAGCTCTGTCACGCTGCCCTTAAAATCCGGGGTTGGCATCTCCATCTTCATTCCACTAGCCAATTCTCGGCTGAGCTCAATCGATAGATGTTGACTGTCTGTCGTTAGATAAGTCTTCATTCCGATTTTGGCTGCTATCATATCATTAAAGCCATCATTGCCAACCATCAGGCAGTTTTCCGGCTGAACCTTTAGAGTTTTGCAGATATGCTGATAATATTCCAATCTCGGTTTCACGAAAGCGGTATTTTCAGCGCTGGTGATCAAATCGTAGTTCAAATCATCGATTCCGGCCCAGTTCAACCGCTTCTGTTGAACATTCATCGGGAACATGGGATTGGAAGCAATGACCAGTTTCAATCTTTTGGCCAATAGCTTGAGCAACAGGTCGCGAACACCCGGCACTGGTCGCATCAGCGGCTGAAATTGATCAAACTCGTTGGCATAAAACGACTCGAATCGCTGCCATAATTCAGCCCGCTGCTCGGACATGCCATCGGCGAAAGCATTGATAAAAAACTCGGCATTGGTTTGCTCCCCGTTGTTCTGGATCATCATCTGAGTCGATTGGATCAGCTTGCGAGAAAATTCTTCCGGTGTCATCAGGTCACGAAACGCCAGATATAGCTTTCTGGAATAATTTTCAAAAAACACCGGCTCATCGAATAAAATGAGCGTATTATCCAGGTCAAACAGCACAGCTATTAACTGCAAAATGATCCTCCATCTTTATTAATCGACTTCTTCAGATCTATGGGATTTGCATTTCAAAACCGCCTAATGGCCGAGCTGCGAGCATCAAATGATTATATCAATACCACTTTACCAACGCTCAACCATCTAACAAGGCTTGAAAATGGTGTTAAAGAATTGCCAAAGCTGCTATGAATAATTTTTAAACCAATTGCCGATAAACTATGTTAACATACAAATCAAAATGATCCTGCCAATAATCATTTCTGCATTCAATCATCCAGCATTGTTAACAGCGCCACATCAGTTGTTCTCCACCACACTGGTAAAAATTTCGAATTGCGGCGGATGTTGGATGTGTTTTTTGACCGCACATAACTCAGCGGATCGAATGACAGCCGCTTTATATTGATCAGGGAATTCCGGAGGCACCTGAATTTCTATTGAAATCGTACCAATGCCATTAGACATTTCGTCGCGAAACATTCGTTGAACCAATTTAATGCCATCGGTGGGAATGCCGCGCTGTTGACAGAAACTGAGCACGTAAATCCCGGCGCAGGTGCCAATAGACGCTAAAAATAAATCAAAAGGTGCCGGTGCTGAATTGTCACCACCTCCAAAGGCAGGTTGATCGGTTTTGATTGTAAAACCCTTGTAAAGGGCATCCACTTTTTTACCACCTGGAAAAACGATCTCCATTTCCATAAAAAAACTCCTAAATTGGTTGTTCATTATACTCTTGAAAATTGGCAATGTTCTCGCAGAGTCTTCACTCCACAAACATCCGCATGAACCGACTGACAAATTAGATGAAACTTTCCTTAAAACGGTGCATTATTATAGTAAGCTTTTTTGTTGTTGCATTGCGACCAACCAGGCGAGACGGAGGCTAATCAATGAAAAATATTACTGTGATGGTTGTAATATGGCTGGGTTTATTCGCATCTGCCAATGGCCAACCGGAGCAAGCATCAAAACCGATGGCGGACAGCAGTCAAAGCGATTCCACCGCCATTTCGATGGTGTTGAGGCTACGTCCTTCGCGGCCATTACCTTCTTTGCCACCATTGCCCCGCCTGAGACAAAATGAGCAGAGCTTTTCCGTCGATGTTGGCAGCCGCTATCGTTCATTGCATCCCGAAGAGAGCACCAACTGGGATGCCCTAAATCTGCCCCCCAACCACAAGTTTTACCCCAATTCGCTCCCTGATCAACCATGGTTAATGCCAGTAACTCCATGGCAGAGTGCTCAAAATGTGATCAGCAAGCCATTGGCGCTGCGTGATTATGTGCTTCCGACCCGAGCAGAATTAGACATATTGGAGTTACTTTGGATTAAGGATAACGTGCAGGACACCACGCTCTACTCCTGCCTCGATACCACCATGGCGATTACCATGGAAGATATGAATCGGTTATTAGAAGGAATGATTCGAAAAGGCCTGGTCAGCCGAAAGATCGTCTCCCCGCGCCATGAGTTCAATGCCTTTGGCGTGCTCATTGAAATGAGCGCCCAGAATCGGCGCAATCGCATCTACCAATATCATGCGTTGGTATCGCGAGACCTTATGCGCACATTTATCGATGCCAATGCCTATCTCTTCACCCGTGATTATTCCATTGTGAACCAAAAGCAGTTGGCTGCCGCTCAAAAAGATAGTTCGCTGCTATTGGAATTGAACCGAAAGATGCAGCGAGTATTCCCAAAAGCGCCTTAATAATTCAATTAATTTTAGCTGCTCCATGAAAAATATTGACATTTACGCCAATGTTTTGTATAATTATGCCGCCGAACGACCAAGGTGAGTGAGATCAAATGGGTAATCACGCAAGTCAAAAAAAATGTTTGTTATTGGTTATTGGTTCCTGGCTAGTGGCGAAACTGTGGTGGACATTGGAAATGTCACGTTTAGCATTTTTCCGAACATCGCCTAAAAAAACCATCACCTATGTAGCCCACGCGGCTAAACTTCCCCCAGCGAGCCATTGGACGCTTGAGCAAAATCGCTTGTCTGTTTTAACTTATGATGAACAGATAGCCACATTCATCATTACCATTTTGCCTGAATTAAATGGAAACTGACCAGCATGGGAAATCATGTCAAACGTGCTATCCTTTGCCCCGGCTGCGGCAAACTCATTAGCGCTAACGCCGAATCATGCATCCATTGCGGCATGAAAAATCCCGGGCGGCTGGGCATTCATACAGCACTCCAGAAACTCTTTCGCGGACGCCTTGAGCTGGTTCAGTTTATTATCTATTTTTGTGTGGGGCTGTTCGTGGTCAGTCTGTTGCTCGAACCCGGCGCGATCTTGAAAATCGAAGGCTTCTATAACTTGCTATCCCCAAGCAATGTCAGTCTGTTTCTCTTGGGCGGAACCGGGGATCTGGCGCTTCGATACGGTCGTTGGTGGACAATTATTACTGCGATCTATCTTCATGGGAGCCTGTTGCATATTTTTTTCAATATGCTGCTGCTCAAGCAGATTGGGCCTCTGGTGCAAGACGTTTTCGGCACCGCCCGTTTCATGATCATTTTTACTTTTTCGGGCGCATTTGGCTTCATCCTTTCGAACCTGCTGGATGGCCACCTCACCATTGGTGCCTCGGGCTCGATTTTCGGCTTATTGGGTGCGATGATCTACTACGGTAAAGCGCGTGGTGGCGTATTTGGGAACGCGGTCTATCGACAATTGCTAATCTGGGCCATCGTTCTCTTTCTCTTTGGATTACTTTCTGGAACACGAGTGAACAATTGGGCGCATCTCGGAGGGTTGGCAGGAGGCTTCGTCACCGCCACCCTGTTTGGTTATCAAGAAAAGCGAACCGAAACTTATCGCGTACGATTGCTATCAGGAGCGCTCATCATCATCACCCTCGTCGCCTTCCTGACGAATCTAGCGCTATTGATAATCTGATTGAACAACTGCCCGATAACGACATTTTGCGAGCATACTATGAGTCAACATCGTATCAGATTTTCTTCGCGGTACCACTGGCCGCGGAAAACGCTTCCTCCAGGCTTACTGTTAATCAATTTCCTGTGGCTCATCCATTTCTCAACGGCCACAGCTCAGCCTTCGATTAAGTTTGCCGGCGTTGACACCCTGGTCGACCAGGCGATTGACTTGGTATACCAAAAGCAATATTTTGATGCCATCGCCATGTGCGAAAAGGTCATCCGCCAATATCCTGACAACCCCCTGGGTTACCTGGGACAGGCTGGCGTCTATCATATCATCATGTTAAATTATCGGATCAGCTTGTTTGAACCCAAATTCGATAGCCTGGCCAATCAAGCCATTGCCATTGGCGAAAAAGCACTCAAACAATATTCCAATGATGCCAACGCTTATTTTGCGCTGGGTGCAGCCTATGGCTTTCGGGGACTTAATCGCATCCGAAAAGGCGAGTGGTTCGGAGCATTTAAAGATGGCGTAAAAGGGGTTTCTCACATTAAAAAAGCCCATGAAATGAACCCTGAACTTTATGACGTTTATTATGGGCTGGGACTTTATTATTACTGGAAAAGTGCCAAGGCCAAGGTCCTCACATTTTTGCGATTGATGAAGGATGAGCGAGAGAAAGGGATTGACTATCTCAAAACGGCCGCGCAGAAAGGCCGATTTTCAGCCATGGAAGCGGTATTTGCTCTGATCGAAATCTATTATTACGAAGATCGCTATGCAGAAGCCCTCGCCGCCAGCCTTTCGCTAAAAGATAAATTTTCCCAGGATCCGAATTGGAATTATCTCGCCGCTAAGATTTATGACAAATTAGAGCGCTGGACCGAAGCCAGAGAACAGTTTCTCCAATTATTAAAATTATTGGAACAATCGGAATTCAAGGCATATAGCTTTTTGGCTGAGTGTCATTTTGGCATTGCCAAGGCCAGCTTTGAGTTAGGGGATTACCGCCTTGCGAGAACCGAGTTGGACCAGGCCATAGCATTGAGCAAGTTGTGGGATCCGACCAAAGAGCTCGAGGGACCGCTACTTGATTTTGAGAAAGTCAGAATTCACATGGAACAATTAGATGAAAAAATGAAGTCCACCCCTGTGCACGAGTCCCTACCGTCTGGTCGTTGATGACTCGGTTACAACTTGCTTCATCGTTAATTCACGTATCCTCTGCGGAAATTGCTCCAATGTATTTTGATTTTTGAGTTAAAGATGCTCGCCGCCTTAGCCGATTGCCATTTAGTAGCTATTCCCCCAGTTCGGGGGTAGGTTGAATCAATGCTTTAGTTCTGTCAGGACAAAACCTTTAGCAAATTCTCTCGCTCGATTTTGTTTTTGCCCATCTCAATATTTTTTACCAACGCTACCAGCCGCTGATTGACAGGCACAGGGATATTGTATTGGCGCGCCTTTTTGAGAATATAGCCATTGAGCACATCGATCTCTGTCGGTTTGCCCCGCTCCAATGATTGCAGCGAGGATGATTTCAGCCGGCGATATTTCCGACCAATTAGCCAGATCAGCAGGTGTTTTTTCATTAACGAGAACGAAAATCGATTGGTCAACTCACGCGGGGTTAGTGCAAATTCATAGGGATCGATCCTGCCGGCGATCTTCTCCAGTTTGAACTGCAGCACATTGGCCACGGCTACCGCCTCACTGAAAATATGCAAAAAAATCGTTCGCGCAATTTTCAGGTTAAGCAACTCGCCCAGATATAAGCCGCTGATGGCACCCAGCGTCGTGATACAGGAATTAATAATCAATTTTGAATAGAGCGCACCGTAGATATTGGTGCTGATTCGTACGGGAAAGATTTTTTCCAGCACAGATCGGAGCAACAGCAACCGATGGGTAATTTGACCATCCAATTCCCCGATAATAAACTCGCCTTCGGAGGTAAGATCCAACCGGCCTGGGCCAAGCATGGTTGCTCCCCATCCCACCACACAGCCAATTGTTCGCTGCGGGCGCACAATTTCGGCAATAGTATCCTCACAAATCCCATTTTGCAGCGAAACCACCGCCGTATCCTCTTTCAAGATCGGCAACAAGCTCACACACGCTTCTTTCACATCGTATGCTTTTGTAGCCAGCAAGACAAAATCCGGTTTGTCGGCAATCTGAGAAATATCCATCACCGTGCTGGGATAACAAATAAGCTGCTCCCGAACGCCATCAATTCTTAAGCCATTATTTTCGATCGCCTCCAGAATTTCCCGATGCTTACAAACGAGCTGTATCGAATAATTAGAATTTGAAAGATAACCCGCTATGATTCCGCCAACCGCTCCAGCTCCGACTATCACAATTTTCATTCTGCCTCCAGTCGCATATTGGCTATGAAAAATATCTACCCATTACTCCAAAACTGCGCCATTAATATCGCTGTTGAACAAACAACGCGGCAACGACCCGATTCTGAGGCGCAAAAGAAGGGATCTTCGAACAGAAAATGAACTTGGTTGACTGCCAGGAAAACTGAATCGCTGGTAATGATGCTAAAAGATCTCAACCGCCTCCAAATAATCGGTGCTGACCAACCGCAAATTTTCAATCGATTTTTCAATTTGCAACTTCGAGCTATCACCGATTCCTGTTAAGAATCCGACCCGCGCCTCGAAAAGAGCTGCGGTAACTTGATGCCTTCAGATCAGAAATGATAACCCCATACCGTTCGCTCGCATGGGCAAAAAAGTCGTCCCTAAGATAAATTCCCACATGTGTCATCTGTCGATCGTTCCGATAAGAGAAAAAAACCAGATCCCCCATGGCCAGCTCGGGCTGGAAAATTTTCTGGCTCAGCGAATAGATCTGGTGAGCATTGTGGGGCAACTGAAATCCATAGCTCTCGCGAAAGACGAGTGCAACCAATCCAGAACAATCGAGCCCCTGCCGCGACATGCCAGCAGCCTGATAAGGAGTTCCCAGATACGAACGAATAGCGCTTAGCAGGGGATATAAGCGCTGATCCTGAGTTGCGGCGGCAATTTGCTCCCAACGCGAAAGCGATTCTGCATACACTTGCTGCCGAGCCGCGTCATTACTTTGTCTACCACCATAATATGGAGCGCAATGGAAAAATAGCAACCCCAGCCAACAAAGAGTCAATCTTCTGATCCACTGCATGGGAATTCTCGCTTTATTTTTAAGGCGCAATTGGTTGACTCCGATTGCGCTGGTCCAAAGGCATCATTTCCGACCCAAGGCGATGTGAACCGCAACCGAAGCCGCATGACGACAGCCATCACTGAATCTGGCGGTTGCGAAAAATCGAATACCCAAAATATAGCAAAATAATTTAAATGTCAATATTTTTTTTGTCAAACAGCTTTTATTTTTGCAGTTGTTTTCAGTTAAAACAGTGTTTCAACTTGTACAAATTTTTAATAATGACGGGTGACGATCATCGGACCCGTTAACTCCTAATTGACCAACCACTGTATTTTTGGTGAGCGCTTTTTCAGAAATCCAATGAGTTAGGTAGTGGTCCCGCAGCAATTTTAAGCCATGCGCGCCCCGAAAAATTTGCATTCTGGTACGATTTTAGCAGCTTCAATTTGGACTTATTGGAAAGGGATTTGAATTATTCGATGATAAATGATGAAGCAATAGCAATTTTTCTGGGGGGTTTGCAGTGAAAGATATTTTGTTGATCGGAACGATGAAAAATGATAGCGCTTTCATTGATGATCTTTTAAATCAAGGTGATTTCAAAATTCGGCAGGCAGAGGATCCTTCAACTGCGTTAAAGCTGATCAAAAAAAATAATCCGGATTATCTCATTTGCACCGGAAAAATTAAAGAAACATGGGACGGTAAATATTTCTTAGAGATAGACAACTGAAATCATGCCTATTGGTAACAATAGCTGATTCCATTTCGGGAGCATCTTCCTCAGATCGCTCGTTTCCTGTCCGTCCGAATGATAAAAAATCGTGATCATCATTCACGTTTTTTTATGTCTAACTATCAGCTCTGAAAAGGTTATGGCAGTCGAATCCGACCTCGGATGCAATTGTGATCGTGCCACTTGGCTAACCGCAATGCATGGTCATCACCTTTGATGGAGTTGACTCTTTTTTATTCCTGGGCCATCATTTTATATTTATGCTGGTTGAATTCCAGCCAGCCTAATAATCAAATTGGGAATTTTATTGGAGGCGTCGATGTTCCGCGGCAGGTTTGTTACTTCCCACAACCAGCATCGAAAACCCATTTTTGTAGTTACCTATTTCATTTTTTGTATTGCACTGGCTGCTGGCAGCGCTATGGCCCAGCAGATTCGAATCATGCCATTGGGTGATTCCATCACCCATGGTGAGCACGGATCGAGTCCCCTTGGCGGTTTCCGTGATGACCTGGCAGAGCTGTTGCTAAATCACTCGATCAACTTTACCATGGTGGGCACCCTCAATGATGGCGTTTCGGCTTATCCATGGCACGAGGGTCATCCCGGGAAAACAGCCGATTATTTGGCCAACAACATCGATACCTGGCTCAGGGCAACCTTTCCCGATGTCGTAATTTTGCACATTGGCACCAATGACATCAATTCCCTCTACTCAAACACTGACATCCGCGATGAAATCGAACGAGTGTTGACGAATATCTGGAATTTTAATCCCAATATTCCAGTAATGCTTTGCAGTGTCATCCCCCGCAACGATGGCTACAACGCCACCAATACCGACCTCTGCCGTTTGATCCAGCAGTTAGCGACCAAAAAATTAGCCGAAAACAAGCCCATTCGCTACGTCGGACAGAACGAAGTATGGGTGAGCAATCCCAGTTGGAAATGGGATTATCTGTATGATGCGTTTCATCCTAATAATGCGGGCTATCACGTCATGGGCGAGGTCTATTTTAATATTTTGATGAACCAAATCACCGGCATTAGCCAATTCATTACAGATAATTTCGATCGCAAAAATTTGGGAATGACCTGGAAGATCGATGGCCCATACAAAATTGCTCAGAATCATTTGAGCATCGAAAGTGGCGGCAATTATTGGTGGAAACCGGCGGTATACATTGCGGAGATGGATCCCATCGCCGTGGCGTTCGACTGGGGCGCCGCGGTCAATTCCTCAGCCGATGGCAATGCCGGCCTGGCGCTGCACCTGGGCTCATACCAGCCCAATACCAATGGCTATCTAGTTTACAAGGATAGCCGGGATCGGAAATTGAAACTCTATGAATTGAAAAATGGTGCAGTGAGCCAATTGATCCATGAAGTGTCAGGGAAGCAGGATTACCCGCTTACAGGCGATCAATTTCGAGTCGCCATGTACACCGATTATCAAGGACATCATTTTACCTGCTTCCTCAACGGTTTTTTTGATGGCGATCTCATCGATCCCAATAAGATTTACAGTGAAGGCAAGGATCATTTTGCCGGTTTGATGCTGGCTGGCACCGCCAATAATGTGGTGGACAATTTCCAACTGATTCACCGTAAAGGTGCTGCGGAACGAATCTACGCGATTTGGGGCGACGAGCAGCAGGGCAAACCAGAAACTCGATTGGCTGATTCTCTGGTGGTCCTGGTCAGCGACAAAAATGGCAATCCGATTTCTGGTGCGCCAGTTTCTTTCACGATTACCGAGGGCGATGCCACGATTCGTCCTCCGGAATCACGCAACCACATTGAATATGAAGCCGAAGACGGTGCCGTTACCTATCCGATGCAAATCCTGAGCGACGGTGCCGCCTCAGGTGGCAAATACGTTGAAGTCCCAGCCGAATATCCCGATGATTCCAATGCCAAAGTTGTGTTCACGTTCACCGTGGCTGAAGAAGCTGATTTTGTAGTCTGGGGGCGAGTACAATCCGGCAATTACTTGCATGATTCATTCAAAGTTATTATGGATGAACAACCTGAAATTGCCTGGCACATTCCAGGGAAATACGAATGGACCTGGGACCAGGTTTATGAGCTCAATGGCCAGGATCCGTTCATTTTTCATCTAAAAGCTGGCGCTCACACGCTGGGCATCAAAAATCGAGAATGGGGTTCGAAACTGGATAAAGTGATCATTACCGCGGATCTGAATTTTCAACCAACCGGTCTGGCCAAGCCGACCCAACAATTCTATGTCACCAACACCTCTGGCCGCGCTCACGCTATCGTGACCCTGGGCAAAATGCCAGGACTGGTCAAGATCAAAGCCAGTTCTCCCAATTTTTCCGACTACGCTATCTTCACAGCAACAACCCTTACCGATAAACTGCCCGGGACCATCGCCATTGTCAGTGGCAACAATCAGTCTGGATTGCCGGGGCAACAATTGCCCCAGCCATTGGTAGTTGAGGTGAAAGATACCGAACAAAAAGTGCTGCCCAATATTGGCGTAAAATTTGAAATCACTCAGGGCAGCGGCGCCAGTCTGGGCACCTCCCAGCAGGTTCTAACGAATAGCGAAGGTCGAGCCTCTACAACACTCACTTTGGGCCCAACCACGGGAACATATCAAGTGAAAGCAAGCTGTCCCGGATATTCGGTGGCGCCGGTGACATTTAAGGCTACTGCTACCAACGCCGTATTAGCCATTTCTGGTTCCTGTAAATATTATGCCGAAAATCGACCCATTGATAACGTGCAATTAAAAACATCTGGCACAGCGATACTCACAGCTACTACCAATACGCAAGGTGCCTATATTCTACAGGGTTTGGAAATGGGCGGCAACTATACTGCCACACCCGAACATGCCGTGTTTAATCATTGGTCGTCTTATTTGATCACCACCTATAATGCCGCGCTCACCCTAAGAAATGCCGTGGGTCTGGAGCCATTTTCGGCTTCGCAAATCAAAGCGGCTGACGTTGACAAAAATGGTACTGTGTCTGCCTATGACGCCGCCCTGATCGCCCAATTTGCTGTTGGCTTGCCGCGTTCTTCGGAGTCGCATGTGGGGGAATGGCTTTTTACACCAGCGTTTCGTTCATATTATGAACTGAACACCAATTTCCAGAATCAAGATTACACCGGAATTCTATTGGGCGATGTGCTTGGCAAATGGAATCCAGATTATGGAATATTGAAAATCGCCGGGGCCTCGCCATTGACATATTTGAATGAGGCCGACATTTCAGCCGATAACATCATTACCGTTCCCATAACCTTTGGAGCAGAACAAGAGCTAATTGCCTGGCAAATGCATCTGTCCTTTGATCCAGCACTGCTCGAATTGATTTCTGTCGAAAAGACGACATCGGGTGCTGCCATGCAATTGATTGATAACTATCTCGATGGCAATCTCACGATCGGTATGTATGCGGCTGTGCCCATCAGGTCGTCAGAGCCATTAGCGCATATCAAGCTCCGCCTGCTGAAAACCGATCGACCGCGAATTGAGCTTGCAGTGCCATTCTTCCAGATCAACAACGACATTGCACAGCAGGGTACGATTTCTTTGCATCTGAACGAGACAAAGCCGCTAACCTTTGCCTTACTGCAAAACTATCCCAATCCATTCAATCCGCAGACGACTATCACTTATCAACTACCAACCGCCGGTCAGGTGAAGTTGGTAATTTACAATCTCGCAGGCCAGGAAATTAGAACCCTGGAAAACCGAGAACAGCCGGCTGGCAGCTACGACGTGGCCTGGGATGGTCGTGACCATTATGGAAACATGGTGACCAGCGGTGTCTACCTCTGTCACCTATATTTCCAGGATCAGGTAAGAACAATCAAATTGATGAAGGTGAAGTAGAATAAAGCACGAGCAGAATTTTTGAAGCAAATAATAACTTTAGTTTCGGCCGAATGAAGAAAGTCAGACAAAAAAACAGTCATTTCTTCATCCAGTTGGTTGAGCGGCATGGATGCTTAGGGATCGCTTTGTAAATCACAGTACGATTGACACCAGATAATAAATCCGCTGGAATTAGCCCATTTTGGGACACCAAGACTCAGTTGAACTGTCCAACGGATGGTTGAAAACAGCGGATTTTTTGTGATGAATTTTTTTCTTACGCCTATCATTCGATTAGCGATAATTCAGGAGTCGGAAACCAGATCGCTGACGTTTGAGAGAATCATCGCATTTGTGAGCTTTAATGAAGACCAATTTTCTCTGAACCGCACTTTCCAAGCAATAAACCAGTGGCGTTTGAATTGAGATTATGATCGCGCCACAGCGGCCGGAGATTTTGGCAGCAACTGTTCAAAAAACTGGGTAAAATCTACATTGCCTCCTGAAATAATGATCCCAACCTTTTTGCCTGCCACTAACGTCTTTCTCGAAAGTAACGCAGCCAGGGGTACAGCCGAAGAAGGTTCGACGATAATCTTCATGCGCTCAAAAATGTGCCGCATAGCGGCGACAATTTCTTCTTCTGTCGCCAGGGCAATCTCATCGACGTATTTCTGGATAATCGGAAATGTCTTATCCCCCAGCGAGGTTCGCAAGCCATCCGCGATTGTGACCGGATGCACCGGCGGAATGATGTGCCCCACTTGTACTGATCGATAGGCATCATCAGCATTTTTCGGTTCGCAGCCAATGACTTTAATCCCCGAAGCCATAGCCTTTGCGGCAATGGCAGTACCGCTTAGCAGTCCGCCACCGCCCACTGGCGCCAGCAAAACTTCCAGGTCGCTTACTTCCTCCAGCAATTCCAATGCGGCAGTGCCCTGACCGGCAATGATTCGATAATCATTGAAGGGATGGATCAGCGTAGCGCCTGTTTCAGCCAGGATCGCAGCAGCGGTAGTCTCACGTGCAACCAGGGTGGGTTCACAAAATGTAATCCTCCCACCATAATTTTTCACCGCAGCAATCTTTACGGCCGGCGCATTCGAGGGCATCACAATATAAGCTGGAATTCCCTTGTTACGAGCAGCCAGCGCCAGCGCCGCCGCATGATTTCCAGACGAATGCGTTACTACGCCGTGGATCGACTCACTTTCCGAAAGGGAAAGAATCGCGTTGGACGCACCGCGAATTTTAAAAGCACCCACTTTTTGGAAGTTCTCACACTTGAAAAAAAGCCGTCCTCCAATCATTTTATCCAATGTAGTACAGGTCAGTACCGGAGTGCGATGAATAAATGGTTTGATCCGCTGATGTGCCGATCGTATATCGTCAAGAGTTGGTTCAATGCTGGTCATTCAAATCATCCTTAAAAATGAATTTCAATCTTTGTTTTCGTGGCTCTGGGATACGGTCTGAAATTGGCCACATATCCCGCCCCTAATCATTTGGTGGACATAGCATTTTCAAAGCCAGCCCATCAGCAACCCAGTGTCCCCCATCGTTGTAGTACCGATCATGAAATAATCGGCAGACTAAACTACCAGGCGTACGCTTCTGGCGCCTGGCCGCCAGGCCCAGGCCAGATTTGGTCCAATTTAGCCAGATTTTCTTCAGATAGGCGGATCTCCAATGCGCGCAAACTATCGGTCAGTTGTTCCATCGTACGCGGGCCGATGATGGGCGAAGTGACCGCCGGATGCTGCAGCAACCAGGCTAACGCCACATCAGCCGGCCTCTCGCCCAATTGCTGACAGAATTTTTCATAAGCCTCGACTTGAGGCCTGTATTTTTGTAGTGCTTCCTGGACAAATTTTCCCGCACGCCGGCCCTGGTTCGCTTGATCCATAACTCCGCCGAGCAAACCGCCAGCCAATGGGCTCCAGGGAATCAGACCGATCCCCAGCGCCTGGCAGGCTGGAATCACCTCTAACTCAATCATGCGCGATTTTAAATTGTATAAACTCTGTTCGCTAACCAGCCCCATGAAATTACGCGCGGCAGCTTTACTATTGGCCTGCACCAGGTGCCAGGCAGCAAAGTTGCTGCTGCCAACATAGATTATTTTGCCTTGCTGCACCAGTTGCTCCATCGCCTGCCAGATTTCGTCCCATGGCGCATTGCGATCGATGTGATGCATCTGATACAGATCGATATGATCGGTTTGCAATCGCTTTAAACTCTCTTCGCACGCCTGGCGGATATGGTAAGCCGACAGATGGGATTGATTGGGCCAATTCCCCATCGTTCCATAGACCTTCGTCGCTAACACGATCTTTTCGCGGCGACCATTGCCCTGCGCCAACCAGCGACCAATAATCTGTTCGGTGATCCCCTCACCTATTTTCCACCCATAAACATTCGCCGTATCAAAAAAATTGATCCCCAATTCCAGCGCCTTGTCCATAATGGCAAAACTATCGCGCTCATTGGTTTCTGGACCAAAATTCATCGTCCCCAGGCACAACCGACTTACCTTCAAGCCAGTGCGCCCCAGATGAACATATTCCATTGTTACCTCCTCGTTGATTTTTAAAATTGCCCCACGTCATCGATGTCTCAACTGTCAGGCAGCTATCGCCTCAATCGGTTCACCAAATCTAATTTTATTTCTTCAATTTGAATTCCACCTCCCAGTCCATCGATGCTTTTCATTAACCCAAAATTTCCATCCACATCCCAACCCATTGGCGATCCCATCTCCCCAGAGCCCCCGGCTCTGCACGCCACATCCAATCCTAAATCCATTCACCCATTTTGTCCATACTAACGGATTAGAACCATCTTTCGGCAATCCAGCAGCCTCTGGGTTTTCAACCGTACCAGATATATCCCTGATGGCAGCGGCTGGCCCCCGCTGTCCCGACCATCAAACAGAAGCTGATAGTTACCCGCTGATTGCTGCATTGAGAGGAGGGTGGCGACGCATTGCCCAGCGAGATTAAAAATTTCGATCTCAACCGCCGCCGCTTCTGCCAGTTGGTAGCGAATGCAGGTCATTGCATTGAATGGATTAGGATAATTGGCTGCAAGCATGGTTTGTCGGGGAACAACGCCTATGGTGGTATTTTCAGCGATGTTATTCCAGCCGGTCGAATTGGTTCTGCCCGGTGTACCGTGGCCCTTGCTCGCCTGCCAATTCTCAGCTTGAGAATTATCCAGGAGCGGTTCGATCAGTTCCAACGTTGAGCCACCACCATCGGCCTGTCCCGGCCATTGCCCGCTGCTGCTGTATCGCACCGAATCCACCAAATTCATATTCGCATCGAACAACCGGATGACCTCTCCCTCTCGACGCAAGCCGAAAGGAAAATTGCCCAGATGTTCTTTGACCAACGGGAAATGACTCTCAAAAAAAGCCATATTGCGACAGATGACCTTGAATCCATGAGCTGCAATATGGGTGCCTTCAGCGAGGATAAAATCATGGTCATCGCGGCTATCCTTGAGATGCCAGCCACTCAAATTAATTTTGCGATCGGTCAGGTTATACAACTCCACCCAGTCTTCCGGGTCGAAATCAGCCGCGCTCTGGTAGTTAATCTCATTGATCACCACCTGTGGCTCAATTGGAGGATCGAACATAAAAATAGCGGCTATGGCATAGTCGCCATTGAGTGTCAGCGTAACCCGATCACTCGCCGGCAACGCAGGATCGTTCCATGCTTCAAATTCATAACCTCGATGCGGAAACGCCTCGATCTCCAGGGGAGTGCCCTTGAAATAGATGCCCTGCCAGGGAAAATTTTCAATAAAAAGACTATTGACTCGAATCGTACCCGAACCGCCAATGGGCTGTTCGATGGTTAACGTTGCCTTTCCGGTCAGATCAAATTGGTTCTGAAGATGGTAACGAACCACATCGGGGCGTTCATCAGCGAATTTATAGAGTTCTCCCTGAATGCCATCCTGCAGCCATTCAGACGGCGAACTGCCCCAGCGATTGGTTTCAAATGAAATATCATTTTTGATAATCGCGGCCAAAGAATCGATCAGGCGCCGCGTTTGAATGGGCAAAAACACCGTATTCAACAAATCCGAAAAGCGATTGATGAAGTAAGTTCGATAGCCTCGATTTTCGAGAAGTTTTCTCAAAATCAATGCATTCTGATGGTCACCTGTCGCTTCAGCAAGGGTATTATGATATAGGCCATACGGTCCAAATGCGCCATCCATATCCCAGACAATCCACCGCCATACAGCATCAGGACGTCGCGGACGGTAAGAAACGATGTTGTTTTTCCAATCGCCATTACCACTAAAAATATTCAAAATCATGTAATCGGTAAAATTGGGGACATCCATCAGCCGATGAGCGCTTTCAAAATTGTCGGCAATGGAAAGATCTTTCTCTTTAATGAAATCAAGCAACTCCTGGCAAGCTTGCAGATCGCCTTCTTTGACTTCGCCATAATTGTCGATCAGATCTACATCCCATTCATTAAAATTACTGCCGAGATAGTAGCGGTCTATCCGTTCGCATAGATTATAAATGCCCCAGGCTTCGCCATTAAGAAACAATGCAACTGGTCGGATGGCCACAAAAATCCCACCGATGCGTCGGGCCAGTTCGTGCATCAAAGGGTCTCGAAGCAATGTCCAACCATAACTAAAGGGATTGATGGGCATATCTGTGCCTGCCGAGTGAACCACCAATCGTTTGCAGGAGTCGATATGGCTTTTTTGAGGAAAGAGCCCATAGTGGAGCCAATTGTTCCCGTACTCCGAGCGGAAATAGAGGCGAAATGGTTTTTTATCGTATGTCTGTGCGGTCTTGCCGTGAATTCGGAGACCGCCATTTTCGGCAAAGCCCAGGCTGCCGTTCTCGGCGAAATACTCCATCGTCACTGGCCGCTCCCAGGCATCACCCCGCTCATCAGGATGGACATAGATGCCATAGTTTTCATCCCAAAGATTTCGGGGATCAGTTGTCAATGACAGGGTAGCGATTTGAAAATGCTCATTCAGGATGTAGCTCTGCGTCACAATTGCGCTGGGTTGAGCTCCTGGCGCAAAGGCTTGCGCTCGGACAACTGTGGATATTTTCAGCGTAATTGGCTGACTATATTCCAACGTATCAGCCCGAGGCTCGGCGCCATTCAGCGAATAATGAATAATGGCCCCTGGTGTCGTCGCTTGCATGGTGATCGTTACCGCTCCCTGGAAAAAGCCACTGGCCGGCGAAACGATGGGTGGTTCCACAAAGCGTGGCTGCTGCGTATTATTTGTTGATCCAGGCGTCGCTGTGGTAAAAAAGTACCAGGGATGGCTGCCATCCGGAAACCGACCATAAGAAATATCAGCGGATTGCCGTTGAAAGCGTAGCGAATCTACGAATTGGTTGCCATCAAATAAACCAATTTGCTCGCCAGCCGCATCCAGTTTGAAGTTGGTATGCCACTTTCCTTGCCCGGGGTTGCCATCTGCCCAGATCAACAAGTAGCCTCTGGCAGGTATTCGACCATCAGGAAAAGGCCACTTTTGGGGGGAACTTAAATTGTCGGTCAGATAAAAACCGGCCAGATCAATGGAATCGTTACCAGCATTATAAATCTCAATCCAATCATCAAATTCATTCGCCTCGTCAGCAATCGTTTGATTGTTAGCTGCCATGAATTCATTGATGCAAAGCTGAACGGATTGCGCAGGGCTGGATTTCGCTGGCAGATATAGCAGCAGACCGGTGACCATTACCATCAGTAGCCAATGATTTTTTGCACACATATAGATTCCTTTCTGACCGATGATTTGATTCACCTGGCATTATACCACATTTTATTATAAATATCAATTACTTTTTCTGAGCAAAAAAATTTGTCTCCCAGAAAAAATTCTCTTGACAAATGAAATTTTATTTATTATATTTTTACTACAAGTGTAGTATCAATACTAACAAATGAGGAATTCAACGATGAACCAGGTCACCCTATCGGAAATCGAATGGCAAATCATGCAGGTCATCTGGGAAAAAGGTGTTCTCTCCGTCAAAGAAGTCTGGCAAACGCTGTATCCAGATGGCGAAAAGGCTTATACAACCATTCAGACCTACATGGATCGTATGGTCGAAAAGGACCTGCTGGCCAAGCAAAAGATCGGGCTGGTGAATTTCTATCACGCCCGCATCGATAAAAAATCGCTCGTCCGCCACGCCACCGAAAATCTGGTCTCCCGCGCATTCAATGGCTCCTTTGTGGGGCTGGCAGCGTTTCTGGTCGAATCCCCGAATCTATCGAAAGACGATCTGGAAAAGATCAAAGCGTTGATCAAAAAGAAAGAGGAGGAACAGCATGGATAACTTGATTTTTGCGCTCAATCGCCTTTCGCAACCATGGTGGTCATTTATGATGGCCTCCTCTGTTCAGATCACGCTATTTTCTGTGATCATTCTTGCCCTGAGTTGGGTATTCAAGAAACAATCGGCTCCATTCTTGTACTGGCTGTGGTTCCTTGGGCTGCTCAAAATCATTATTCCGCCCACCATCCCATTGCCGTCTTTTGTGCCGTCATCGTATCTGATTCCAGCCAATAATTTGGCTATTTTTGAGATCGCTGAAATCCAATTTTCTCCAATTCCCGCAGCAGCATTGAATTTCCAGAGCTATCTGTTCGGTGCCTGGTTGGTGGCAATCATATCATTGCTGATTTTCTGGCTTCATCAACAGTGGCGATTTCAGAAAACAGTGATTCGGAACGCTCAAGATATCACTCAACGCATGAAGCCCATGGGACAGCGCCTCCAATTTTTCACCGGGCCCAATATCATCATACCCTTCACCCGCGGAATTTTTGCGCCCAAAATTTACTTGCCTGAAGCGGTTTTGACCTGGTCAGATCAGGAGCAGAACGCACTAATCCTGCATGAAGTAGGCCACATCCAGCGCAAGGACCTCTATGTTATCCTCCTCCAGAATCTTGTTCAGTGGCTCTATTTCTTTCATCCCCTGGTATGGCTGGTCAATATCCAGCTTTCGCGCCACCGTGAAAAAGCGTGCGACGATTTTGCCATTCATCAACTCCGCGGGGATGCCCTGGCTTACAGCCGACTGCTCCTCAAGTCACTTAATCAGTCCATCGGCTGGCAAGCGGTGCTATCCCCCAGCACCTATTTTCATCATTCCCGCAAATCCCTTATGAATCGTTTTGATTATATCTTAAACCGAAAGGAGACCAACATGACCCGACTAAAATTATCCCAGCAGCTACTGCTGATTGGTTTGCTGGTGTTAGGGATTGCCCTTTCCTGCCAGCGACAGGAACAGCCCAGTCAGCCCAAAGAGAGTTTTGTCTATAAGAATGTCCCCATCGATTTATCCAAAGCGACCCTTCAAGCCGGTCTCACCGATCAGCAAAAAGTGGACTACGACATTCCTCCCATGCCGGAGGGCGGATTTGAAGCATTGGGCGAATACCTCCTCTTTCCTGAATTTAGCAAAGATATCGGATCAATAATCAACATAGAAGTAACTGCCAAAGGGCAACTTCATTCGCTCCAATATCAATACCGGACAAAAGCCAATCAAAGTGGCAATATCATGGCATCAATTGCCACCCAAAATTATGAAAAAAAATTGGCCAATGCCATCCAGCGCGTTAACTGGACGCCTGCGCAGAAAAATGGTCAACCCATTGATGCCTGGATCACTTTACCCATTCAGTATGTGCAAAAGCTCAGGCCCGAAGAGATCGTCTCTGCTGCGGAAGTGCCGCCTCCTCGGCCACCCATGTCCGCTGAGGATATAGAATTCGTGCCCTATGATGAGCCACCGAGCCCAGTTGGGGGTTTTGCTGCCATTCACCAAAATTTGGTCTACCCCGAATTGGCCCGCAAAGCAGGAATTGAAGGCCAGGTGATAGTCCAGGCACATATTGGCGCCAGCGGTGAAGTGCTAAACACCAGAATTTTCCAATCATTGGGCGAGAACAACGGTTGCGATGAGGCAGCAGTGGCTGCCATCAAAGCGACCAAATGGCTGCCCGCCCGAAACAAAGGAAAGCCCGTGGCCGTCTGGGTTTCGATTCCAGTCCGTTTTAAATTGAAAGCCCTTTCGGACACGGGATCGACTGAGGCAAATGCCTCTGGGAAGGAAATGCCGCCCCCGATACCCTTTGAAAAGGGAAGCACAGATTTGCCCTTTGACAAACCACCTCTTCCCGTTGGCGGATTTCAGGCGTTGCAGCAGAATCTGGTCTATCCCGAATCCGCGCGCAAGGCTGGCGTTCAAGGCCAGGTCACTGTACAAGTAGAGTTTGATGAAGCTGGCAATATTGTCAGTACAAAACTTCTCACTGCCATGGAAAATCAGGAGTGCAACGATGCAGCCATTGCTGCGATCAAATCGGTCAAGTGGCACCCTGCCGAGGCGAAGGGCAAACCGGTGCCAGCACGGATTGCCGTTCCCATTAGATACAATTTGATGAAATAAATATTTTCAGTCGGCTGTATTTTGTGGGCGAACAATTATTGCAAAACCCGCTGATGGTTCGGCGCGCAATTGATGGACTTTCGTTCATCCCAAACCTGTCTAATCATCAGCGGGGGCTTTTTTGGCAACAATACTTCTTTATCGGACGTTCGCCTGTTGGTCGCAGCGCTTAAACAAATCGAAAGATAAGCTATCGAATTGGTAGCGATCCTTTCGATGGACGCAGCCAGACACTCTGGCAAGGCCGGCGAAATGTGCTGGTGTCATGATCTCCAAGTTGTCACACTCACAACAACAAGGACAGCGATCACAAGCAAATTCAATGCGGCCAGCAGCAAGCAAGTTTGCCACAGACCGAGCAGCGGCACCATCATTGTGCTCGTCAACAGGGCCCCCAGCACGGCTCCTAATAAATCCCAGGCATAGAGCGCTCCCCCAATTCGCGCCACCTGTTCTTGCTGCCGATAAGTCAGATGACTGGCCAGCGGAAACTGAACGCCAGCAATAAACCCAGCCCCCACAATTACCATCAGAAATACCAATTGCATCATCACAGCCGCCAACGCTGTTTTCGAAAGCCAGAACAGCACTCCGAACGTCAGCAATGGATAAAAGATCAACGCAACCTGCCAACGAATGAAAAGCAAGATGGTTCCCCGCTGCCGTTGAATTGCCCGCACGCCATACCAACTGCCTCCAGCCAACCCCATCATATAACCGCTAATTACTAGCGCCAGTTGGTAATAGGCATAGCCATAAATGGCCTGAAAACCAAGAATGATCAATACTTCCAGTGAGATTCCAGTGAACCCGATCGCCACAATCGTCAGCAAAATGGCTGGCCGGATATTTTTTTGTTTGCTGGCCGCAATGATCTTCCGGCCAATAAGAACAGCCAGCAATAGGCCGACCATCAGAACGAGCATCCAAGCGATGCGATTAGAAGCAGAAAGTACATCATCGAACTGGCGATGAAAAAAGGTCAACCAGAGCATGGAATGGTAAAAATACCCGATGGGTCGAAAATCCCGATTGATCGGCGTATTGTCTGTGGGCTGAAGCTGTTCAGCGAGATAGCGCATTCGATCAGGTGACATTCGGAATGGAATGTAATATTCGCGGACGTAAGCCGTTTGTAATTGACGCTCCCGCAAGCGTTGCAAGAGTTGGTCTGGATCTCGAATAAGCACCTGTGGCGCCAGGCAGCCAATGAAGTGAATGGAATTGCCTGGAATTAGCACCACATCGGGAAAGACCTGCTGCAGCGTGCGATGCAGACATTGCAACAACCATGCCTGCTCCTGACTTAATACATTTTCAGCAGCCGGGATGGCAAAGCTCAGCACTCCCCGATCGCTCATTTTCTGCTTCACTGCCTGATAAAATTCCACGGTAAAAAAGCGATTGATCAGCGCCGTCTGGGGTTCGGGCAGATTCACAATCACCACATCGTAACGAGAGGTGGTCCGCTGGACGAATAGTCGCCCATCCTCATGCCAGATTCGAATACGTGAATCGCACAACAATTCATCCATTTCGGGCAATACCCTGGTCGCCAGACGAATGGTAGTAGGGTCCAATAACACGAAATCCACCTGTTTCACCGATGGATGCTGCAAAATTTGCGGCAGATTGCCGGCAACATTGCCGCCAATCAATAGCACCCGCTCCGGCATAGGGTGCTCCAGCATGGCAAAATGCACCGCTTCCTCAGCCGACATCGCATCGGGATGGGTGAACATCAGCGCACCGTTTTCATAAAAGCTAATACTTTCGCCAAGCTGCACCACTGATATCTGGCCATAAATGCTGGCTTGCGAATGTCGCAGTTGAAATTCGCCCCAACTGATCTGCTGTGACCAACTATCGGTTCTTTGACAAAAAATGCACCAGCCAACAGCCATTGCGAGGACACCGACCAAGCCCAAAATCCGATGCCGATCCGCAGCGACGAACCAGATCATTGCGGCGATCAGCAAATTCAGCAGGCAGATCACCATCGCCACCTGAAAATTAT
>JAPDQM010000015.1:0-51003 GCA_034505795.1 Candidatus Zhuqueibacterota bacterium
TGTCAACCGATTTTACCAGGGTGGCAGGAGTGAGTTGTTGATTGCGTGTTTTAAGTGCAGTTTGCGCCGCATGGAAAGCCAGTTGATAGCGCGTGGCTTTGTCCAGATTGGGAAATTTCTCATTGATCACGGACATCTGGTTGTAAAACTCCGCGAATTCGCCTGGCATGGCTTTGGCAAGCTCGGTCTCGATGGCGGCAAAAAATTGGGAGTCCACTTCAGGCGGGGGCGGCGAGGTAGTTGATGGAATGGGCAGCGGTTCCAGGTTGATCGTTGGCGTTGGTGCCAGGTCGGGCTCGGCCGATGGTTCAGCATCTCGCCAAAAAAGTCCTTTTAATTTTTTCAAAGTCGCCATGGCGTTCCCCTTAACGGTTTGAATGGTATTGACCTGGAATTACTTTCACTGAATCCAGCGACAAAATTTCGATGCCATTAACGTAAAATAGATTCATAAGTTTCTTTCGAGACATATTAAAAAAAAATTCAATAAAACACAAGCTTTTTTTAATAAGTCAGATCGGACAAGGCAATAAAAGTGAATTCATTCAATTTTGTTCAGCAAGTAGCGGATGATTTTTGAAAAAAAACATCGGCGTTCCGCGAACCAATTGGCTGAATCTTGTTTTCTTGCCGTCATTGCATAAGCTGCTCGGAGACAGGTTGTGATAGCATGGTTATTAATTGATTCCTAAATAGTAAAATTGTTGTACCTTGGGCAACAAAATTTTGACCAATTGTCGAATGGCGGACTAATTTTTCAAATTGCGCGAAACCACCAGGTGGCGGATCCGCGCAATTAGTTTAATTCGCGCAATTAGCGGTCAAGCATCTTTATGGTTCTGGCTTATCCGGGGTGGGTGGAATTAAAAATTATACCCAGCCGAGAAATAGATTACGGTTCGCCCGGTTGTTGCCCGCCCTACGGCCATGGCGACTGGCCCAATTGGCGTGCGAAATTCAATGGCAGTGCCAAGGCCTTGAATAAAATCCTGTGGATTGATGTCATGACTATTTTTCCAAGTAGTGCCGATGTCGTACCGCAAGCTCCAGAAAACATCGATCGGGAGCCGGAAGGGAAACCAATAACGATACTCGATGCTGCCAGCGATGATGTGTCGTCCGATGCGTTCGTCTTCGCGCAGACCATAGAATGAGGATTGGCCGCCGAGATGGAATTGTTCGATAAACGGCGTTGTTTGATCAGATGTGCCCCAATTGAGCCGTGGATGGATGGTGTTTCGCTTGAGAAATGTTTCATAGAATTCAAGCGAGCTATAAAGCTTGACAAACGAGAACTGACTCCCAAGAAAAGTGGCCGAGGAGAGTTTATAAAAGAATTGATAATATTTGCCGCGACGTGGAAACGGGACGCGATCTTGAGTGTCGACAATGGACTGCAGGGCGATGGTCTTGAGATCGGAACGGCCAGTGGGATAGCCGCTGCCTGAAATCGGTTGAAGGTCAATGGATTCCAGGGTGGCAAAAATCGAAAATAGGCCTAGCCGCTTGATCTGCTGGCCAATCGATAGGGAAATGCCCGAATGCTGCTGCCAATACTCGCCAGTTTGCTGGTCTTCGTCATAGTAAAAATGCTTATTGCGATGGTGAAACGCTTCAGCTTTGTTCGTGATGAAACTTTTGAATAGCCGATCGGCGCGAAATTGCAATTTTATAGCTTGATTGCGATTGCCATATTGACTATGCAGGGTGAGTTGGTTGCCCGATCCTAAAAAATTTTCATCGACCAGTTCGAGTAGGCCAATATTCTGACGCTCCAAATCGTAATGGTAGCTTAGCCGCAGCAACTGAAAGGCTTTTTCCTGAACTTTGAGATTCAACTCTGTGTGATGATTTCTGGGGATAACTTCCATCAAGACGGTGGCAAAGAGATCGGTGCTATAGATGTTATTAATGCCTTCATCGGCTTTGGTGAGATTGAAAATATCGCCGGCTTTCAATGGGAATTCTCTTAAAATGACATAACTATGAGTTCGTTCTGCGCCGCTGATGGCAATGGCCGAGATGATCCCCTCGTCGATATGAATGGTTAGTCGGCCATTCTCAAATAGAATGCTGCGGACTGTTGCCAGGGCATAGCCGTTTTTTTTATAGAGCTGGATGATGCGCAAGATGTCCTCTTGCGATTGTTGATAATTGATCGGTCGACCAATTTCGCTTTGCACCTGCGCCCGAAGCACGGAATCGAGAAAGACAGAATTGCCTTCGAAGGTAATGGAATCCAGCCGCGGATTCGGTTCAATAAGGTAGTCGATGGTCAGCGAACTGTCGTTCATCGTAATCGCTGACCGAACCTCATCAAAATAGCCGGTGCGATATATGTCTGCCAGCGATTGGTAGATAGCCTCCCGATTTGCCTGCTGGCGAATTCGCAGACGGATGATTTCCTCGGCGAGTTGCAGCAACAGGCTATCCGGACAGTGAACGGTAATTGCCGCTACTTGCTGAAGAGGCGACACCTGCGGCTTATTACTCAGAGCTCGGAGCAATTGTTTAATCGATTCGATATGATCTTGCGCGGCGAGTTTGCCCGCTTCGATGATTTCATCAATATTCTCGAAGCTATCGGATTTATAATCATCGAGGGGAACTTGAATTAAGACATCGGCTTTTTGGCGCTGAGCCGCATTCTTTTCTCGTTGCATGATGCTGGTGACCTGGTCGGCAATCTCCCAGGGGGCGGCCAGCCCATCCCGCGGCCGCAATTTGGACACGGTGTCAACGGCAATTACCAGGTCAACATCGAGCTCTTGCACTTCATCCACTGGTATGTTGTTGATCAGACCACCATCGACCAGCCACATGGAATCACGAACCACTGGCGACAGCAACAAGGGAACGGCTGATGACGCTTTCATCGCTTCGGCCAGATTGCCATGACTGATGACAACTTTTTGGCCGGAGATGAGATCACAGGCAACGGCACGGAAGGGGATGCGGAATTGATCAAATTCATAGCTAATTGGGTGATCGGCGCGCAAGGTCAGATTGGTGAGTATTGAAGTCAATTTCTGTCCCGGGGTGATCGCTTGTGGCAGCGTGAGCTTAAAATCTTTGAACCGCATCTGCAGAATAGTTCGGCTTCCTTCCTCTTTTTGACCCACAAATTGACTGGTTCGCGGCGGTCGATCGCTCATGATCTCATTCCATTGAATGCTTCTGGCAATGGCCTCTAGTTGATCGGCGGAGTAGCCCACAGCATATAGTCCGCCTACGATGCTACCCATGCTGGTACCTACGATAACATCGATGGGGATATTATGTTTTTCCAGCGCCTGCAAAACGCCGATCTGAGCAAAACCGCGGGCACCGCCGCCACTGAGCGCTAAACCGATGCGCGGGGTACGAATTATTTTATGAGGATAATAACATGCTGGTGGTTGGGCGATTCGATCATATTCCAGGCGAACTGTATCCGCATGAGAAATTTGACCGACCGCTAACCGGCTCGCTGGCAGTAGCAGATAGATGATTAGCCATATTAACCTTCGAGCGTTCATGTCATGACAAATGTTACATTCAATAGATTGGATTTTAAAACCATTTAACTGAAGAGCCAGGGCAAAGTTCAAATGATATTTTGGACTTGCTGATCAAAGTGCTTGACTTTTACAGTGTTGATGTCTATATTTGATAAAGGAAAATTGACATCATATGGTGAAAGTGGCGGATATTCTCTATTTAATCTTTCCGGTTGCAATTCGACGATAATTATCGCACAAAGGAGCATGCGCGAGCATGTCGAAAACAACATCCGAGCCGGATGGCCTCGCTATTCGCATTCTAAATCATTCATTGCGCGATCCCCTCTTATAGTTGATGGTTATTGCTGTGGTCGATAGCTATTGATAGATAGCTATGGCTGGATGCGCATATTTGAGGGGACGATTATCATTCTGTTGGCAATGATGAAAAATTTTGTAATGAATCGGAAAAATGAAGTACGAAGGCGATCGTGAGAGGCAAGCGGAGATGTGAAAAATATGTTAGGGCATCTGGTAATATCAAAACGGCTCGTGTCGCAAAAAAGTTTGTAGCTGCTATCTTGGATTATAATGCGGCAACCAAACCCGAATGGAGGCAGCCATGTACATCAAACATGAAAAGCTGAGAGATCTCACACTGGGAGCTCTGGCCGCTGAACATGATAATTTTTTGGAAGAATATTTTTTTGAGTCGCGCATGTTCCGCCGAGTGGCGTTGGGGCACACCAGGGTGTTGATTGGCAATCGTGGCAGCGGTAAATCGGCGATTTTTAGGATGCTGGCCAAAAAAGAACGCCAGCAAGGGACACTGGTCGAGGAGATCATGCCCAGTGATTATATGTTTGACCTGCTCAAAAACTCCCGTTTGTTCGATAGCAATACGGAATGGGCCAGGCTGGGTGCGTATACCGCATCCTGGAAATACGTTATCCTCATCACGGCCATGCGGTTGCTGCACTCACGGTTTAAAAAATTAAACACTCACAAAGACGATCTCAATGCCATCCATGCGTTTCTGCGCGATCACCTGGAACATCATCCTGTCACCCCGCTTGATCTGCTGGTAAGATTCATGCGCAAATTTGCCGACATCAAAAAGGTGACCTTTGAGGGCATTCAATTTGGCGATAGTGGCGATAGCCTTGAAAAGCTCTATAAATTGGAGCCCCTGCTGAATGTGATCCCGGCCATTCAGCGTCTCAGCCAGCACACCAAAGTGCTGATCCTGTTTGATGAACTGGATCAGGGCTGGGATGCCTCCAACGATGCCCGACAATTTATCGCGGGTCTATTCCGGGCGGCGATTCAGATCAATCAACAGTTTTCTGGTATTCGGGTACTGATCACAATTCGCGAGGAGATATATCAGAATATTCCGGAATTGTATGAGGATGCCCAGAAAATCCGAGATATTATTGAGTATGTTCGCTGGACACCCGATGAGTTGAAGGGCATGATTACCCAGCGGATTAAACATGCGTTGGAGTTGATTTTCAACAAAGAGGTGATGATTTCAGATCCGGATAAACTCTGGGAGGTCATCTTTAATCAGAACCTGGCGAAAAATGGTCTTTCTTCTTATCATTACATCATCGACCGAACGCTGTATCGTCCGCGTGAACTGATCTTTTTTGTAAATGAATGTTTCAAGGTTCACAACCTGGAACAGCGCATCGGGGATACAACGATTTTGCAAGTGGAAAAGAATTATTCCAAGAATCGATTGGAAGATATCGCGGCGGAGTATCGTTTCCAATATCGAGGTTTGAAAGATGTATTTGAATTGTTCCGCCTAAGCCCATGCCGTTGGACACGGCACGACCTGGATGATTTATGGCTGGAAGTGGTCGAAGGTATTAAGCCATGTCCCGAGGCCGCGCTCTGGTTGAATGAGAATTGTCGCCCGGATCGGCTCATCGAAATTCTCTGGAAGGTCGGCTTTCTGCGTGCCTTTGCCAAGACCAGTGCCGAACCAGAACCGTCCGATGATCGCTATTTTGTCGGCTATCATCAGGAACCAACGTTGAATATTGCCACCATCAATTATTTTGATATTCATCCCATGTTTCGTTCGCACCTGGGAATTGCGCTTTAGGGCGTTAATTTGCCTCTCGCAAGCTTTACTGGTTATTAAATGGTGCCGACAGATCGGTGGCTGCGGCGCCATTTTTTGACGCACCAAAGCTGCGAATGTGGCAGTCCCAAAACGGCTGCTCCGCATGACAAAACAAACTACTACCTCATGAAAAATGAGTTTGACTTTCATCTCGAAGTTTCGTATATTGGCAAAATTAAATTAGCAAGCCAATATGCACCATGTCTGTGACCACACATAATCGAAAAATCATTCTCGTCAGTTTGTTCGCCGCGCTTACGGCAGTGGGAGCATTCATCAAAATTCCGTTGCCACACATTCCCATTACTCTGCAGACATTGGTTGTCATTATGAGTGGTAATCTGTTAGGCTATAAATTGGGCACGCTGAGTCAACTTTTATATCTGGTGGTCGGGCTGTTGGGCGTGCCGATTTTTGCCTATGGTGGCGGGCCAGGATACATCTTTCAGCCGTCATTTGGGTATCTTTTGGGATATCCCGTGGGCGCATTTCTCATCGGCCTGCTGGTACACCAGTTGTGCCCACCCACCAAGATGACAAAAATATCGTCCCCTCGCTGCTTTATGCTTATTTTTTGTGCGGATGTGGTTGGCGTCGTGGTGTTATTCTTTATAGGATTGGTCTATTTATATTTCACTCTGAAATATGGCTGGCATTTACGGCTGGAACAAATGACGACGGCTGGCTTGAATTGGGAAATGGCATTGAAAACCGCGATTTTCGTGTTTCTGCCGGTCGATCTGATCAAAATTTTGCTGGCCACGTGGTTGACACTGATGCTCAGGCGATGGAAGGGATTTGCAAATTTTTGGTTGGGTTAACCGAGGTAGGTGAGAATCGTGTGCTGCTTGATTGCTGATCAGGGGCGAAAGAGATGTTTTTGAGCGCACCGATTTCTATCATCGAGGTTTGCGGGAAATTTCGTTGCGAATTAATGGCCGTTCTATATATGATTACACTCAAAAAAGTCGGGTTTCACAGAAGCTTGTAATAGCCGGTCATTATTAGGCGCTTTTTGCGGAGGCAATCTCAATTGGCAGAAGTGATTGTACTCTAAAGAGCATCTTCGACTTCGCTCGTCCGTCAATTGGCGGATCCGCTCGCTATGACGGTTTCTAAAAAGTGGTTTTTAGAGTAGATTCATGGATGCAAAATGACAATATCTAAAGAAGGGTATGCAAATGAATCAATATGTTGTTGGAGTAGATGGCGGCGGCACTAAAACTGACGCGGTGCTGCTGGATATCAGTGGCAATTTGATCGGCATGGCCACGGGAGGTAGTTCGAACTATCAGGCGGTTGGCGGTGCGAAGCTAAAGGAAGAAATCCTTGGCTGTCTAACGAAGCTTTGCCACAGCACCAATGTCACTGCCAGTCGAATTGGCCACGTCTTTTTGGGTTTGGCTGGTGCGGGTCGCGAAAAAGATCAACGAGAAATCGCCGACCTGTTCCGCGATACCGATTACGCCGGCAAAGTAACAGTCAATAGCGATGCGCTGGTGGCGTTGGCAGGCGCTTTTGGAACCGGCCCGGGGATTATCATCATTTCAGGGACGGGTTCCATTTGCTTTGGACAAAATAGTGAGGGCAAGGTACTGCGCTCCGGAGGTTGGGGCTATTTATTGGGCGATGAGGGCAGCGGTTATTTTATCGGCCGCGAGGGATTAATTGCCGCCCTCAAAGATTTCGATGGTCGCGGTGAAAAAACCCGGTTGCTTCCCCGCATCGAACAGCATTTCCAACTACAGTCCATCGATCAAATCATCCCCCTGATTTATCAAAACAAAATCGATCGAGTCGCCATTGCCGACCTCACGCCAATAGTGTTCGAGTTGGCCCGGGAGGGCGACGTGATTGCCGACGAAATTATTCATCTGGCGGGACGAGAATTGGGCAAGCTGGCGAAGGCGGTGGCGCAACGCTTGAATTTTGACAATGAAGAGATCCGCATTGCGTTAATTGGTAGTGTATTCAAGCAAAAAGAACTGTTAGTGGGCGAAATTGCCAAAGAACTCTACGATCTTTCATGGAATGTGCAGATCGGTGATCCTCGGCTGGGACCGAAATATGGAGCGGCGTTATTGGCCCTGCAAAAAATGGGCGTCACTATCGATGAGCGGATTTTGAAGAATCTGGAATATTCCATTGGTCAAGCAACTGGCCGCGCTTAATAAAGTCCACTTACCTGTCGCAGGCTCTACTGACCGGTCGCTCTCAGCGACCGGTCAGTGAGTGCCGAAGTTTCGCCGTGACCGGTCTCTCTCAACGACCGGTCAGTGAGTGTCAGCCAATTGGAATTTGGAATTGACCATGTCATTTCTTGACCGTTTGATTCATAAAGACGAAAAGCTGGTAATCGGTTTGATCTCGGGCACGTCCATGGATGGCGTCGATGCTGCACTGGTTCACATTCATGGCAGTGGTTTGAGGACCGAAATTGCGGTTGTCGGTTTTCAGACTTACCCCTATCCGACGGCATTGCGAAATCGCTTGCTACAACTATCGCAGCCGGGCGCTGGCTCGGTTGACGAGATTTGTCGGCTAAATTTTGTGGTGGCTGAGTATTTTGCTGATGCCGTTTTCGAGCTCTGCGGTGCTACCGGCGTATCGTTGAGAGAGGTTGATTTGATTGGATCTCATGGCCAGACGATCCACCATCTTCCCCACGCTGTGGAATATTTTAGAAAGCCATCGCGCTCCACGCTGCAGATCGGAGAGCCGGCAGTGATCGCCAATCGCACCGGCATTGTGACCGTCGCAAATTTTCGTAGTGCCGACATGGCACAAGGGGGCGAGGGCGCGCCGCTGGTACCCTATTTTGATTATCTCATGTTTCGTTCAGCCAAATTAAATCGGGTAATCTTGAATATCGGCGGCATCGCTAATGTGACTATTCTGCCTGCTGATTGCGGCCGGAATGATGTGCTGGCCTTTGATACGGGGCCCGGTAATATGGTCATTGATGGGTTAATGCAGCAATTATACCAGCGCCAGTATGACGCCGATGGTGCTGTAGCCAGGACCGGCCGCATCGCCACATCATTATTGCAGCAACTGTTGGCGCATCCCTATTTTCAACAGCCAGCGCCAAAGTCGACCGGACGAGAAGATTTTGGAGCGCATTTCATGGCAGCCATTTTGGATGCAAATAAAAAATGGCGCTTGCCAGCCGAAGATCTGATTGCAACGGCCACTGAGCTTACCGCCGTAAGCATTGCCGAGTCGCTGCGATTTTCGCAATTGGCATTGGAAAAGGTGGACGAGTGGATTGTTAGCGGCGGTGGCAGTCACAACCAGGCGTTGATGGCCGCGCTGGCACGGCACGCGGCTCATAGCAAAATTTGGTTAACCGACGATTTTCGAATTCCGGTTGATGCCAAAGAGGCGATATGTTTTGCGGTCCTGGCCAACGAGACGATGTCGGGGCACTCTGCGAACTTACCATCGGTAACCGGTGCCAAAGGGCAGGCGATTTTGGGGACGATTTGTCCGGTCATGCCGTTGAAAACGCACGGCACATGCCCCACGGGAGAAATTGACGCGTGAATTTTGAATCAACCAAAAATGTACAGATTGTACCGCCCTATACCAAGTTGGCGCTGATCTATGATGATGTGATGCGATTTGTGGATTATCGTGGCTGGGCCAATTATGTGGAGCGGCTGATTGGCCAATGGCGGCCGAACGCCAGAACCATATTGGATTTAGCCTGTGGAACTGGAAATTTGTTGCTTCAGTTAGATTCGAGGAAATACAAACGGTACGGGTGTGACTTATCGCTGGATATGCTGCGAGTGGCGTTGCTCAAAGGTTGTCGGTTCCCTCTCTGCCAGGCGGATATGACTGCGCTGCCACTGCGGTGGTCGCCAGATGTGATCATTTGCCTGTATGACAGCATCAATTATTTGCTGGATTTAGAGCTCTGGAAAAAAAGTCTGACCGCGATCCGGGCAAGTTTGAATGATAATGGCATTTTCATTTTCGATATTTGTACCGAGAGGAATTCTCAGAAATATTTTCATAATTATATCGAGAAAGAGCGGCGCCGAAATTACTCCTATATTCGCGAGAGTACCTATGATTCAGAGACCAGAATCCATCGGAATACTTTTACGATGAATTTCGATGCCGAGCGCCTGACTACTTACATAGAATATCATCGACAGTTCATCCTGCGGATTGACGAGGTGTTAGCGCTTATCGAACAAAGCGGACTGGAGATGATGGGGGCATACCATGAGTTTACGTTTCATCGCGCCAATGCCAATTCCTTGCGCATTCATTTTGTGGTAAAGAAAAAATGACCATGATTCAAATATCAAATGTTACTGCCAAATATCCTGGCGGCGAAGGTCTGGAACTGGTCAATTTAACGGTCGAGCCGGGGGAATTTGTGTACCTGGTCGGGCCTAGTGGCGCAGGCAAAAGTAGCGTGCTAAAATTGATCTACATGGATATCTTGCCGCAATCGGGGCATGTGATTGTGAATGGCTTTAGCTCCTTAGCCATGAAAAAGCGCCGCATACCCTATCTGCGACGGAAATTGGGCATTATTTTTCAGGATTTTAAGCTGCTACCGGACCGGAATGTGTTTGACAATGTGGCCTTTTCGCTACGGGTCACCAATACCCATCGCCATGAAATTAAGCGGAAAGTGCTGCGGGTGCTGGCCGATGTGGGGTTGAGCCACAAGCGCGATAAAATGCCTTTCCAGCTTTCTGGTGGCGAGCAACAGCGGGTGGCCATTGCCCGGGCGCTGGTAAACGAACCCATTGTGCTGCTGGCCGATGAGCCGACCGGCAATCTGGATCCAGCCGCGTCGGAGGAGATCATGAGCTTATTGGAAAAAATCAATAGCCGGGGAACTGCCATCTTGATGGCTACGCACGATTATCGTTTGGTACGCGGAGCGCGGCGCCGCATTATTAAAATCGACAAGGGGATCACATACAATTGAGTCGCGGATATTTATATTCGATTGTGGAAGGATTCAAAGGCTTACGCCGGGCTAAATTTTCAGCCTTTGTTTCGATTTCCACCATCTTTCTGGCGCTGTGTCTAATTGGGGTTTTCACCATCCTGGTGCTCAATGTTCGGCATTTTGTCAATCAACTCAAGAGCAAACTGGAGTTGGAGGTCTTTGTCGATAATTCATTGGTTGAGGAGCAACTTGCCGCTCTGCAGCAGCAAATTGCTGGTCTTGCCGGTGTCGATAGCGTGCGCTACATTTCTAAGGAACAGGCGGCAGCGATTTTTAAGCAAGAAGTTGGGCAGGATATTTTTGTGATTCTCGACGACAATCCACTGCCCCCATCGTTTCAAATTAAATTACAGCCGACATTTCAATCATCGGCTCAGGCTATGAGGTTAGCGGCGACATTGCGGCAATTGCCAGGAGTGGATGAGGTCATTTATCGACATGATTTATTGGTGCGACTGGAGCAATATTCGAGGTTGCTATTGATCATTATCCTGGGAATTGGCGTGTTACTGGCAATCGGTGCGATTTTCCTGGTCTACAACACGATCAAATTGATCATTCTATCGCGACGATCGGTCATTGAAATTATGAAACTGGTCGGAGCCACCCAACGGTTTATTCGACGTCCGTTCATGATTGAAGGTATGATCCAGGGGCTTATCGGCAGCTCGCTGGCAGCGCTGCTATTCTATGCGCTGGCTACTGGGCTAAAGGATGAAATTGCCGGCCTGATTACGGTGGATAGGATGCTTTATCCGGGATTGATATTGGGTGGGATTTTTTTGGGTCTGGTGGGAAGTTTGCTGGCGTTGCGAAAATTTTTAAAGTACTGATCTGCCACGCGGCCAATGCCAGGTTGACAGAATGATTGGCAATTGGCAGCAGAATGCTTGAGGCCTGAAATCGTAACGAAATTTTACTTGACAAATGGAGTAAAAATTGTTATCTTAACGTTGTTTCAAAATAATATCTTGTTTAATTTGTCATCAGTATCGTCAGTGTTTTATTAAGAAGGTGATCGAGTGATGGAACAGCCCATTTTAACCAGCCGCGAAAGCGGTTTATTAAAATCGCTGGTCATCAGTTTTATAGATTTTGGAGTTCCCATTGGATCGCGTTATCTATCTAAATTATATCATAAGCGATTAAGCGCGGCCACGATCCGCAATGTGATGATGGATTTGGAAGAGAAAGGATTGGTAACGCAGCCACATACGTCGGCGGGGCGGATTCCAACCGATCTGGGCTATCGCTGTTATGTGAATGAGCTCATGCAGGTTGAGGATCTGTCCGAATTTGAAAAGCAGCAGATCGACCACGATTTGCGTGCCGTACCCGAAAAGGATGTACAGGAAATTCTGGAAAAGGCGTGCGAAATTCTCTCGAAGGTCTCCAACTATCTAGGAATTGCGCTGTCCCCGCGATTTTATCAAGGCAAATTTGAAAAAATCGAGTTGGTTCGATTAAGCGAAAGCAAATTACTGGTCATCATCTCGCTCAGTTCGGGATTGGTGCGAACCGTGACCATGGAGATGAAAACCAGCATTCCACCGCAGCGGCTGGAAACTACGGCACGAATTTTGAACGAACGGTTGTCTGGCTTGACGCTCAAGCAAATTCGAGAGCAATTTGAATTGCGTTTGGCCGACGTAGCCTATGGTGATGAACAGCTTATCAGTCAATTATCCGGCTCGGTGGATCGATTGTTCGCACCGGAGAATGATCCCGTTTACTTCAAAGGGACGCATAATATCCTGTCCTATCCTGAATTTTCCGACCAGGAGCGTATCAGCAAAATCCTGGAGTTGATTGATAATCAGAAGATTTTGATCCGGTTGATTGACAGTTCGACCAAGGCCGACGAAAAAATTTCGATAACTATTGGCAAAGAAAATAAAGAAGAGTTGGTGAACAACTGCAGTGTGATTACGGCGACCTATCGGATCGGTGATCTCACCGGTACTTTGGGGATCATTGGGCCGACAAGAATGAAATACGAAAAAGTAACCAGCCTGGTGGACTATATTACCGATGAGATTACCAGGCTTTTTGTACAATGAGCGATGGGAAATGGTTGAGGGAAGTTAAGCGGTGATAGAAATGTCAAAACGAGAGGCGAATTTAGAGCAACCAGCAAGCAACGATACCCCCAAACATATTAAGCGGTCGTCAAGTCGAAAGAAGACGACCCAACAGTTGGATGCATATCAGAAGCAAATCGAACAGCTTACAAACGAGGTGAAAGAACTCAAGGATAAATATTTGCGAACCGCGGCTGAATTCGACAATTACAAGAAGCGTCGGGAACGTGAGTTAGGCGATCTCATCAGCCGTGCCAATGAAGAGTTCTGTCTGGAATTGCTGCCGATCATCGACGATTTTGAACGGTCGTTGAATTCGCAGCCAAAGAAAAGAAGCTATCAGGCATTAAAACAGGGCATTCAGTTTATCTATCAAAAGCTTATGGCTGCACTGAAAAAGCAAGGCGTGGAGCCGATTGCTGCGGTAGGGCAGCCATTTGATCCGCAGTTTCATTCTGCCATCATGCAGGTGGAAGATAAAAGCAAACCTTCCAATGTGGTGGTGGACGAGGCTGTAAAAGGTTATCGCTTTAAGGATAAATTGCTGAGATACTCCCAGGTGGTCGTGAACAAGTAGGTGGACCATGTCTTTGCCCTGATCATGGTGTGAGAGTGTGAATGTTAGTTGAGAATTGGACCAATGGCAAAAGATTACTATGAGGTCCTGGGAATCCCGCGGAATGCCGATGCCAATGAGATAAAAAAAGCCTATCGCAAGTTGGCGATGCAATATCATCCTGACAAGAATCCGGGGGACAAACAGGCAGAAGAGAAATTTAAAGAAGTTTCCGAGGCGTACGAGGTACTGAAAGACCCTGACAAGAGGCGTCAATACGACCAGTTTGGCCAGGCAGGTTTGCGAGGTGGTTTTGATACTTTCAGCAGTTTTGGGTTTGATCTGAGCGATGCGCTGCGCACGTTCATGTCGGAGGGCTTTGGCTTTGAAGATTTTTTTGGTGGTGGCGCACGGTCCCGCGGCAGTCGGGCTCGGACGCGCGGCTCTGATTTGCAGTTGCGATTGGAATTAACTTATGAAGAAATAGCCACGGGTGTTACGAAGAAAATCAAGCTGAAGCGTTATGAAAAATGCGATGTTTGTGGCGGCAATGGATTGAAGAAGGGGAGCACGCCGGTGACCTGTTCTTTATGTCATGGCACTGGCGAAATTCGACAGGCATCGCGTACCATTTTTGGACAATTTATCAATGTCACCACCTGTTCTCAATGTCATGGCGAAGGCAAAACCATCAAAGATGCATGCCACGCGTGCGCCGGTGAGGGCCGATTGAAAACCGATGCTACTTTGACGGTGAACATTCCGGCTGGGGTTGCCACAGGCAATTACCTGACCTTGCGCGGCGAAGGGCATGCTGGACCACGTGGCGGGCCTGCTGGCGATGCGATTGTGGTGATCGAAGAAAAAGAGCATCCCTATTTTGAACGCCATGGCGATGACATTTTGTATGATCTGTACCTCAGTTTCAGTCAGGTGGCGTTGGGAGATGAGGTGGAAGTGCCCACGCTAAACGGTCGGGCCAGTCTGACGATTGTCCCGGGGACGCAATCTGGAAAGATACTGCGGATGCGTGGCAAAGGCATTCCGCATTTGAACCATTCGGGCAAAGGCGATCAATTGGTGCGGGTGCTGGTATGGACACCCACCAAGCTCACCGAAAAAGAAAAAAAGCTATTTCGTGAATTAGCGCAGAGCGAGGCTGTTCGGCCTCCGCAGGCAGATAAGAGCTTTTTCAAAAAAGTAAAAGATGCCTTGTTTGAATGACGGATCTTTTTACAAAACAAGAACGATTATTTATCCTTTTTCTGCTGGCTGGCATCATCATGGGAGGAATTGTCAAATGGTATCGATCGCGGCAGGCGGCTAAGTTGGACCTGGTTTATCGTCAACAATTGGCTGAAACCGAGCGGCAACTGCGGCGGGGTGCGCAAACTATCGACTCGTTACTCCAGAGAGACTCGACTCTCATGTTGACGGCGTTGCCGACAGAAACGGCATCGAATGTTAAATTAGCCGGGCGATCGGTAACACAGGCAAAACGCCGAGTGGCGACTGTGGTGAATGTGAATAGCGCTTCAGTAGAGGAACTGATGCAATTGCCGCAGGTGGGCGCAGTTATTGCGCAGCGAATTCTCGAATATCGGCAGCTACATGGGCCGTTTAAGACTGCCGAAGAATTGATGAAGGTAAAAGGAATTGGGCAGAAAAAATTTGCCGCAATGAAGCCGTTTGTTCGGATCGAGAAAGAATAATTCAATTTTGGAAATGTGATATTTATTAACTTACTATTAATCATTTTGGATCAAGGAGGGAAAATGGCAGCAGTAACGTCAAAAGGTTCGATTGTCCTGGAAATTCTGATTGTGGTACTGGTAATTGCCCTGGTCGCAACCATATTGTATCCTAAAAAGATCTGGGAACAGGAGAACGCTAACACCCAGAACTGTCGCACGAACATGGATCAAATTTTCAAGGCAGAATTGATTTATCAAAAATACCATAACAACTATACCAGCAATCTGGATCAACTGGTAAATTTTATTAAAAAGAGTGACAGTATAAACCTGGTTCGAGAGTATATCCAGGCCGATACGGCGCTGGCGATCAAATTGACCAAAGAAATCACCCAAATGGATCCCAAGGCCGATCAGATCATCAAGGACCTGCTGGCCGATACGTTGATGTTTGCAATTCTCGAGACCGCCAATTATGATTCAAATCTGGCCTCTGTTATTTTTAAACGTCTGGACAAAACTTCTGTGGGGAGCGTCATTGCCGCCAAACGAGTGGCAGATAGCAGTGATGTCGCCAATTTGAAAATACTGGCCAAAGCCATGAAAGCCAGCGAGATTCTGGAACCGATCAAGAACGACGATTCATTGAAACTTGTTTTTGCTCGAATGATGCCAGAAGTTTCGATTGGCGATCAACTGGACACGCTGTATGTACTGAATCGAGCCTGGGCGCAGCGAATTGATTCCGCTGTTTTTGCCACGCTGGATGGATTTCGAATGTGCCCCACTGTCAATCGGGAATATAAAATCACGGTGATTGATACTTCGGCGTTCAAATATGTGCACATCGAATGCCCTGTCGATTCGGCGCTGGACATCGAACAGTCCAAAAAGGATTTTGTGCGCTATTATTTTGGGCATCTGAGAATTGCCAATCACGGAAAAATCGAAACTGGAGACAGAAGCTGGGCTAAATAGCCGCCAGGAATGGTCCAAACGCCATCAACGATATTGGCCACCATGGTTCGCTAATGGCGGCATTGATGATTGGGCATCATCCCATTGCGAGTTATTTCACCGTGTTTCCTGCGGTCTGACGCTTTGTGGCAATTTTTTTTAGGGGCCGCCCTATTTTGTGGATTTCAATTTGCTACAACAATTGACTCTGGTGTGGATCGCTAAGTTTGCTGTCGTCATCTGGGAACACGAGTGGAACGTAAAGCCTGGAATTGATAGGTGGGCTACTCTGGTTGTATAACGTGAAGTTGATTTCAATTAGGGAATGAATGATGAGCGAAAGCCTGGTCAACGCGCAATTAGGAATCTACATCAAAGAGGATAATGTCAAGATAATCGAGGTAGAAAGCTCAGCGACACAGCAATTTCGAATCAACAAAATCGTCCAGACGCAAGTGGATACCCCTTTGAATGTAGCAACCATTTGTGACGAAGACAAACTAATTTCTATTGGCAATCAGTTGCAGCAGATTATCCGTAGCCATAATTTAAATGTGCAAAATGTGATTTTTACTCTGGATAGCCAATTCACCATTATCAAAAAGTTGCCGTATGACGAGAGTCTTTCGGAAGCGGAATTAATTGATCAGGTCGACTGGGAGGTAAAGGAGTTTTCATATTCGCCGAATGATGAATATATTGTCGATTTTTATCGGTTGAAACCAACCAGCCGTCGCAGCAGCTATGAAATGATTGTGGTGGCCATTCGTGAACAACTGGTCAAAAATTTGCGCAAGATGTTTTCTGCCACCCGAATTCGGGTGCGCGTGATTGATCTGGATGTCTTTTCTGCCACTCGTGCGATTGAAATGAACTATGATTTGCGCATTGGCGACATTGTCGCTCTGGTTGAAGTCCAGCCAACCGGCCTATTATTTACCATCATCGAAGACAAAGAATATTGTCTGTCGCAGGAGGTTCCGTTGGCCAGGTTGAAAGTGGAAACCAATTCGCTTGATGCATTGGACCAGGATGAGATTGCGAAATTTATCTCCAAAGAACTCCGTCGTATTCTCCTGGACAATAAATTGGGTGAAAAGGTGGAGGATATCAATCGCATTTTCCTCTATGGGGATATGGTGAAAGATGATATTTTGGAAAATTTGCAGAATAATTATAGCATCCGGATCGATCGCGCCAATCCCTTTCGGCGACTATTGTTTGCGCCGAATGTCAGCGTGGACGAAAACATCTGGTCACGACCGGAAACGTTTACGGTTTGTGTGGGTTCAGCGCTTCGGAAAAAATAGTTGGCGGCAGATGCCTGAACCGGAAATTGGCAATGGCTGGGAGAAAGGTCTGTTGCTGCGATGTCACGATCATGTCAAGGTGGTGCGACCAGCATGGCAGGAGGGGAACGTTTTAAACATCCAAAGAGGGGAGCAGCACGCTTCGGCGATGAGGTTTTAGCTCACTTTAGTCTTATTTTTCACTAACGAGAGGAGAGGGTCATGGTTGATATTAATTTAATTGGTGATGACCAGACTCAAGATGATGGGGATAAGGGGAAACAGGATTTTCAAAATTCCTTCGAGTCGGAATTCAATGAGCCGACACCGTCAACATTTGGCGGCCGAAGTGGGCTCGATGAAACGGAATTTCCAGGCATGCCCAGCCAGCGTAGTAGCAGCAAAAAAACGGTTTACGTGTTGGTTTTTGCCAGCATTGCCCTGTTAGCCTTGGTTGGCTATTTCTTTATGAAGTCGGGCCATGGCAAAAGAAGTCCGGCCTCAGTTACGGACAGAATTAAGGCAGATACTTCCCGCTTTCTGTCGGACGCGGATCGAGGCATGATGCCCGCGACTGCCCTGTCGCCGGTGTTGCGGGATAGAATCGTCAATACGCAGCGTGGCATCAATACCATTACCCAAATTGTCAATACCATTCCCGCCAATGTCAACTGCACCATGGTCTCATACAGCGACGGGGCGTTTTTGTTGGAAGTTTTAGCGACGGGTGATCCCGATATCACCAGTTTGAACAGCCAATTGCAGCGCGCCCTGGCTCCAGCCGAAGTGCGGCTCCTGTCCAAAGATGTGCGCACCGTGCAGCGGAAACAGTTGCGGCAGGCGCTGATGAGTGGCGACGTAAAATTGGCCCAGGATGCTGGCAGCATGAGCATTAGCCAGCCACCGGCCTACCTTAGTTCGACCGAATTGCAAACGCGACTGTCCCAGATTTGCCAGCAAGCGGGCTTGGCGGTTAAGCAGTATACCGCCGGCGTGGAAAAAACAGATGGTCAGTTTCTGATTTCTCCGATTCAGTTTCGCGCCCAGGGCAATAAGAATAGCGTCCTGGCCTTTTTTCAGCAGGTTCTGAACCAAAATTTGAATGTGACATTTTCAAAAATCGTCCTGGTTGGCAGCAATGTGGACTTAACGGATCAAAATATCACGTTGGTTCTTAATATCAATTTATATCGTTTGATTTGACATTCCAGGATTTAAATAGACAGTTCAATGCGAATCATTGCCGGCTCCGCTAAAGGCCGACGGCTGATTAGCCCGAGGCATCCACAGATTCGTCCAACATCGGATCGGGTGAAGCAAGCCCTGTTTGATTATATCAATCCGTGGGTAGGCAATGCGTCGGTGCTGGATCTGTTCAGCGGCAGCGGCAATCTGGGCCTGGAAGCGCTAAGCCGCGGCGCAAAATTGGTTGTGCTGGTGGATAACTCAAGCGACTCCATCCGGCTGATTACCAAGAATGCGGCCAGCCTTGGTTGGCTATCTCAATGCCAAATCGTGCGTCAGGATGTGTTTCGCTATTTGAAGCTGGCCGCTCGAATCGGACAGCAGTTTGATCTTATCTTCGCTGATCCGCCGTATGCCTTTGAAGATTACGCAATGCTCATTGAGTCAATTAGCAGTGGCAATATTTTGTCGGCAAGGGGATTGTTTATTCTGGAGCATCGCTCGCGGCATAAAATTGACAGCCCTCAGGCGTTGCTCACATTGGAAACCACCAGAATTTTTGGAGATACTGCCATCAGTGTGTTTAAATTGAAAGGAAGCGATTTTGCGCATCGCTATTTATCCGGGGACGTTCGATCCACTGACTAACGGACACCTTGATATTATCAAACGAGCGCGGCATTTGTTTGACCAGGTGATTGTCGCGGTGACAACAAATCCAGCCAAATCTCCGCTATTTAGCATCAATGAGCGTATAGACATGATACAAAGCTCGATCAAAAAGATGAAGAATGTAACGGTTGATCGCTTTGAAGATTTATTGGTCGATTACGCTCGGCGCAAACGGGCCGTGGCTATCATTCGGGGTTTACGGGCCACTTCCGATTTTGAATTTGAGTTTCAGATGGCACTGATCAATAGAAAGCTATCAAACAAGTTGATCACTGTATTTTTAATGCCTCATGAAAAATACACATATCTCAATTCCACCATTGTTAAAGAGGTGGCTAGTTTTCATGGTGATGTCAGCCACTTTGTGCCTGCGCCAGTGTATTCCCGGTTAATGGAAAAATTTCACAAAAGTTCAGCATCAATAACTTAGGAGTGTGATTGAGGGGTGATGATGGAGACGATAGGACTCAATAGCGAAGTGGTAGCGGGGGGAAAAAAATTCCATGTGCAGACTCAATTCCTGGAATCAAACGAAAAAATTATATCGAACATTTTTGATGACGGCAAAGTGATTGTCACCAAAGATATTGCGATCGGAAGCAGATTGTCGGTGCGAGAACTGAAGGAGCAAACAGAGCGATTGCATCAGGCGATGATCAGCGATCTGGAACTGCTTTATTTTATAGCAGAGAAGGTTCGAACGGTTCGCCATGCCCTGTCCAACAATAAGTTGGGGCTGGCATTTTTGAAGCGGAATCTGTTCGATGAGGCGATGGCTGAATTTGAGCGCGCCGTCGAAATCGATCCGGAATTGACCGAGGCCTATCTGAATTGGGGGCGGGCATATTTGCAGCAGAACAAATTTGCAGAGGCCATTGCTATCTTTTCTCGAGCGCTGCAAAAAAATCCGGAATACGCTGATCTTCATAATTACCTGGGTTATGCCCATTTCCGCAATCAACAATTGCCCGAAGCCGCCGGCGACATTAAATTTGCCCTGGAAAAAAATCCCAAATATGTGGAGGCGGTATTCAATTTCTGCCTGGTTTTGTTGCAGAGTGTTCTGGACGGACTGGAAGAATTCGATCATAGTACTGTTGTTGAGCGTCTGGATCGGGTCAAGGAATTTCTGACCAGCATTGTCGACCAGCGCGATTATTATAAAACGGATTATCTGGAACAAGCCATTGAAAAATTGAATGACGATAATATCGCTGAGGCCATGAAATCGCTGGAAATGGCTGATGCCGACCGGCCTGTTAGAGCAGAACTTGACCTTGAATCCGAATTTTATTTGAAATTCATGTTTGGCGGAAAGGGTAAAGACGATGAATTTATCCGGGAGTATACTCAAAAACTAAAACAGGCGGTCGCGTCTCGTCCCGATTATGCTGACCTGAGAAATAATTTGGGGATTGCCTATTTGATCCAATGCCGGAATCTCTTTTTGAATGCATTGGAGGAGTTTCGAGAGGCCATTCGGATCAATCCCGATTTCAAGAAGGCCGAGAAGAACCTGAAGCTTGCCGAGAATGATGGCAAGGGATTTTTGATCCTATTGCGGGCGATTTTAAAATGACGATAATAGCGATAATCCATACAGGCGACTATTTCTTCAATCCGCGCGGCCCGGGCTGACAGGAATTGTTTAGGTGATCATCTGAATTTAAGATTACCTGGTTGCTGATTATTCCTCGAAATGTGAATTTCTTCATTCATAGAGTTTTCTTGCTCGCATTAATTCTTGTTTGCAACGTGGCGGCGCGATTGGCGAAAAACGTTGATGACACTGGTATTTTAATCCTCAAGGTTTGTTGGCCTTCAATTCAATTAAAAAAAAGAAGCAATATTAATTTATCGGTACAATTTTTGCATGAATATCATCATCGAAAATTGACAGTGTTAATTTTTTTAAGGTTAATTCAGTGTAAGTGGAAAAATTTTGATAGATAATTGATCGAAATCACCCATTAGTCGAAAATAAACCAGTAGTTTTTCTTAAAAATGAATGTCGTATTGCTGAGGGAGTAAAAATGATGTCTCTGTTTGAAACAAAATCATTGAAGGAACTGGCGATAGGTGCTTTGTTTATCGCCATGATCTTGTTGATGTGCTTCATATCTGAACCGCTGGGGGCAGCCCCGGCCGATTCCGTACAGGTGATTGCCAAACACGCCGAGGCGGATGCCAATTCGATCTACCAAATCCGATTCAGCGCCACCAAGCCAATTCCACCGAAGGCAATGATTCGGATTACCTTCCCGCCGGAATTTGACCTTTCGGAAGTCATGATCGCCGGCTCGACAACCATCAACGGTGGGTTCGAGCTGAAAGTGGATAAGCAGGTGGTGATGCTGAAACGCTCGGGACTGGGTCGGCCAATTCCCCCCAATGAATCAGTGGATGTGAAATTTGCCATTGTTAAAAATCCCAGGCGAGCCGCCGATGACTATCGAATCTCGGTGGAAATCCTGGATGAAGCCGAAAAAACGATTATCAAAAGAGACGAGCAGCATAAAATCCTGCCACAACAGCAGTAGCCTTTCATTTTTATCGCAACTTTGAATCGACAACACGAGCCAAATTTTGAAAGAGCAAACAATGAGAATTAGCCATCTATGGGTCGTCAGCTTAGCCGCCATTATTCTCATTTCATGGGGAGCGTTAGCATCTGCCGGCGAAATTACGAATGTTAGCGTCACTGTGAGCGAACTTACCGCCGGGGCAGAAGCAATTTATACCATTACGTTCACAACTTCAGCTACCGGGAACGGCTCGATCTCGGGCATTCCCGATAATGGCAAAATTGAATTTGTATTTGACACAGGATTTGTCGTAACTGATGTGGATGTGGCACAATCGAAAAATAGCAATATGAGTGGTGGATTTTCTGGCATAACCATAGCTGGACAGTCCTTGCTGCTGACGCGGGATGGATCCGGCAATGATGTACCCAACTCGACCGAGGTGAGTATCGCGGTTGGCGTAGTGACCAATCATCAAACCGTTGGCAGCTACGATATTCAGATCTCAACTATGGCTAATAGCGGTACTATTATCGATACCGGTTCGACGCCGAATTTTTCGATTGTCGCTGGAGCGCTGGACCATTTTCAAGTTTCTGCTGGCGCCAGCGCTACCGCCGGCAGCAATTTTCCCATCACCATTACGGCCAAAGATGCGTTCAACAATACTGTAACGTCCTTTAGCAGCATCGCCACCTTGACGGACAAGTCCGGTGCCATGACGCCGACAACTACTGGCAGTTTTTCAAGCGGCGTGTGGACAGGCAATCTGGTGTTTACCAAAAGCTATACCAATAATCAAGTCACTGTTACCTACAACTATAAAAGCGGCGTTTCGGCGCTATTCAATGTGCAGCCCGCTTCGCTGGATCATTTTACGTTTGATCCCATTAGCAGTCCCAGGACCGCAGGGATCAGTTTTAGCATCCGCGTGACAGCATTGGACCAATATAACAATCCCTGCACTGCCTTTACCGATAAGGTAACGCTGACCGACCAATCGGGCTCGCTGAATACCATTTCAAACAATTTTGTAGCTGGCGTTCTCAATCAGAATGTAACTGTCACTAAAAGCATGGTTGATGATTACATCTCTGCCGATCACAGCAGCAGCGGGAAAAGTGGTACTTCCAATTTTTTCAATGTGAATTCGGCCAGTTTAGCCAAATTCTATATTAATCCAATTGCTTCTCCCCAAACTGCGGGCGAATGGTTTTCGATCACCGCGTTAGCGCAAGATGTTTACAATAATACTGTAACCAGCTTCAATGCCACCGTCGATATTTCCGATCTCAGCGCTTCGATCAGCCCGAATCAGAGCGGCAATTTCAGCAATGGGCAATGGACCGGTTCGGTCAAAGTGGTTACGCCCTATACCAATAATACCATTACCATCAAAAAAACTGGCGGCAGCGAGCAGGGCGTCTCGAATAGTTTCAATGTTACTGCTGGCAGTTTGGATCATTTTGCAATTTCGACCATTGCTACGCAAACCGCGGGAAATGCATTTTCGGTTACGATCACCGCGAAAGACAAAGAGAATAATACGATTACCTCATTCTCAGGTCCGGTGAGTATCAGCGATATTACCGGCTCCATCAGTCCTACCAATTCAGGTGCATTTACTAGTGGCAGTTGGACCGGCAATGTCAGTATTACCATTGCCAGAGAGAGCAACCAGATTTTCGTCTCTTACAGTGGTAAGAGCAGCGCATCCAATGCTTTTAATGTCAATCCCAATATATTGGATCATTTCACTTTCGCCAATATTAGTAGCCCTCGGGTTGCTGGGCAGAGTTTTGCGATTACCATTGAGGCCAGGGATCAATACGAAAATCGGGTAACGAGTTTTTCAAGCACCGCCGGCCTTTCAGATAGGAGCAATACGCTGTCTCCACCTACCACGACCAATTTTTCGGCGGGTTCCTGGTCCGGGAATGTTACCATTACCAAAAAATACACGGATGATCTGATCACCGCAACCGCGGCCGGCAAAAGCGGCCAGTCCAATGCATTTAATGTTAATCCTGGCTCCATTCATCATCTGGTGGTTCGCGATAATCCTGGTGGTATGGGCAATGAGGTTTCAAATCTCATTTTAAATTTGAATGGCCAAGCCACTTTGTATGCCGCAGGTTACGATCAATGGAATAATTATATTCGCGATGTTTATGCCGATTGGGGCCGAACCGGCACGCTGGATCTGCCCTCGCCATTACAAGGAACCAGCACCGTATTCACGGCTCGAACGCATTCGACTAGTGGTAAAATTTATGCCGACAGCATTAGCGTGGCTGCGGATTCTACCGGCACTATCACTGTGGGTACGATTTATCGCATTGTGATTCGTGATGCGGCAGATGGCCAGGGCCATGTGGTTAATGCCGTTACCCTAACGGCTGACGATACGCTGCGATTGCACGCAGCGGCCTATGACGCCGGTAATAACTACCTGGGGCCGGCGCAGGTAGATTGGTCAAATACCGGCAATTTACAGCCGGCAATTTCCGCCACAGGCATGAGCAGTATCGTCTTTGCCCCCACGATGGCGCCCCGATCCGGCAAAATCATTGCCGATCATGCTACGGCTATCGATGATACCACCGGTATAATTACAGTTAACCCGGGAGCTCCAGTTGGCAATATCGTACTGCATCCGAATCCGAGGACAATTGCGGCTCGCTCCGATTCATCTTCGGTTATTACCTCGGATATTATTTATGATAGCGATGGCAATGTCATTGCCAGTGATGAATTGTTTACGGTCTCGACCAGCCTGGGCCAGATCACATCGCCGGCAGATCAATCGCCGACAATTTACGGACATCAGGTAAAATCCAACTGGAGCGGGCAAATATCATTTGCGGTTCATGGGGAGAGTGTTGGCGGGTTAGCCCAAATTCATGCCAGCAGTGCCGGCAGAGGCACGGCTGTTGGCGATACGGTTCTGTTTATGTCGAATATTGAAATTGTAGCGGTGAACTCATCGGCGCGGAGCATCAGCCAGGGGCAGACAAATATCCCGGTTCAGATGACGGTTAAAAATCGTGGTGCGGGAAATGTAACCATCGCCAGCGGCAATGCCGGCCTCTTCTTTCGCGATACCTTCCATTTGAATCGTTCGAGCGAATATGTGGTTAGTCGAGTGGATACGTTTACAGTGATTCCGGGCCAGGGTGGACAGCGCACCTTTTCATTTCTGGTGGCTGCCAATGCATCGGCCACGACAGATTCTATTGTGGTTGATGGATATGCGCAGGGGCTGGTCAATGGTAAAATGGTGGCCGATACCGCTGCTACTCGACCGCATCGCTGGCTGGTCCAAACCAGACCGATTTTGAGAATTGAACGAATTCAGGCCAGCGTCGACTCCATCATGCAGGGTGCCAACACGACCGTAACGGTCACCATTCGCAATGACGGTGATGCGGCATTGGTAATGACCTCAGATAGCTTAACCTTCTGGGCGGGTATTCAAGCACCAGTGAATGTTACGAACGAATATCTTCAGAGTGCGTTTCCAGCAAATCCCGATACCATTCCGGGACATCAATGGCGCACCTTTTCATACACGGTGCGGGTTGGTGCTTCGGCCACTGTTGATACGGTCGTGATAAATGCCAAAGCCTCGGGGTATGATGCCAATTCGCTGACACCCTATCAGGATACGAACGCTGATTACACCGACGGCTGGCGAGTTAAGCAAACCTCCTACCTCACTATCTCGAGATTTGCACCCAGCCAGGTTTCTGTCACCAGCAAACAGGACCGACCCTGGTTCCTGTCCCTTCACCTGACTAACAGCGGTGCCAAATTGAAATTAGATAGTGTGAGGGTTTATTTCACGATTGGTGGTTCGGATATTTCCAGCCAGTATCAGGTGATCTACCCTGATACGTTTGTGGTCAGTGGCAATGATACGTTAGCGGCTCAGGCTGCCGATACATTGAAGATTACGGTGACAAAGACAGGGACTCTGTTAGGCACCATTACAATTGCCGGCATGGTTTATATGAATGATATGATCAGCGGTCAAATCATCAAAACCGCGTTTACCGGAGTTGTTGTTCAATCGCCGGCACAGTTGAAAATTGAATCCATCCGCACCTCGCAAGCCGAAGCTACGGTTGGGCAAACAGCCCCGTGGAAAACGATAGTGGCTCTGAGCAATAGCGGCGGCAGTGATCTGGCCATCGATTCTACTCAGATCAAGAGCTTCCTCAGCTTTGTGGGAGATACTAATTTTGTAATCGTTGGGCCGATGGGTTTGCAGGGAAGTGGCAATTGGCAGCTTCTCGCTGGCACCAGCGATAGTTTAATGTTTATGGTAACAAAGACCGGCACGCTGGCTGGGACACGGCAAATCCGTGCCAGAGTTGTGGCGACGGAAACAAATAGCTCTCGCTCCCTCACTGCAGAAAAGTACGGCACTGTCAAAATCGAGCAACCGGCACAGATTCGGATTGTGAAATGCCAGAACCTGGCTCCCAATGCGCCCTATGTGGATACCAATCAGTTGTTTCAAATGGGGGTGATCATCCAAAACGCAGGTCAGGATGCAGCTCGTAACATCGCAGTTTCGCTGCGCAGCGATAGCGCATCGACCATTGAGAATTCACCTGTGTCGCTGGATTATCTTATGGGTGGCCAGACCGATACGGTGCAATTCAATGTCACCGCTCATACCCATTGGATTATTAGCGAAGTATTTCGTGCCCGGATCGACAGCGCCGTGGCAGAAAATACGCCCGAACCAGATAAGATATTGATTGCTGCGGCGATTGACTCTATGGATACCGTGATCGTCCAGCGGCCGGCGCGAATGAAGATCCTTTCGGTAACGCCTTCGCAGGACACAGTGCGGGCGCTCAGTCGTGATGTATGGCAGGTGACTGTCGTAGTTCAAGATAGTGGCGCGGGATTTATTCAGCTCAATCCACCGACAGCAGCAAATCTTGCTATTTCAATTGATGATACGGTTCAGAACGACTATGTAATTGTTCCCCCGGCAGCGTTTCAGAATTCAAAGAATTTGACCTTGTCCTGGTGGGCAGTAGATACGCTCATCTATCGCATTACGAATACAGGCATTGTTGGCGGCCAAGGCAAAATCAAAGTCAGCCTTTCCGGCATGTATTTGAATTCCAGTAGCACTTTTTTGGTCAAGGATTCGGCCGCCATCTATATTCGGCCGTCAGCCGATGTATACATCGATATGACCGAAGTCGATTGCCCGAATGTTAACCAATATGGCATTGGTCAGGTAAACACCGATCAGACATTTACGATCCGTTCGAAGGTCAGAAATGCCGGTGGCGAAAGGGTGGATCACGTGGTCGTGGAATTGAAAGCTTCGGGTTACAGCACGATGACGGAAACTATCGACTACCTGCCGCCTTCGGGAGTTGGCTGGGCGACCTTTTCAGTCAGGGCACAACGGCAACCGGCGGAGCGGATTGATTTTAGTGCCAGGATTGTCTCTGCTGTCACCCACCAGAGCGGTTTGCCGGCAATCATTGGTGCCGCATCGGATTCCATCGCCAGCGTTCGTGTCCATAAACAGGCCATGCTCCGGCTGTCCGTTAGTTCGGCCAGTACGATCTTTACTTCGGGACAGACCAAGCCCATTCAGGTGCTGGTGGAGAATTTGGGTACCAGTGAAATTGATTCTAGCGGTGAATTGTATATCAAAATGCCATGGGAATATTTTGTGTTGGTAAACAATCAAACCAAATCCAGTGATACCACTCATTTCATTGTTGGGCAGCCGATTACCTATCAAGTTCAGCCTCCGTCGCGTCTTTCCACGGGCGACGAAATTGTTGTGGCTATCAGCAAACCACCACTGGATCGAAATACCAGGCTATTCGCAGCGATTGAAAATAGCGATCCGTATGACACGTTAATTGTGCGAACCATTCCCTCCCGGATCACAATTGAGTCGTTTAAAATCACTGCCCCAGCGGGAGCCACGGACGATACGTTGTCGACCTTTCAGGATTTCTGGATCCAGGTGGGGGTTAGCTATTCTGAGAATATCAGTAACGTTCGCGCCTCGCTGGTACTACCCGATGGCTATGGTTTTGGAGTGGGGGTCGACTCAGTGCAACAGGTGCAAAATCAAAAAGCAACCTGGAAACTCAAAGCAGTTGCCACGCCTCATGCCGATAAAAAATGGATCAAGGTGCGAGCCACCGGCGATGCGGCTGGCAGCAAGTTGGTAGTTTTCGATAGCATCGGTGTGGTCACTCACAGTCAGGCGCATGTGTTGATCGATCGGATGATGATTTCCTGGCCGCCGGAAGCCAAAGATGATAGCACTCTTTCGATGGGACAGGAGTTTGATTTGAGCATCAACATCATCAATTCTGGCCAGGCCAGAGCCACTGGATCAGCGTATGTTCGAATCCACTTTGGCGTTACCGGTATTACCACGTCAGACGATACGTTGAAACCGTTTGTGTTCAATTCGCCGGTCATTTTTCGACTAAAAGCCCCGATGCAGCCAACGGCCTGGGCGCCGCTGACCGTGTTCCTGGATTCGATCCCTGCGGACGAAAACACCAACCAAAGGGCGTATGCGCCTATTTTGTTTAAGAACTTTTATGTGGAGACACAACCATCGGGCCAGGCCGGGATCGATTCGATCTGGATCAGTTCCCCCACGGGTGCGGTGGATGGCATTTTGTCGACATTTCAGACGTTTCAGATCGAATCCGATGTGAACTGGCGCAATTGTCGCAACAATACCGTTTCACTATCGCTGCAATTGCCCGGCGGTTTCACTACCGCAGAATCGAATCCCAAAACGTTATCGAATCCCAATGGCCAGGGGCGGGTGAGTTGGAGCATCAGAGCGCCGGAACTGCCGGTGAGCCAGCAGCCGATATGGATACGACTCACAGCCTATGATGCGAATAGCGGCGAGCTATTTACCGTTCGCTCCGAAACATTAAAGGTAACCGTTGTAAACCGAGCCGAGGTCAAACTCAACGCCAAGATCATCTCGCCCGCCAGTGCCCAGGATGGCATTGTTTCAACGGGACAGGAATTTATCATTGCTGCCTTTGTATCGAACGTTGGTGAGGCGAGATTGACCGGTCAATTTAGCGCTACGTTGACGCTGCCTGATGGACAGGGCTATGCCACGCCGCAGGTCGCCACGCTGACCGCCAGTCATGATGACTCTGTTTTTTGGATCGTGCAGGCCCCGCCGTATGAGCGGCCGGCAAAGTCGGTTCAAGTGCAGTTGGTACGCGCCTATCCCAAAGACGAAAATAGCAGCGTAGAAGTGATTGCCGACGCCATTTTGCAGCGGACAGTCTCTTTTCCCATTCAGACCGAAGAGAAAAGTGTAACCATAATTCCATTTGCCACGCGCGAGAAAAATACGATTGCTCGCGGCGACACGGCTGTTCCTATGTTAGGGTTAGAGCTGATCTGTTCGGGCACGGCCAATTCGAACAATGTTCTTTTGTCTGGCGTTAAAATAAAGCTTAAAGATCGCTTTAATTTCAATATCAGTCCCCGTAGCGCAATCTCACGGATTCGCGTGGTGAAATATCATGACCCCGCTGTCGTTTATGGTGATGTGACGGCAATTCCGGACGCCAATCCGATCGAGATTGCATTCAGTCGCATTGATACTTTGCAGCCAGAAATATCCAATCGAATCGAATTTTTGGTGAATGTTTTGGGTACCGCCACGGCGACGGATTTCCGGCTGGCTATCGATTCGCTGGATGCCTTGACGTTGGCTGACGAAGGTTCCAGTTTGGTTCCTAAACTCAAGAATGAAAATGGTCAGAATTATCAGGTATTGAATTTTCAATCGGAGCCATCGGTGTTGATCGAAGCCGATTTTCAGAGTGCCTATCGTAATTTTCCCAATCCATTTGGTGTTGCCGATCGGCCGCAAACGTTCTTTATTTATTATCTCGATCAAGATACAGATGTGAAAATTCAAATTTATACATTAATTGGGGAATTGGTCTGGTCTCGCTCATACCGGGCCAACGAACCTCAGGGCAGAAAAGGCTATCACGAGGGAGATATTTTCTGGGACGGCCGTAATGAGCATGGGCATCGGGTGTTGAACGGCGTTTACATCGCTCGCATCTCAACAGGATATGGCAAAAGTGCCCTGACCAAAATTGCAGTAATCAAATAAGCAGGTAAAGATTATGAAAAACGCAAAGCTATTATGTTCGTGGCTCTATTTGCTCCTTGCACTGCAACTGCTGTTTGAGAGCGCCCGGGCGCAAAACGAGGGTTTCGCCGGCACCCACAGCAACTTTCGCCTGGGGGTCGGGGCCCGCGCGTTGGCGCTGGGCAATGCCTATGTCGCTGAACCCGCCGATGCGACGACCATATATTGGAATCCAGCCGGCCTGGATTTTATTCAACGCAAAAATGTCAGCCTATTTTATACCAATTTACTGGCTGGCAGCCAATACTACTTTTTGGGTTATGTTCATCCCACCATTGCTTTTGGTACACTGGGGGTCGGTCTCATCAATATCGGCGTGGGTGGGATTGAAGAGACCGATGAGAACGCAGTCTCTGGCGGCATTGCCACCTATTCCAATTACCAGTTACTATTCTCCTATGGCAAACAGTTGCCCTGGGATGTAGCGGTGGGATTAAACTTGAAAATTGACCATCAAGATTTCTCCAATTTTCTCCTGACCGATGTTGGTACCTCGGCTACCGGTATTGGGGCGGATGTTGGAATTCTGTATCGCCCTTCTGCGACGAGTTTTCTCATGCGCGGCCTGTCATTGGGGTTGACGGTGCAGAATTTAGTCGGTTCGCGATTGAAAATGGATACAGGCACCGATGCGTATCCCATCAATGTCCGTTTTGGTGTGGCCAAGCCAATTATCATCAACGAATGGGGAAATCAGTGGGCGGTGTTTATGGATTTGGAGCAGGGGGCTAAGGAGCCTTTCCGATTTCATTTCGGCACTGAATATGTGTTTCAGAATATGGCCATGCTGCGGCTGGGATTGAACAACAATCAAGTGGCTTTTGGTGCCGGCGCTGCGTTTAGCATGTTTCAGTTGGATTATTCTTTTGGCAAGTTTGCGCCGCATGAGCTTTCCTCAAGCCATCGCCTCTCGGTGACGCTGCGGTTTGGCAAGACCAAGGATGAACTGATTAAATTGGCTGAGGAGCGTCGGTTCCAGGAGGCCAGGCAAATGGCCGAGCAACAGGTGATTTTTGAACGCAATAATATGATTACCGAAAGTATGGATCGCGGCAAAGCCTATCTCAAAGACGGCGCGTATGAAAAAGCCTTGCCTGAATTCAGTTTTGTCTTGAAACACGAAGCGGAAATGCCAGATGCCGATGTGATCCGTGAAGCCAAAAAGCTATATGAGGAGGCGGAGAAGAAGCGCGACGAAATCATTGCCGAAAAGCTGAGCAAGATTCAAGCCCAAAATGCTGCAGAGGCCAAGCGCAAACAGGATGAAATTGAGCTAAATAAACTCTTTGAGCAAGGCTACGCTTATTTCCAGGTGGAAGATTATGAGCGAGCGATTGAAGAGTGGAATAAGATGTTGGCGATTGATCCGCAGCATAAGCTTGCCCAGGAATACCTGAATAAAGCCAAAGCCGATCGGGAGAAAAAGATCCTTTCGCTTTTCACGCAGGCCGATAATTACGCTCGCAATGGTCGGTTGATCGAAGCCATCAGGGAATTGAACAAAGCCCGAGCCATGAATCCGGAAGAGCGTCAGGTCAAGTTTATCGAACAGCGGATCAATCAGTATGAAAACCAGATGGACTTTTTGGACTTGATTCAACAGGGCTTCAACTATTACCTGCGCAAAGAATATCAGAATGCAATGGTGGCCTTTAAAAAGGCGTTGGTCTTTGCTCCCAACGATGAAACCGTGAAAGAATATTTTGCCGACGCCGAGGCCAGAGCCAATGCCCGTAAAGAGCCGATGACCGAAGAGGTCAAGGCCAAATACTATGAAGGGTACAAATTGTTTACGGCTGGCAAATATGAAGAGGCGTTGAAGATCTGGAAGGCTATTCAAAAGAAGCAGCCTTACAACAAACAAATTCTGGATGCCATCGATTCCGCCCGCGACAAGCTTGACCTGCAAAAGAAAGGATCGAAGAAGCAACCGTAATTCTGGAAGAGAGGAAAAAAGAGTGTTTAAAGCCGCCATTAATGAAGAAATCAAGGTTCCGGCGCGCATAGAATATCTGGGCGATCTGCGCAATTTTATCGTCAAGGCAGGACGAAAACATAATTTTGATAGCAACTTTGTCTATGCCTTTAAACTATGTGTTGATGAAGCCGCGACCAATATCATCAAGCATGCCTATCGCGATACCGAAGGCATGATCACGCTGCGCGTCATTATTAAGAAAAATAGCATGACCGTAGCGCTCATCGACCAGGGCAAATACTTCGATCCACATCAGGTGTCAGATCCTGACCTGCAGCGTTATGTTGCCATCGGCAAAAAAGGCGGGTTGGGAATCCACATCATGCGGAAGCTCATTGACGAGATCGAATACCATCGCACCGAAGAAGGCAATGAGTTGCGCCTGACCAAATACCGTCATCGCGTGGTAGCCCCCAAACAGGAGAAAAAGAAAGCTCCTGGTGTGCCGTATTTGTCGCGCGCGCTTAAAACAAAATATTCAATTTACACCATGGCCAGCCTAACGGCGGTGGTTCTGATTGTTTACATGTATTATTTCTTCAGCCATGGGAGTTCTATTTTCAACGCCTTTGCGAAAACGCAGAGCACCAACTGTGAAAGCATGTCGCGCCTGGTTTGGGGCGAAAATGATACCGATTTCAATCATATCAATATCGCTACCAACATCGCGCAATTTATCCAGGATCGACCGGAAGTCCACAAAATCATCGTCACCAGTCTCAACAATTTTGTAGAATACAGTACCGACGAGAAACTGGCTTTCACAGAATTCAAGATTCCGCCCCAGGTTGATCAGCCACGGCCGGGAATGATGCTGTTTAAAGATGAAAACCAGGAGCCGGTCTATGCATTCTATAGCGATGTCTATAGTGACCAGATCGAAAAAAAGGATAAAGTTGGCTCGATTTATTTGTTGGTGAAAAAAAGCTACCTCGATCATCAAATAGCCCGACAGCGATTGAAGGATCTTCAGGTCGCCTTGCTGGTATTGCTTGCAAGTTATGCTGGAGTGGCGGTTCTGATCTACTTTGTCCTTAATCCATTCCGCAAATTGGCCAATTGGGTGAAGGAATTGGGTAGTGGTAATGTGCAGGATGAGATTGATTTCGATAGCAGCACGGAGGCGGGTGAAATCGCTCAGGCCTTTAGTGAAATAACCGATAAGTTTCGGGAATCTCAAAAAAATCTGGCCGAACAGGAGCGCATCAAAAAGGAGATGCAGGTCGCCCAGGAGATCCAGCAAACGCTGTTGCCCTCCGAAATTCCGGTCCTGGAAGGATATGAAATCGGCTCTTATTATGAAGCGGCCTGGCAGGTGGGTGGCGATTATTATGATTTTGTCGATGTGGACAAGGATATGCTTGGCATTGTGGTGGCTGACGTCTCTGGAAAAGGCTTGCCTGGCGCCATGATCATGACCATGATTCGAACGCTGCTGCGCACCGAGGCGCGTGCCATCCGATCGTCGTCCGAAGTGCTGGCGCGGCTAAATAATGTTGTGGTCGATGACATGAAAAAAGGAATGTTTGTCACCCTTTTTTACGTAATCGTCGACGCCAAAAAGCGGCGCATCAACTACGCCAGCGCCGGCCATAACCCAATGATTCTGTATCGCCGAAGCACCCAAAAAACCTACTATTTGAACCCGCGCGGCTTTCCGGTCGGGATCTCTCTTTCCGATCGCGATCTATTTAAAAATTCTATCGAATCGGATACCATTCAGCTTGGCGAAGATGATCTATTAATTCTCTACACCGATGGCATAACCGAGGCAATGAATCATCGTCGCGAGATGTTTGGCGAAGAGCGAATGCTGGAAGTTATTCGAAAGTATGGTGATTTGACGGCTACGGAATTTGCAGAAAAATTAATGAATGAAATCCACTCGTTCACCGAAGGCTACCCTCAGAACGATGACATTACGTTTGTCGTTATAAAAGAAAAGAGCACGCCCGAGAAGATCGAATTGACCCGAGCGCAAAAAGCGCATCAGATGGTGCTCAAGGGAAAAAGCATTCGCGATGCTTGCGAAGAGGCGGGAATCACCACTTATGCCTATTACAATAAGTATAAAAAGATATTCGAGGAAGGCGGCCTGGATGCCTATTCCATTGACGAGACAGTTTCAGTCGAAGCCAAGCATCTCAGCATTGAAGAAAAAACGAAGATCTATGACATTATCCAGAAACATCCAGAGTATGGTGCTAAACGCATCAGTGAAGAATTAAATACCGAAACCTATGGCTTCCTTGAAATCAATGAGAGTCGTATTTATGACGAGCTCGTTCGCAGTCGCTTAAATACCAAACAACTGCGGGAAGCGTTTATCGCTCGCGGTGGCAAACGCAAACGTCTGAAACCGCCTGGAACGCCGATGTTGATGCTGGATGGTAAAGTCATTCTGGATGATCGGATGCGCAGTCTCATGCCAGAGCCGGAAACGCAACCGCGCGTAATCAAGCTTAAAACCGATTCGCCAGAAGTTGAAAAAGCGACGCCCAGCCCGCGTAAGATTGCGGCCATTCCCAAAGAGCCGGATGACAACTTCTATCTCGAAAGCATGATGACCATGCCGCTGGAGGAGTTGCTAAAGAAAAAACGCCAGCCTGCCGAGCCAGAAGCAACAGTCCCGGCCGAGGAAGAATCGCCAGTAGAAAAAGAAGCAACGCCAGTTGAACCAGCGCCAGAATTCGAGCCTGCTGCTCCACCAGTGCCAGAGGAGGTAACGGCTGAAGATCTGTTATTTGAGAGCGAGCCTTCAGCAAAAGAGACGCCGCCGTCAGAAGAGCTGCCGGCAGCCACCGAGCCTGCCCTGCCTCAAATTGAATTCCTGGATGAGGTTCCAGCTCAAACCGATGAGCCTTCGCCAGAGGATGTTGGCCTGGAGCACGATTTTAGCTTCCGCGATATTTGGGATGAGCAAGCGACAGAGCTGAACATCGAATCTGAATTGGAAATTGAAGAACCGGCGACATCGGCAGCGCCAACACCCGAGGCAACGGCAATGCAAGGCCATGATCAACAGGCCGCCGCAGCCCCGGATGCGCTGGAGTTCCCTGAAGCTGTTGAGGATAAGAGCGGCGTCGGGTTCGAGATGCTAACCGAGGGCACCAGTTTTCGAGATGAAATTTTCAAAACGGCCGCCGAAGATGCCGAGCAGGTGGACAATGAAGCAGATGACACCAGCACTGTTGCAGATGACACTAAGGCCGAGCAAGCGGCTCAAACTGATTCAGCCCATGAAGTTTCGTCCTCAGAAAATGACATCGTAAATGAATTGCCTGATGACGCCGCAAGAGCCGAGAACATTATTACGGTGGATGCGGATGCAATTTTGGCCAAGGAGTTGACGTCTGATGTCGATTTTTCCTTTGATGATCTGTTGAACGAGATTGAAAAAGATGTTACCTTTTTGAGCCATCAAGCTGCCGACGAGGAAGAGGCTGATTTGGTTTTCCAGGAACATGAGCGGAAGGAAGCTGTCGCCGATGGTCAGCCGCGACCATTTAAGGGCTCCGTCACAACTTCAGCTTCAGAAACGGCCACCAGATCGGAGCCCCATATCAAAACGGTACATCCATCCCGGGAAAAGAATTTCTTGCTGGGGGTTCAATATTATCATGAAAAGGAATTTCAAGAGGCCATCAAGCACTTTAAAATGGTCACGCTTAAGCATCCAGATTTCAAGGAGGCGTTCAGTCTGTTAGGAAACGCCTATTATCGTAGCGGCCAAATTGATCTGGCGATTCAATCGTATCAACGAGTCAAAGAACTGGACCCATTTGATGTCGTGGCTTATGAAAACATCGGGGTAATCTATGCGAACAGGGGGGATTACGAGGACGCAGTGAAAGAATGGCAAACCTTGCTGGAGATTAAGCCGCAGCGTCAGGACATCGCCATGAAAATAAAGCGTGCCCAGGTGATGATCCGGCAGCGATGAGTGCCAGTGAATTGAGTAAGATATTAAAAAAACAAAAGATTTTGGTCAGATTTTTCTATTGACTTTTAGGTATTTTTCTCTTATATTTCGCCTCAAATGATTAACAGATAATATTTGCTCGGAGTCAACAATGGAAGGAATTCAATTGTCTGTCAAACAAGCTGGTGTAGATAACAACATTTCCGTCATTAAGGTAGGCGGTTACATTGATACAACAACCTCTGCGGAATTAGAACACTCGCTGGAATCATTGTTAAAACAAAATTGCTACAATATCATCATCGATCTGGCCAATGTGGATTACATCAGCAGCGCCGGCTGGGGTATATTTATCAGCGAGATCAAGGGGATTCGTGAAAAAGGCGGTGATCTAAAACTTGTCAGCATGGTTCCCGATGTTTACGAAGTGTTTGAACTGCTTGAGTTCCACTATATATTAAAAGCATTTGATACGCTCCAGGAAGCAATCGCCGATTTCGATAAATCACTGCCTCGCGGGGAAGGAGTTCGACGGATGGCCCCAGCCGAAGAAACGGCTGCGCCAGCGCCAAAGGAAAAGCCGGTGCGGCGAGAACGAGAAGCGGTTGGTACCAAAGAGGATTATCTCGACCAGATGATGAATGTCGAAACCAAGGATGAAAGCATCGAGGAAAAAATTAAGCAGTTGGTCATTCAGAATCCTGACAATGGCAGCATTAAGATCATGAAGGAATTGAACACGCCTGCTTATGGCAATGTCAAATTGAGCTGGTTTCAAGTGATGAAATATCTCAAACAACTCAATCTGAATTCGAAAAAGCGACGGATCGAATTTTTCAAAAAATATGCTATCAAGAAAAATTAGTCGATTGCTTGATTGGCAACAATATTTGGTTATTCATTGGGAGTTTGTATAATACTATCAAACTCCTTTTTTATTTTTGAGCGGAGAACTTTAGCACGAGGTGAGTGATAGAATGACATTTAGAGATCGACTGCAATTGGGCGTGATATTGTTCGATGGCGCTATGGGTACCCAAATTCAAGCGCTAAAGCCAACTGCGAAAGATTGGGATGGCAAGGTTGGCTGCAGTGAGGTGCTGAATATGACGGCGCCGGAAAAAATACAGGCTATTCATGAATCCTATTTGGCGGCCGGCTCTGATGTGATCGAAACCAATACCTTTGGCGCTAATGCCATTGTGTTAGCAGAATACGGGCTGCAGCAGCAGGTAGAGGAGATCAATCGCGTTGCGGCACAGATTGCTAAGCGAGCCGCAGAGAAGTATGCTGGCACAAAGCCGCGCTTTGTCGCTGGATCCATCGGCCCAGGGACGAAACTAATCACGCTGGGGCAGACGGATTTCGAGACGATGTATCGGTCGTACCTGCGACAGGCGCAGGGGCTTATTCAGGGCGGAGTCGATCTGTTGATCATTGAAACCTGTCAGGATTTGTTGCAGATCAAGGTCGCGCTGCTGGCGGTAGATGATGCGATGAAGGCGCTGGCTGTTGATCTGCCCATCATCGTCACCGTAACGGTGGAAACTACGGGCACTTTGTTGGTGGGGAGCGAAATTGGCGCGGTGTTGGCTGCGCTGGAGCCGTATCCTATTGCAGCTCTGGGATTGAATTGCGCCACCGGCCCTGAAGCTATGAGACCCTACATCAAGCAGATTTGCCAGCAATTTCAAGGACCGGTGATCTGCCAACCAAACGCAGGGTTGCCGCAAAATGTCAATGGCCAAATGGTTTATACCCTGCCCATTGAAGAATTCGTCACAGTTCTGGCTTCATTCGTGGAAGAAGAAGGTGTACAGATAATTGGCGGTTGTTGCGGTACGAATCCGGACTTCATTCGGGCGTTGGCTGAACGAATTCCGCAATTGAAAATTGACCGCAGGAAACCTGAATCAGCGCCCGCAGTGGCATCTTTATTTAGCGCTCAACGACTGCAACAGATACCGGCGCCGTTTTTCGTTGGTGAGCGAGCCAACACCAACGGCAGCAAGCAGTTTCGAGAATATCTGTTGGCCAATGATTGGGATGGCGTGGTAAGCGTCGCTCGACAGCAGCAGACCACGGGTGCCCATGGCCTGGATTTATGCGTTGCCTACACTGGTCGCCAGGAATTGGCAGATATGACCGAAGCCGTTACTAGAATTGCCCGTCAGATCAACCTGCCATTGTTCATTGATTCGACCGATCCGCAAGTGATTGAGGCCGCGCTAAAACGTTACGGTGGTCGGGCGACCATCAATTCGATTAATCTGGAGGATGGTGAGCAGCGAGTGCACACCATCTGTCAACTGGCGAAACGCTATGGCGCGGCGCTGATTGCATTGACCATCGATGAAAAAGGGATGGCGTTGGAAGTCGAACGCAAAGTGGCGATCGCCCAGCGAATTTATGACATAGCAGTAAACCAACATGGCCTGCGGGAGCAGGATTTGATTTTTGACGCGCTCACATTCACGCTGGGCAGTGGCGATGAATCGCTAAAAAGTTCAGCATTGCAGACGATACAGGGGATTTCGGCGATAAAAAAGGCCCTTCCTGGGGTGTTTACCATCCTTGGGGTTAGTAATGTTTCCTTTGGCCTGGCCCCTGAGGCGCGCGAAATTTTGAATTCAGTATTTTTAGCGGAGGCAGTCAAAGCAGGTCTAGACCTGGCTATTGTGAATGTCAAAAAGATTCTTCCATTATATCAGATCGACGAGGGCGATCGTGAAAAGTGCTTGAATTTAATTTATAATCGTGGCGCTAATAATCCGCTATTTGATTTTATCGAACATTTTAGATCTAAATCCACCCTGCGGTCCCCAAAAGAAACAACGGAAGCTCATTACACGCTGGATGAGAAGATTCAACATCGCGTGGTGGAAGGTAATCGTTCCGGCCTGGAAAAATTGCTGCTGGATAAATTGCAACAAATGAAGGCGATGGATATCATCAATCATCTGCTCATCCCGGCAATGAAAAAAGTGGGCGATCTCTTTGGCGCCGGCGAGATGCAATTGCCATTTGTACTCCAAGCGGCTGAGGTCATGAAGTTCGCAGTGGACAAGTTGCAGCCATTTTTGGAAAAAAGTGACAGGCACTCGCAGATGAGCATTGTGCTGGCGACGGTGCGGGGCGATGTGCATGATATCGGCAAGAATTTGGTGGATATTATTTTGACAAATAATGGCTATCGCGTGTACAATTTGGGCATCAAATGCGAGATCGATACCATGCTCCAGAAGGCGCAGGAGGTCAATGCTGATGCCATTGGTATGAGTGGCTTGCTGGTGAAATCAACCGCCGTCATGAAAGAGAATTTGGAAGTCATGAAAAGCCGCAATATCCGAATTCCGGTGTTGTTAGGTGGTGCCGCCCTGACCAAAAACTATGTAACTGACGTTTGCCAACCGATTCTGGATGCGCCGGTCATCTATTGTGCGGATGCTTTTGAGGGTCTGGCAGCCATGGAACGCATCAAAAATGGGCAAGCTGGGACCATATTGCCTGAATCGGCGACCAGCCCAGCACTGGCCATCGCCCCTATAGCCTTGCAGAAGGAAACATCGCCTCCAATTCAGATCCGACATGATGTGCCAATACCCGTGCCACCTTTTTGGGGTGACCGGGTCATTTCGGATATCGATTTGGCGACGGTGTTTTCCTATCTTCAAGAAACCGTTTTATTCCGCGGTCGATGGGGTTATCGTCGTGGCAAAATGAGCCAGGCCGAGTTTGAACGCCAATTAAACGATGAAGTGCGACCAGCATTTGAAAAGTTGAAACAACGCTGCCAGAATGAGCACCTGCTCATGCCGCAGTTGGTTTATGGCTATTATCCCTGCAATAGCCTGGGCAATGAGGTCATTATTTATCATCCTGGCGGCCATCAGGAGTGGCTTCGCTTTCATTTTCCGCGACAGCAACAGCCGCCTTACCGTTGCATCGCCGACTTCTTTTTGCCGCTTGAATCGGGCCAACGCGATCTGATAGCGTTCCAGGTAGTCACTGTAGGCCCACACGCAGCAAAAGAGTCACAGCGCCTATTTGAGATGGGCAGCTACAAAGATTATTTGATGTTTCACGGATTGAGCGTGGAAGCGGCAGAAGCGCTGGCCGAATACTGGCATCAGCAGATTCGTTTGGAATTGGGCATCGCCAGCGAGGATAGTGAACGAATCGAGGATTTTGTCGTTCAAAAATATCGAGGTGCGCGCTATTCGTTCGGCTATCCAGCCTGCCCCGATCTGGCTGAAAATCGGAAAATATTTGAAATTTTGCAACCAGAAAGAATCGGGGTCACATTGACCGAGGAAGATCAGATGATTCCGGAACAGACGACTTCGGCGTTTATCGTGCACCATCCCCAGGCGAAATATTTTACTATTAAGTAGTAACAGTCGCACTTTTTAACCTGCAGAGTACTATTGAGCGAGGTAGCGGTAATGAAAAAATACATTTGTACCAATTGCGGCTATATTTACGACCCAGCAATAGGAGACCCCGAAAACGGCATTCCTCCTGGAACTCCGTTTGAAGAGCTGCCTGATAGCTGGACATGTCCCATTTGTTATGTCGGCAAAGATATGTTTGACCTGCTATAGATCGGCGCAATTTGGATTGCTGAAGTGGGACAAGCTGTCGGTTATGGATGACATGTCAAATTTAAAATAGTATCTGGCTCGACCCGAATAAAAGCAGATGAACTAATGTGACTGGTGAGTTAAGTAGCGTTTGCCAGGCGATTGAATTCGTAATAGGGTAATGTTGTATGAGTTTCCAAAATCATTCTGACAGAGATCTAACCTTCATTATTCATTATAGTGAAATTGGCCTTAAAAAAGGCAATCGTGGTTTTTTTGAAAGCCGCTTGCGCGACAATATTTTGAAAGCGCTTGCTGATTGCGGCCGCTTAAAAATAAAGATGGATTTTGGCCGATTCATTCTTCATATAGCCGCTACGGTACCACCGGAGAGAATTGTCAATCGGCTAAAGCAGGTGATCGGCATTGCCCATTTTAGTATTGCGCATGTTGGTGATACCGATGTTCATGTTTTGAAGGAGCAGGTTTTTCAGCAGCTAAAAGATCAGCCCTTTCGCAGCTTCAAGATTGCAACTCGACGAGCGGATAAACAATATCCCCTTACCTCGGTGCAAGTCAATCAGATTGTTGGCGAAAAAATATTTACCGATTTGAGACGAGCCGTGGATTTGCAACATCCAGAACTCACCTGCAATATCGAAATTTTCAATAAAAAAGTGTTCTTCCATTTTGAACGGCAGGCCGGTATTCGGGGCTTGCCTGTAGGCAGTAGTGGCAAAGTGGTCTCGCTTTTGTCCTCCGGTATCGATTCGCCAGTCGCCTCATTCCGGATGATGACGAGAGGCTGTCGGGTTATCTTCGTACATTTCCATAGTTTCCCGTTCACCGATAAGTCTTCCTATCACAATGCTATCAAGCTGGCTCAGCAGTTAACCCGATATCAGTATCATAGCCAGCTTTATTTGGTGCCGTTGGCGAAAATTCAGGAGGCCATTATCATGCAAGCGCCAACGAAGCTGAGGCTGATTTTGTATCGCCGCATGATGTTCCGTCTGGCCGAATTGATCGCTCGGAGGGAACGAGCCAGGGCATTGGTGACGGGGGAAAGCCTGGGGCAGGTGGCGTCACAGACTCTGGATAACATCGCTGCCATTTCTGATGTAGTCTCCATACCCGTTTTGCGGCCATTGATTGGAATGGATAAGGAATGGATTGTGCAACAGGCAAAAGAAATAAACACTTTTGCGATCTCCACGGAGCCATACGATGATTGTTGTAGCTACCTGGTTCCCAAAAGTCCTGAGACGCATGCGAAATTAGAAGAAGTTCAGGCTGCAGAAAATCGTATTGAGAATTGGCAGGAGTTAATCAAAGAAGCGGTGAGGGATGCAGAGATTAAAAAGATGGAGTTTCCGAGCGTAGAATAAAAGCGCATCACGCATGGGACCTGCAGTTTGGTGCGTTATTTTCTCGATCCCATGCGTCAAATTCAATGGTCCTTACTATAACCCTTCCATCGCCAGCACATAAGCCAGAATTGCCATGGCTGCTGCGCCCAGTTCCAGTTCCCGCTCATTCACTGCTTCAAATACATCATTGGCAGAGTGATGATAATCAAAATAACGATGATGATCAACGATTAAACCGATGGTGAGAGCTCCAAGTTCTTTGAGTGGTGCAATATCGGCACCACCACCGCCCTGAAAAATATCAGCAGCATCCAAATGCTGAAATAGATGTGCCCATTTTTGTATCTTTTCGATAGCGGGAGGATCCCCAGATACATCAAAGCCACGGGGAACGAATCCGCCACGGTCAGCTTCAATAGCAGCCAGATGCCTTATGTTACTATGGCGGGCGCTATCAGCGTACGCGCGGCCGCCATAGACTCCAAACTCTTCGCACATAAAAAGCACGGCGCGAATGGTGCGCATCGGCTGTAATCCCAACGCCTTAAGCAATCGCAGCGCTTCGATCGCCTGAACGCAGCCAGCGCCATCGTCATGGGCACCGTGTCCCACATCCCAGCTATCAAGATGCCCGCCGATGAGGACCACTTCGGCTGGCTTTTCAGTACCAGTAATTTCTCCGATCACATTGAAAGATTGAATAGGGGGATAACTCCTGCAATCCAGTCGCATTCGCACCCGAACATTTTTCTCTTGTTTAATCAATTTGCTGAGCAGATCAGAATCGACTGTGCTGATTGCAGCCCCGGGGATTTTGGGCACAGTTTCGTCATAATGCAGCAATCCCGCGTGAGGCACTTTATCCAATCTTGTTGTCACCGAGCGAACCAAAGCCGCTACTGCGCCAACTTTTGCCGCCTCGATAGCGCCGAGCGTTCGCTGATCTACGGCCCCGCCATAAGCCGCGAAAGTATTCATTGTTTTCGGATTCATGGGGCGATTATAAAAAATAATTTTTCCCTGGGCCTTTTTGCCCAGGCCAGCGACCTCTTTTAGACTCTGAACTTCAATCACCTCGGCCACAATTCCCATTTCAGGCGTTGCCACACTGCCGCCTAATGCTGCGATTGAAATCGGAACGGTACCAACAATAGAGGAATTGATGATGGCGGCTTCGGCCATCTTGCCCCGCTCCCAATGCGGCACCATGACGGGCTGCAAATGGACATTATCGAAACCCAATTTCATCATGGTCTGTCGACCCCATTCCACGGCGGCAGCGGTCTGGGGCGAGCCGCATAATCGTGGCCCGATATCGTAGCACAATTCTTTCAGCATTGAATAGGCTTTGGCATCGGCTAAAGCGGTATCGGTGATGGCTTGGGCGACAGCTACGTAATTTGGAGTAGTAGCAGTGGGTGTTGAATTTTGTGTGAACAATGGTTTGACAAAAGCTATCGAAACAACAAGAAAACAGATGACCTTTTGGGGATTGCCATTTACTCTCATATTCATTATGCTGAGTTGATAATAAATTTGGCTACTAAGATGTAGTCCACGTTCAAAGCAAGAAGATGTAGTCCATCCGCCTCAGACGGATGGACTACATCTTACTTTATTTTATATCGCATCAATAATCGCATTGAAGGTCGGGCTGGGACGCATCACCTTGGCAGTCTTCTCGGGATCAGGCAGGTAGTAGCCACCAATATCGGCAGGCTTACCTTGCGCCGCGAGAAGTTCGGCGACAATTTTTGCCTCATTCTCCTGGAGCGCTTTCGCCACCTTGACAAAGCGAGCTTTTATTTCCGCATTTTTGTTCTGCTCTGCCAACGCCTCGGCCCAGTACAGCGCGAGATAAAACGTGCTTCCTCGATTATCGATTTCATTGACCTTGCGGGAGGGATACCGCGCGTTCTCTAAATATTTGCCGATGGCTTGATCCAGCGTCTCCGCAAATAGCGCTGCTTTTTCATTGTTGGTTTTTTGGGCGATCAGCTCGAACGATGGCACCAGGGCGCAATATTCGCCCAGCGAATCCCACCGCAGATGTCCTTCTTTCAACAGTTGCTGCACATGCTTGGGAGCTGAGCCACCGGCGCCGGTCTCGAACAAGCCACCACCTTTCAGCAGCGGAACAATGGATAGCATTCTGGCACTGGTGCCCAGCTCGAGAATCGGGAACAAATCGGTCAGATAATCACGAAGCACATTGCCCGTCACGGAAATGGTGTTTTCTCCGCGGCGAATCCGCTCCAGGCTGAAGCGCATCGCATCGACGGGTTTCATGATGCGAATATCCAGGCCGGTGGTGTCATGCTCGGGCAGATATTGCTTGACCTTTTTGATAATCTCCCGGTCATGCGCTCGACCCTCGTCCAGCCAGAAGATTGCAGGCGAGCCGGTAGCTCTGGCGCGCGTTACCGCCAATTTCACCCAATCTTTGATCGCCTCATCTTTTGCCTGGCACATTCTGAAAATATCACCCTTTTCCACCGTCTGTTCCAGGATGGTCTTGCCTGAAAAATCGACCACCCGAATTTTGCCATTGTCCGGCGCCATGAAAGTTTTGTCATGAGAGCCATATTCTTCCGCCTTTTGGGCCATTAAACCCACATTTGACACATTGCCCATGGTTGCCGGATCGAATTGCCCGTACTTTTTGGCGTTTTCAAGAATCTCGGCATACATAGTGGCATAGCAGCGATCCGGCACCATAGCGATGCAGTCCTGCAATTCATCGTTTTTGTTCCACATCTTGCCACCGTCACGGATGACATTGGGCATGGAGGCATCGACAATGATGTCGTTGGGAAAATGCAGGTTGGTGATGCCCCGCCGGGAGTCCACCATGGCCAGGGCTGGCTGCTTTTCATAAACCGCGTTGATGTCGGCTTCAATCTCGGCCTTCTTGTCGGCGGGCAGTCGGTCCAATTTCTGGAGGATATCACCCAGGCCATTGTTGACATTGGCGCCGATTTTTTCAAGCGTCTCGGCGTGTTTCTCGAGCGCATCTTTGAAATAAACCGAGACGCAGTGGCCGAACATGATGGGATCAGAGACTTTCATCATGGTGGCTTTCAGGTGCAGCGACAGCAGCACACCATCTTTCTTTGCAGCTTCAATCTGTTCGGCATAAAATTTTCGCAGCGCAGCAACGTTCATCACGGCAGTGTCAATGACCTCGCCGGCTAATAAGGACAATTTCTCTTTCAGAATTGTCACCTTGCCTGTATCATCCACAAATTCGATCCGCACATCGCATGGCTTGTCCATCGTGGTGGACTTTTCGCTGCCATAAAAATCCTTTTCCTTCATGTGAGCGACCCGGGCTTTGGAGCCAGATTGAGGCCAGGGCTTCATCATTTTGTGCGGATATTTTTGGGCAAATTTTTTAACCGAGGCCGCGGGGCGACGGTCCGAATTGCCTTCACGGAGCACCGGATTCACCGCAGACCCCAGCACTTTGGCGAATCGAGCCTGGAGCGCTTTTTCGGCCTCAGTCTTGGGCTCTTCTGGATAGTTCGGAATATTGTACCCTTTCTCCTGCAGTTCTTTTATCGCAGCTTGCAATTGCGGCAACGTGGCACTGATATTGGGGAGCTTGATAATGTTGGCATCTGGTGATTGGGTGAGTTCGCCCAGTTCGGCCAGATGATCGGGAATTTTTTGGTCGTCAGTGAGATGGTCGGGAAAGTTGGCGATGATTCGGCCGGCTAACGAGATATCCTTGGTCTCGATTTCAATGCCAGAATTTTTGGTATAGGCTCGAATGATAGGCAGAAGCGCGTAGCTTGCCAATGCCGGCGCTTCATCAGTGTGTGTCCAGTAAATTTTTGATTTTGCCATAGCCATCCTTTTATAAAATTTACATGTCCGGTTAGTGATTTAGTGGTATTTGAGTAAAGGAAGAGAATGAATTAAGGGTTCATACGCATCTCCAATTGCTTTCTGAATTGGTCAAACTTGCGTGATCGGCAGATTTATTAGCTTGAGAATATAATTAAATATTCATGGCTTGTCAAGCAAAAAATTATCAGCTATTGTAAAGCTGGCGTGTCAAACTGCGGTTGGCAGATATGACAATTTTTCCTTGCTTAATTCATAAATTTATTGTATAATAACCGCACTTATTTTTTAGAGTGAATGGAGAATCGTGTTTATTGATCAGGCGAAAATTATTGTCATCGCCGGCAACGGTGGCAATGGCGTCGTGAGTTTTCGACGGGAGAAATATATCCCCAAAGGCGGGCCGGACGGCGGCGATGGCGGCAAGGGCGGCGATGTGGTGCTTCGAGCGGATTCCAATCTGCACACGTTGCTCGACTTTCATTATAAGAATAAATTCAAAGCCGAATCGGGCAAGCATGGTCAGGGTGCAAAAAAATCTGGTCGCAGCGGTCGGGATGTGGTCATTCGTGTGCCAATGGGAACTCTGGTCAAGGATGCCGAAACTGACGAGGTGGTAGCCGATTTGGTGACGCCTGGTCAGCAAGTTGTAGTGGCCCGAGGCGGCAATGGCGGCCGTGGGAACGCCCATTTTGCCACGCCCACCAAGCAGACACCACGACATGCGGAACCGGGTGCGCCTGGTGAAACGCGGCAGTTGTTATTGGAACTGAAATTGATCGCCGATGTGGGATTGGTGGGCTTGCCGAATGCCGGCAAATCGACGTTGTTGGCGAGATTGACCGCTGCCCGACCCAAGATTGCGGACTATCCTTTTACCACCCTCACGCCTAACCTGGGCATCGTAAATTATCGGGAGGGGCAGAGTTTTGTCATGGCCGATATTCCGGGATTGATTGAGGGAGCCCATCTGGGCAAAGGCTTGGGATTGGATTTTCTGCGACACATTGAACGAACGAAAGTGCTGGCCTATCTTATTGAGGCGACAGCAGACGATGTCTACCAAACCTATTCTGTTTTAAGATCAGAATTGGCAAGCCATGATCCAAATTTGATTTTACGACCAACAATCATCGTTATTACAAAAATGGATTTACTAACAGTTGGCGAACCCAATGGATTGTCGACATTAATATCACAGACTGCCGTTCCAATCCTAAAAATTTCGGCTTTGACCGGTGAAGGATTAATTGAATTGAGAAATGAACTATGGGAACTTTTGACAGATGTTCGTCGATAAAGAACAACTCATCACTCTTTCAATGATTCCAGGAATTGGCCCGACACGGATTCGGGCGCTGGTGGCGCATTTCAAAGCCACGGATGCGATTTTTAACGCGTCAATCAAAGAGCTATGTGCTGTCGACGGTATTGATACAAAGACGGCTCGAAATATTCGGGATTTTAAGGATTTTGATGCTGGAAAAAAGCAGCTCGACATGGCGGCCCGGGCCGGTGTTGAGATCATTCATTTCTGGGATGAAAATTATCCGGAGCATCTCAAGAAAATATACGACCCCCCGGCGTATTTATTCGTGAAAGGCAAACTGCGCCGTGAAGATAAATTCAGTCTTGGTATCGTGGGTACGCGACTGCCCAGCTCCTATGGCAAATTAGTAGCAGAAAAGTTAGCGACTGAACTGGCGCAGAAGGGATTGACAATTGTCAGTGGAATGGCGCGTGGTATCGATACGGTGAGCCACTGGGCTGCAATTCGCGGCGGTGGCCGAACCCTGGCGGTGATGGGATCGGGATTGGATCGGATCTATCCGGCTGAGAATGAGAAGTTAGCTGATAAAATTGTTCAGCAGGGTGCGCTGATCAGTGAATTCCCCATGGGTACGGAGCCGGATGCGATGAATTTCCCGCGGCGCAACCGGATAATTTCCGGCATCACCCTGGGTACTATTGTGGTGGAGGCCGGCATCAAAAGCGGTGCATTGCTAACGGCTAATTATGCCCTGGAACAGAATCGGGAGGTCTTTGCCGTACCGGGCAATATCAATAGTCCAAAGAGCGCGGGTACCAATCAGCTCATTAAAAATGGAGCGAAGCTGGTTTCCAGCCTGGCCGACATTTTAATTGAATTGGAACCACAGTTGAAACGATTTTTGGCAGGCGAACGAGAATCAAAAAACAGCGAACTGGAGCACCTGACTGATCTCGAAAAGCAAATTGTCAATTGCCTCTCCCATGAGCCGGTTCATATCGACAAGCTGGCCAGTATGATTCAGAGGTCGACCGCAGAAACGCTATCGCTATTATTGCCATTGGAGTTCAAAGATCTGGTAAAGCAATTGCCGGGGAAATTGTTTGTTCGAGTTTGACACGATAAATGCATATGGTTAAGGATGGCTTCGAAAGAGATTCAGCTTGGAAATATAACAGCACCGAGTATCGTTTCGATAGAGGCTTGTGAAAATTATCAGCAGGCAGTGGTCGATCAGGCAGTGCGACGATTGCTACAGCAATTCGGCGGCCTGGAGCGATGGGTGCGTCCGGGACATCGGGTTCACATCAAGCCCAATTTATTGGCTGCGAAAGCGCCGGATAGAGCGGTGACGACTCACCCCTCGATTGTCAAGGCGATTGTACAGTGGGTTCAGGCGATCGGGGCTCGGGTGACCATCGGGGATAGTCCTGCCGGAATTTCAAGGCCGATCGCGGATTATTGGCAGGCCACCGGCATGCAACAGATAGCAGAAGAAACCGGCGCTGAGTTGGTGCAATTCGAGAAAAAAGGCGTAGTAGAGCGGGTGATCGATGGCAAAAGCTATTTTATTGCGGCGGCTGTGGCGACGGCGGATGTGGTAATTAATATCTGCAAGCTCAAGACCCATAATCTCATGCTCTACACCGGTGCCATTAAAAATATGTTTGGCACGGTGCCCGGTTTTCGTAAAAGCGAATATCATAAGCAAGCCCCGCGTGTCGAAGATTTTGCTAAAATAATTGTTGATGTCTTTGCGGCTACACGACCGCAATTGAGCATCATGGATGCTGTGGAAATTATGGATGGCAGCGGGCCATCAGCAGGTCGACCCAATCATTTGGGATTGCTGATTGCCAGCGAAGATGCCGTGGCGTTGGATGCACTAGGAGCGCAATTGTTGGGATTTGAGGATGGGGAGATTTTGACTACCGAGGAAGCCTATGCCCGAGGATTCGGAGAAAAGCAATTTGATAAAATTGAATTTCGCGGTACGGCGCTCACACCCTATCAGCACTTGCCGTTTGATTTACCATCCAATCGATTTCAACGTCATATTCCAGCGTCATTGGTGCGGCTATTGGGTAAGATGGTCTGGGTGCGTCCGTATCCGGATGCGCATCGCTGCAAACGTTGTGGAATCTGCATTGCCAATTGTCCCACCCGGGCGATGACGCCGAAGGATGGTTTTCCGATGATTGATTATGATAAGTGCATCAGTTGTTTCTGCTGCGATGAAGTCTGTCCGCATCATGCGATTGATCAGCGCATGAGCTGGTTGGCCAAAATGTTTCGTTAATAACTAATAATTACCAAAAATTTTATTGACTCAGAAAAGAAAAATTTGTATATTTCAGCTCCGGGAGGACTAGACCTAATTGGTAAGGCAGCGGTCTTGAAAACCGCCGTCCCTAGCGGGACATGGGGGTTCGAGTCCCTCGTCCTCCGCTAATGAACTGTTAGGTAGACAACTTTGGAGAGGTGCCGGAGTGGTCGAACGGGGCGGCCTGCTAAGCCGTTGTAGGTCGTAAGGCTTACCGAGGGTTCGAATCCCTCCCTCTCCGCAGAGCGGTATGTGTTCGCGGCTATGAAGCGTGTTGGCTTGCTGCACCGAAAATGATAGCTGTTGGGTTCGGGCATAAGGATTAGATTGTAGTTGTTGGATGGTTGACAAGAAGGCAGACAAAATTCGTGTACGTTTTGCGCCCAGCCCTACTGGTTACTTGCATATCGGCGGCGCCAGAACAGCGATTTTCAATTGGCTCTTTGCACGACATTATGGCGGCAAATTTCTGCTGCGGATCGAAGACACCGATGTGGCACGATCTGAAGCGAAAATGGTTCAAGCGATCTACGATGGTTTAGAGTGGCTGGGCTTGAACTGGGATGAACCGCCAATTTTCCAATCGCAGCGACTGGAACGCTATCGTCAGATTGCCCAGCAGATGATACAGCGTGGGCAAGCCTATTATTGTTATTGCGATCAACAACGGCTGGCATCGCGAAAGGAGCTGGGCGAAAAGGATGAGCGAGCCTATCGCTATGATGGTCATTGTCGCTATCTAAGCGAAGGCGAACGGCAGCGGCTGGAAAGGGAACAAGTTCCCCGCGTCATCCGTTTGAAAGTCGATCCCGGCAAAACCCATTTTATCGATGAAGTGCACGGTTCTTTGACAATTGATCATGATACGCTTGATGATTTTATCATGCTTCGGTCGGATGGCATGCCAACCTACAATTTTGCGGTGGTGGTGGATGATCATGATATGGCCATTAGCCATGTAATTCGCGGGGATGATCATCTTTCCAATACCCCCAAGCAGATTTTGTTGTACCAGGCGCTGGGTTGGCCAATGCCAAAATTTGCTCATGTACCATTGATTCTTGGACCGGATAAAAAAAGGTTGAGCAAGCGGCATGGCGCCACATCGATTTCGGAGTATGCGACGGCTGGCTATCTACCCGAGGCAATGGTCAATTTTTTAGCGCTGCTGGGCTGGTCGCCAGGAGATGATCGAGAAATAATGTCTATTCAAGAATTAGCGCAGAGTTTTCGCCTGGATGGAATTTCCAAGAAAAGCGCTGTTTTTGATGAAACGAAGCTTATCTGGATGAATGGCGAATACATTAGCCGTTTGAGCACTGGGGAGCTTCTGCAGCGTGTATTGCCGATCCTGCGCGAGCATCACCTGGTGGCTGAAGATGAATTGGGGCTGGATTATATCGGTAAAGCGCTGACGCTGCTACAGCCGAAAATCCGGAAATTGACCGATTTTGCTGTGCTTGGTTATTATTTTTTCAAGGATCCGCAAGAGTATGATGCCGATGCCATCAAGAAATATTGGCAAGACGAAAGTGCGGTTGATCGCTTGAAAAGGGTGTCAAATCGGGTGGGTGAAGTGGATGAATTTACCGCGGAAAAAATTGAAATTGCTATCCGAAATTTGGCTGAAGAGATGGAAATCAGCGCAGCTAAGTTGATTCATCCCACGCGGCTAGCGTTAACTGGCTTTGGGGTCAGTCCCGGCTTATTTGAGTTGATGGCAGTACTGGGCAAAGCAGTCGTGCTCAGGAGAATTAATAACGCTATAAATTGGATAGCAGAGCATTCGTCAGATTCTAAAATTTAAAATCTAAAATCGTAAATTTGAATCGCCAGCAGGCGATCTGTCTTTTGGTAGAATCAAAATTGGGGAGTCGTTCAACGGCAGGACACGTGGCTCTGGACTACGGAATCGGGGTTCGAATCCCTGCTCCCCAGCT
>JAPDQM010000016.1:0-50045 GCA_034505795.1 Candidatus Zhuqueibacterota bacterium
GTTGACCACCATTGCTGCCTCAGCGCCAGTGAGATAACAGAGCAGCTCTTCCACGTGGGCGTAGCGATCACCTCGTTTGCCCGTCTTGCGATCGATGGCCAGCGTACAATAATTTTTAATGGCATTGGCAATGGCCTGCTGCGCCTCCTGGCACAGTGGCGCTCGTCCCAATGCTGTATGCAGAATGATTCCTGCAGCATTAATGGCTGGAGCGACCGATGGCTTGAACTGCAGCCGAATGCGCTGCGCAATTTTTTCGGCCAACAAATTTGGCTCAATACTGATGTGCGGCAGTTCTGCCTCACTGGCAGCGAGAATGCGATCCCGCAATTTTTGCAGCTCAGCCCGGGTGATGTCGATGATGTACGTGCGGGGATAATTGGCGTTCAATGCTTTGATCGGCGGCAAATTCAGTAGCTTGGGCATGCCGATCAATTGATCCAACATCGACTGACGCAGATTTTCATGACTCATAAGATTATGCCTATGTGAATAATTTCTTGCATGCAAAATGCCTGATCAGCATTAGCGAAAAAATGCCGAGCGATTTTATGAATTGGCGATAGTCATCTAATGAGAACCATTTTTCTGGTACTTTGAAATGATCCCACATCCAGCCGATACAAATATACTCCGCTGGTCAATTCGGCAGCATTAAAATCAATGCGATGCTCGCCAGGATCCAGTTGCGAATTCAGTAACTGAGAAATAAGTTCGCCTCGCAGATTAAAGATGTCCAATGTTACATGAGACCTTTGGGGCAGGCCGAAGGTGATCTGCGTGATTGGATTGAATGGGTTAGGATAATTTTGCCCCAGATAATAGTTTTCTGGCAGAACTATGTCGCCACGTTGTTCCACATCCGTTTCAATGAAGTGCACCGTGAAATCGTCAAGATAAATCGTACCGGCATTTTTTTTCTGATCGCTGGTCTCGGCCAGGTAGATTTTGGTCCAGGTGATGGGAAAGGTCAAAGTCGCCGCAGGATTGCCCCAATGGACGATGGCATTTTTAAACGGGACCAGCAGATAACGCCAGGTATTTGTCCAATCGATGCCAGGTGCCGCTTCCGTAAAATTCACCAGAAATTTTTCCTTGTCCGCATCTTCAAATTCGCCGCGCAGCCAATGCTGCTGGCCGTCGCCATAGACATGAATGCCTACTGCTTCCGGTGCGCCCGAGATGGGAATGGAGCAATTCAGATACAGGGCACTGGTTCCACCCGTGGTTAAGCTATAATCCAATTTGCCGGAGCGCGGTGGTGAAACAAAGGCCGAATTATCGGAGGTGAATGCACAGTTAGCTAAATTTACTCTGGTACCTGAAATAGTCCAATTGGCTGGGCTCTGGAAATCATCAATGATAATGGTGGAAGATATGCCAACGTAGACGGTCGTGGCTCCGGTGACACTACGATAGGACGCTTGCACCTGACCCTGGCCCTGCTTGGTAGCGGTAAAAATACCGTCATTCGATACGGTTCCTATGTCCCCAGTTACTGCCCATTGGTAGGCCGTGCGAGGCAATGCAATGATATTGCCGTAAGAATCTTTGGTTTCAGGTTCAATGGACTGGCTGGTGCCGATTTTTAAGACGATGGGATTGGGCAAAAGCTGAATGCTGGCGATCGAGGTAATATAAATTTTAGCCGAGTCGCGAGCTGAACCATAAGCAGCATAGACGTAGCCGGAATCCTGCTGGCCGCCTGAAATAAATAGTCCATTAGCTGTTATGGTTCCAATTCGCTGATCACACGACCAGACGATCGAATCGGTCGCTAACTTCACCGGATTATAAAATTCATCAAAGCCTGCCACTGAAAGTTGGAGCTGATTCTCGGTTAACACAAACGCTTTTTGCGGGGATATTCGTAAGATAGCAACTGAGCCAGTGGCTGCGGTGCTGACCACCATTAGAGCATTGGCAACGGATCGTTCGCCGCCGGCGTCCGAGGGACTATTGGCCACCTTGCCTCTGACCACCATGGTCGTGGACCCGCCACCATCCAGATTGACGCCCTGGTAAACCTGCCATTTCAGCATGTAATCCGCCAGTTCAAACAGCGACATGCCGGCACTATAGCCAGGCTGGCGACCATCCACAGTGAACAGATAAAGCCTGGTGGAATCTTGCGAGAAGCCAATGGCAGTGCGCGGGTGCCGATCATAGGTAAAACTTTCGCCACAACCTTCCCGCTGCCATTCAACGGAAGCTACGCCATTGCGGATCAATCGAGGCGTGCCACCGATCAACTGGGTGATGGATTTTTTCAAAGGTGGTAATTCCAGCACCAGTTTCAATGTGTCGCCGACAAAAATAATATCATTTAAAAAAGTGCCAGCGGTACCATGCCCCGAAATGACGATGCCGTTGGCGGGGATCACATTGTTGCCATGGCCAGTGATACCCAAAATGCTATCTTTAGCTACGGCAACGACTAGGATGGTATCATTGACCAGCGGTGCGGGCGGCAGATAAAGTGCAGTAATCTCTGTCCCCCAATAATTGGTGCCGGTTCGAGAACCGAAAAATTTATTGTAAATAATTAGCTCATTGTTCTCCCGGACCTCATTCACCCCATCGATTGGCAACATGGTATGGTTCGTCGAGATGATTGTTCCCCGGAACGCGACAATGTCGATGAGCGGCTGTTTGAGGTCTGTGATGGCGAATATGGAGCGGTTCGCCGGTGTTTTTAATAAAACGCCGCTGGAGACCTGGGCGCCAACTGGCACCCCGCCTGTGCCATAAAAATCGCCATTGATCGCACCGATGATCCGGTGTCCTTCTCGATCATTTCTGGCAGCCATTGACGAGGTCCGTTCGTAGCCCGCCAGCAAGTCATTGGCCTTTACCGTTTCCAATTGGAGCCACTTGTTGGTTAGATCAACTTCCAGGATGTGGATGTGCCATGGGCCGGTGGCAATAAATTCGTGATGATGAATTACCCCAGGCCCAACAGGCGTACTATCCTGAGAAAATGCCACAGAAATTAGAGATAGCAGTAGAAGCAGAATTAAACAGTTTTGGAATTTGTTTTTGATCATTGTTCGTTCTTTAGTTCAAGCGTTCAGATGGAATAAAAATGATTTTTTGAATCGGGGATGTTACCACGCCGTTGCTGAATTCCAGGCACAAGCCACAGGCTGCGACAATATCCACTTTGATAATGCTGCCACCCCAAGTACAACCATTGATATGAACCGTTAAGGGGGACAAACCATGGTTGTCAAACCAGCCGCCAACCACCCGATAGCTCGCCTGGCCTAGCACGGTGATGGCATAAATTGAATTTTGTGTCTTAATAAAAAGCAAATCGCCTGATTTGAGATCGGCCTTACGCACTTCCTTTAGCTGCGCTGCCAGAGATAGGATATTGTTCAGACTATGACCTAACCTGCCCACGATGATTGCCTGACTGGTTAAATAGTTATTAGTTCTAATTGCTACGGCGCTGAAAATACGTTGTAAAAATCACTTTCTAGCGTACTCTTTCCGACAGACGATCGTTGCCGATCTTGCGAGGATAGGGTTGTTGACCGAATCCAATAATTGGGGCGGCAAAGGTGGGCTGCATTCATTCCCCGAACACAATGCTAATTCACCCCAAGAAATCATTCCCTTTTTGCATCGCAATCGACTGAGAAACACCCATGGATCAGTTCTGCTGTTGCTGCTTCAGAGCTGCTTTGATGCGGGCGGGCGTCATTGGGAGTTGAAACATCCGCACGCCAATGGCATCGTAAATCGCATTAGCGATCACTCCTCCCATGCAGATAATCGCCGGCTCACCACCGCCCTGCGGCGCTTCTCCCCTGGAATCAATTAATACACTCTCGATTTTCGGTAACCAGGAAAAGTGCGGTAATTCATAACTATCAAAATTGGTGTCCAGAATCTGTCCGCCATTGAAGCGGATTTCCTCGGTCAGGGCATAGCCCAATCCCATGGTGATACAGCCTTCGATTTGAATTTTAGCGCCCTCTGGATTCACCACCAGCCCCATGTCCTGCGCACAGACGACGCGTTTCACCTGCACATGACCGGTATTCTTATCAACCGCCACTTCGGCGATATGAGCCACATAGGTGCCCGCATCGATACCACAGGCCACTCCAATGCCCCTTCCGCTTGGCAATCTGGCTGGCGAATAGCCAAAGAGATCTGCCGCAGCCTTGAGTACACCGCGAATTTTTTCGTCCTTCAAATATTTTAATCGAAATTCTACTGGGTCCATGCCTGCTTTTTCGGCCATCATGTCAATTTGGGATTCTCTGGCAAAGGTGTTGGTATTGTTAGCTGGCGCTCGCCATGGTCCGACATTAAATGGATGGACTCCATTTTTTTGGGACCATTCACCAAAGGCCATGGTTCGATGATGTGGAATGTCGTAGAAATGTTGCGAGCCTCGCTCGCCAGCATAGTAAACAGCATAATCCCATAGAATAGGCGCACCCGAGGCTGTGAGACCAGATTTTATTTTGACCACTGCTGCTGGCCGAAACGAATCGTAGAAAAATTCTTCCTGTCGGCTCCAGGCGACCATCACCGGTCTGCCGACCAATTGGGCTAATTTCGCGGCTTCGACCGCCTGCTGATTGCGCGACTTACCGCCAAAGCCGCCGCCGACAAAGGGGGTAATGACACGGACATTTTCGGGGCTCAAACCCAGTGCTTTTGCAATCTCATTTTTGGCGCTGAAAGGCGTCTGCGTGGATGCCCAGACAGTAATTTTGCTACCATCGATTTTGGCCACTGCGGTATGGGGTTCGAGCGGTGCATGAGCAACATAGCTGTTCAAATATTTGCCTTCAATAATCATCGCCGCTTCTTTCTCCCCGGTGCTTATGTTTCCAGCTTCGGCGATGGTTTTGCCCTCGACGGTTGACTTTAGCATGGCGTCAAAAATTGATTGATCATTCACCGTCGCCGTTGGCAAATTAAATTCCGATTTGATCAGCCGCAGGGCTTTTTCGGCAACATCCGGATATCGATGAAGCACCGCCACCAGATCGCCCTCGCGCACAATTAGAGTTCCTGGAATTTTTGCAGCAGCCGAAGTATCTGCAAATTTGAGCGTGGCACCATGCGCCGGTGGCCGCAGAATGCGGGCATAGAGCATGTCTGGAAGTTGAATATCGCCAGCAAATTTGGCCGCGCCCGTTACTTTTTCCAACGCATCACGGCGTAGCATAGGTGTGCCGGTAATATTCAATTCCGGTTGTTGCTTTGGTGATGGTTTCGACTGCAAGTGCCGCTCGATCAATTTGCCACCTGTCAATTGGCCATAGGAGATATTATTTTGGTCATTGGATTTTTCAAACACAATTCCATTTTTCACCTGCAACTGATCTATAGGTACCTGCAGTTTTTCAGCAGCCATTTCCATCAACACGGCTCTGGCTTCGGCTGCGGCTTGCCTGAGATATGGGCTAAACTGACGCGTGCTCAATGAGCCAAATGTGCCAATGTCCCAGGGACAGCGATCTGTATCACCCATTACCATATCCACGCTATCCAGCGACACATCCAATTCATCGGCCAACTGCATCGCTAACGAGGTGATTACTCCCTGTCCCATTTCGATTTTGCCCACCAGGCAGGTCACCCGGCCATCAGCGCCGATGATCAAATAGGCATTAAAATCAGTTGGGTAGCCCTGTTGACGGCGTTCCTGCAAAATAGCAGCCGCGTCGCCGACGGTAAAAAAAACAATCAGCCCACCACCAAAACTCTTGATGAATTGGCGGCGGTCAATGGGAGTACGGGTTAGAAGATCTGTGAAATCGAGGTCCCACTCATCACGATTATTCATTTGTCATTGCCTCCTTTCATTTGCTGTGCTGCGTCCTGGACGGCGAGAATAATTCGCTGATGCGCGCCACAGCGGCAGAGATGATCTTCTAAGCCAACCGCGATTTCTGCTGGATCTGGCAGGGGGCTCTGTTGAAGCAGGCTGTATGCAGCGAGAATCATGCCCGGCGTGCAGAAACCACATTGCAACGCATCATGTTTTATAAATGCTTCTTGCAGCGGATGTAATTTGCCATTTTGCGCCAGTCCCTCGATGGTGAGCACCGATTTTCCAGCGACTGCCTTCACCGGTGTCTGGCAGGCGCGAACCGCTACGTCGTTCACCAACACGGTACAGGCACCGCAAAAACCTTCACCGCAACCATATTTGGCACCCGTGAGACCAAAATCGGTCCGCAATACCCACAGCAACATCCGCTCACCATCCACGCGAAGGCGGACAGGTTTATGGTTCAAAGTGAATCGGATGGTTTGGATCATGCGAGTCTCCCTGAAATATTAAGCGTCGCGAAATGAGCGAGTTATGGCAACGATTTCCTAAGAACGAAACATTTTATAAATCGGTCGGCGATCGTGACCGTGATTTGATGGTGACTATTTATTTTCCGTCGACTTCTTCAATTCTCTGGAGTGCTGATAGAATTCCTCCAGCGTCATTTTTTTGAGAAAATTCAAGCCATGCGCGGCACGCAGTCTGGGATGTTGGTTGGTCAAGAAAAAGTCGCTGCCCAGGCAGAGCTTGATTTGCTGATATTGCTCGAACATGATGCGTAGCGCTAGTTTAGAAAAGGGGCCATCCAATTCGTGGCTGGGGAAGGATGCCGATCGTTGCGAGCCAAAGAAATTCATAAACGCTTGATCCAGGCTGGCAAAGGAATTCAATGAAACCGGCACATAGCTATTGGCTTCAGCCGGATGGAACCGGTACCATACATTGCGATAGCCCCAGATTTGAATTGGATGATTATTGCCGGCTTTTTGGTACATCTGGAGCGCTGTGGTAATCGCTTGCAGGACCTTGTAATGAGTATCTGGCCCGCTGCCTTCAGGGTCCAGAGCTACGGTAATCACCGTGGGATTGATCTTTTCCATCAGACTTAATATTGGAACAACGTCACGCTGGATGCTGGGTTCTTCAGTAAAAATATCGCCTGTATAAAATCCTAATCGTAAGTGATGCACCGACTGGCTATTGAATCCCAATGATCCCCATTTCAAATCCGATTCCCACTCTCGAATCATCCCTTTTAATTGTTGAATGTAATGAATATCCTTTTTGCCTGGATATTGGGTGGAAAAATAGCTAATCATTTCTTCAATGCGGTCACGGAGATGGAGCAGACTCTCTTCTTCCAGCAAAAAGATCAAATTCCGTAGCAGCCGTTTGCTTTCCGCTTCCTCACGCATGGAGCGACTATTGGCTGCAATGCCATCCAGATATTGAAATACTTCGCTATTGCGGGCATTTTCATTTTCCGGGTCAAAGTAGTTTTCGTCTAGCAGATTCTTGAAGATAGGGGTGTCGATATAGCTGTCGAGCGTTTTCAATAACGCCAGCACATATTTATTGGTAACTGCGGTAAAGCCGCTGGTGAGATAGACGAAATGATGAATATTTAGGGGGCTGCGCACCAGATGCACCATATAGGGCCAAAAACCGAGCATGATGTCGTCGTGATGCGGCGCCGTATGCATGAACGTTTCGCCCTCGATGTTTTGTAGCCCATCCTGGATCTTAGCGATAATTTGATCATGGATCTTGGCCGTCAGAACAGCGGGTTTTTGCTTGGTCTTTTTCAAAATTTCCTTGCCAAATTTGTTGCTAATAAAATCATCCTGAGAAAGCTGCATAATTGCTTTTTTATTATTTAACGATAAATTGACCACTACTCGCTCCACATCCTCCTCTGCCAATTGCTCCTTGCGAGACAAATCGATGAAACGGCGCTCAACCAGATGTTTGGCCGCCCCTCTGGTGATATAAAATCGTGCTCGTGGCAACGAATGCAGCACTGTAGCCGGATACAGGTTGCTGGGCTCTTGCTCGATGGCGTCCGCCACGATTTTGGCCTTGGCTTCGCCCGCCGCAATAATGATTGCTACTGCATCCGGATTATACGTAATGGTGCTGAGACCAATCGTTAGTACTAACCGATTGCGGGCCACCTCGATGCCCCCCATGTCGGTAGCGGCCGCTGCCTGCGTTTCATAATTGGTAGGCGTAAGCCGGGTGGTGGAATAGTGATCGGAACCTTTCACATTAAATCCGATATGCCCATCCGGTCCGATGCCGCCCAGGAAAAAGCCGATGCCGCCCATCTGCCGCACTCGTGTCTCATACTCGGTGCAATACTGATCCACAGCTTCGATAACATGCTTTTGAATGCGTTCCAGCTTGTTGGGTGCCTGCCGCGTCCGCAAACTCAAATCCACTCGCTCTTCCGGGAAAACATTTTCCAGCAGCATATCCTTGGGAACGCCGGTTTGATAGACATCAATTAATAGCGCCCGATCACGACGTAATCCTAATCCTTTGATGTAGAAATGATTGATATAGTAATAAAAGCTGTTACGTTGAGCCGGGTTGATCGGATAGAACTCATCGATCTGGACAAAGCGCAAACCGTCCATGCGAGGTTTAAGGCCTGGATCGATGCCCCATTGCTGCAAATCCTGCTGGGCATCTGCTTCGTCCCAATGACGTAAAAAATATTGAACCCATTTGATGAAATGCTCCGGGGTTTTGCCGGTTGGTAACGACACCACGCCTTCTGGGTTTTGCTGCACCCATTCCAGAAATCGCATGGCTGTCAATTTTCCCAGCGCCGGGAAGTTGTCGACAATGATCACCGGAATTTTCTCTGATGGGGGATAGATTGGTTCGTAATTAGATTTTTCAATTGCGGTTCGTTCAACGTTGGATGAGTAAATGAAGTCTGTCTTTTTGCTCATAATCCTATCCACATTTTTGGGCCAACAGGTTTGATAAGCTTCTCAACAGAAGCTCTATCGTCATAAAAAAGTTCACCAGCGAGGCGCTCATCTTGCTCCCTGGATCTGAGATAAATTTCAATCTTCAACTGGTGGTTAGCAATAACAAAACGAATCTTGAATTCGTTACAAGCGATATTCTATCACCAGACCTGGTGCTGCCTCTAATTTACAAATAATTTTGAATGATGCAATATTTTTTTAAGCGTTAGTTAAAAATGATCGACAAAGAAGTCTTAATGGAGTATGTTAAAAAGGCAAAGGTGACTGGATGAATTAGCCTTTGCCAGAGAGTACCAATGGAAAATTCTGAAATCGCGGTGAAATTATATTTTTCCAGTCACCTTCAATGCTAAATTCGGAAGAGACGTGTTCTTACAATTCAATCGTTTGAACCGGCTAAAGCTTGGCGGCTTCGCATGGATTCTAAACCAAATTGGAACTCTGGATTATGATTTGGTAGTGCTTTTCGGAGCGGCGGAATCGCTATTGCAATCGCCTTTGCGTTTCATGAATTCCTCAAATGACATTTGTTTTTTGTAGCATTCCTGGTCGATGTAGTCCAACAAATAATTGAATGGCTCGGCTGGAATATAACCGGGAATGACCGTGATCACTTCTTTGTCTGGTGATATGAACGCCAGCGAAGGAAAACCCGTCACCCGGAAAGCCTGAGTTAGTTCGATATTCGTGAATCGGTGTCCCTGAAAATTAACCGTATCGGTTGGACTCTCGGCATTGATTCGAACAGTAATAAAGCGCTGCTGCAATTTATTCGCTACTGTCGAATCATGGAAGGTTTTTTCATCCATCACTTTGCACCAATGACACCAATCGGTATAGAAATCCACGATCATATTTTTCTTTTCTAGCGAAGCTTTTTCTAACCCTTCATTGAACGAGAGCGAAAAATTAGCTGCTGTCGCTTGCTTCGACACTTCTGCGACCGGCTTCGCTGCGGTAGACTTGTTTTGAGCTATGGAATCGTTATTAACCTTAGAGCAGGTTACCATGGCCAGCGATGCTACGACTAACAGCACGACTAAAATTGGTTTCATAAATCCTCCATCTGGTAAAAATGCATTTGATACCGGATAAATGGTTCGAAGCAACCTGCTTCGATCAACCACCTCAAGTAAATGGCCCGCTCGAACCGCAGCCAGCAGCGGCAGTGCCTGAACTGCTCAAACCAGTCGCCCCGAAAGCGGAAAATATGCGATCGGGTCGTGGTTCGCCACATTGAGGACAGGTCAAATTTTCATTACTCGCCCCAAGCGACTGGAACAGATCGAAGCGATGACCACACGCTCGACATTTGTACTCATAAATTGGCATTATTGCTCTCCTGTCTTTTTCTTTTCTTCTGCATCCGAATTCTCATGACTATCCGACCGAAAGTCACAGGCATTGGACATTCATGTCGGGATTCCCATTTTGGGCAATATATACCGCATGATCAGAAAATATGCGACCAGAATCAAAACGGGTATAATAAAATCCATCTATTTCTGCTCCGACTTTTCGTGGTTCTTCCTGTTTGTTCTTCCCAATACCAGCACGAAACCCAGCAACGCCCCATAGCTGGTGCTAATCCATGGATTACTGGTTATCGGGCACGTACCGGATTGGCAACCAATAAAATGATAATAGGCGTAACCTACACTTCCGCCGATGACGGTAGCAATTGCGATCCATAAATACTTGGCCATAATTCACGCTCACTGATTCAGTTGTCTTGTTGTCTCTGTACCCTTTTTCTTACTGTTTGATGGATGACATTTAAAAAGGATTCAATTTTGAAGTCATCTGTGCAAAATTCGCTTGCATAATTCAAATTATATTTTTAGTTTTGACAAGTAACCAAATGAATCAACTGCCATGGGCTACAGCTATCAATTTACCAAAGTGACTTTCGGATGCAAGGTACTATGGTGATGCGAATGCGACGGTTGAGAATTCTCGGCAATGCCTTTATTATCCTGCAGGTATTGGCAAGTTCGATAACCATCAGACCTGTGCTGGTTTCGGCTCCAGGAATAGGCCAGGAAAAAAAATTCTGGCAAAGGTCAGGTCCGGATACGAGTATCACACTGCTGTCGCCGGCGGAGGGCAGTGAATTGTCGAACACCACGCCAACCTTTTCCTGGCTTGCGGTTCCATCGAAAGAACCGGTCGAATATCGCTTGCTCATTTCAGATAATTATGGCAAGATCGTATTCGACCAATGGATTGGCACTGATACAACCTATGCGCTTAGAGATAACCAGGTGCTGAGCGATTTGATTTTATATTTTTGGTCGGTTCAGGCCAACGTTCAAGGCCAGCGCTGGCAAAGCCCAATCGGATCATTTTCTATCGATAAAAGAATCGCTACCGATCTGGTGGTGAAAAACATATCCATGAAGAAAAGCAGAGGAGGATGGAAAGCCGGCGATCAAATCGAAGTTGAAGCCGAGGTCGAAAATTCGGGACCGCAAGATATTGGGCACGGTTTCGTTACCTTATTCAGCGGCAATCTCAACTCTAATTATCAAAGTTATTTTGCCTATCGCCGAACCATTGCGCTGGATACTGTCCGCATCGATTCTTTGCCCATTAATAAACCTCAAACGGTGCTGTTATCAGCTCCTTTGCCGTATGGTTTCAATCATTTGTTTGTGAAAATAGAACCTGGTTTTGGTGCCACAGAAATAATTAGCGACAACAACTATCAATCGGGGCTTATCATTCAGACCGAAAAGCGCCGCGTGCGTTTTCAAGGTTTATTTGTATTTTATAAAAATTATTTTCATCCCGAGGTGGGGGATAGAAAACTGGGGCCTGAAAATTTGCAGCAGATTTATCATAATATCTGCCGATTCCAGCGCTATTTCTGGGATCATACCCAGATTCTGGTGATTGATGTGGACACCATACATGTCACTCGAAAGTTGAAAAAAGAAGATTTTGCATTTCAGGATGACCAATGGGGGTTTTATCTCCCTCCGAAACAGATAGAACAAGATTTGCGGCAACGCTTTGGCAGCCAGAATCCGTATGATTTTATTTATGTCTATTATTCGTGGTGGAATTCTCCTAAACATTGGTCTGGTTATTCGGGCTATGCATTTAAGGAATATCACCTGGGAGATCACCAAGTGACATTGCTGGCGCAGCCGGTGCAAGCGAACAAGATCGGCAGCGAGGAGATTGCGATTCATGAATTCCTTCATCTACTGCAGCATCGGTTTGAGAGCTGCAGGGAATGGAGCTTTTATTCGCCCCATCAGCGAGCCCTGGTCACCAATTTCGAGTCTGATCGCGATTATTTCGATTGGCTGTTAGAAACCTGGCCAACCGAAAAGTGGTTCAAACTGCCAACAGACCAAATCGTTGCTGGCGCAGAGTGGTCGCCCAACCAAAATGCCACGGATACCTGCTTTTTCCCTAATCGTCTTAATGTTTTCCATCGTCAGGCTGGGCCCTTTGCACCTGATATCACCATCAGCTATAAAATTCCGCCCAGCGTTATGTTGCCGACGCCGGTAGCGATCCAGCTTACCCTTTATGACCTGAGCGGTCGACGAATTCGGACGCTGGTTGAAGGGACCGCAGTATCAGGCATGTATCATACCACCTGGGATGGTACTGACGAACTCGGACGGTCTGTGGCCAACTCGGTCTATTTTTCCGTTTTACAAGCTGGGGATAAACGATTAGTGAAGAAACTGCTTTATTTAAGATAATTCGCTAATTCAAATTTACGACCATCGAGGGAGAAAGAATGGAAAATCAATTGTATGTCTACAAAGCCCACGTCATAGATGTTTACGATGGCGACACCTGCACCGTTGAAATCGATCTGGGACTAAGCACGTGGATTCGCGGTGAAAAAATTCGTTTGCACCGAATCAACGCGCCGGAAATTCGAGGCGCGGAACGAGAGCAGGGGCTCCAATCACTCGCATTTTTAAAAGAACTGATTTTGAATAAAGAAATTATTCTGCAAACCATCAAAGATCGGAAAGAGAAATATGGTCGCTATCTGGGCGAGATCTGGGTGAAAGACGAGAATGGCAATTATTTCAATGTGAACGACAAAATGGTCGCGGAAAACAAAGCGGTGTATTTTGACTATCCATAAAGCAGTGGGAACTTCGGCAGGTGAAGGGCGTCACTAAAGCTCTCTGCCCCCGACATCGTAGCCGCTAAAAATCGATTGCAAGTTTGGGGGGTAGCTTTTTTGATGATTAGGAATCTATCTATGCAAAACGTTTCAATTGAAATTATGAAAGCTTTTGCATATTTTTCATAATTGGCGTTCTTTCGCCTGCTTGCAATCGAGTTGTTATTGATTTAAAAATCTTCGGGTTATCGTTCTCGTTATCATCTCTATCTTTGCCTGGTATGATTCTTGCAAAAATTGAAATCATAAGAAGTCTTCGATTTATCTTGCGCGAGCGGAGCAAACTGAGCTTGTGTTGGTTGAATTGCTATCTATCCGTACGCTTGTAGTTAGCTACATCTGTATTGATATATTGCCATGTGCTGATTTCGCCACCTCATGTTTCCTTTTTTACCCTCTTGACACTTATTATTTCGCAGGTGATAAATAAATTGATGCAAAGCCTTTTGCTATAAATGTCATTATGTTGTGTAAATAGCCAATTCAGGAGGTGATGTTTTACACTAATTCTAATCTGACCATCCGTAAGCTACCAATCAAACAACAGACAAATTACTCAGGAGAATGATTATGGGGAAAATGATCGTTATTTTCATTCTTGTCGCTATCTTTCCTGTGGTAATTCTCGCTGGTACCACCGGTAAGATTGAAGGCGTTGTGAAAGATAGCGAGACCGGCAAGCCACTTCCCGGCGTTAATGTCTACATAGAGGGCACTACCCTGGGTGCGGCCACCAACCTTAACGGCTATTTCTATATCATCAACGTCCCTGTAGGAACCTATTCTGTTAAAGCCTCAATGATCGGTTATAACAGCAAAATCGTTCAAAATGTCCGCGTCTCCATCGATTTGACGACTCGCGTGGATTTTGTCCTCTCCGCCACCGTTTTGGAGATGGGTGAGGTAACTGTTACAGCCGATCGGCCATTAATCAACAAAGAAGTAACCGCGTCGCTACATGTTGCCAGCGCTGAGGATTTTCAAAATCTGCCGGTCACCAATTCACAGCAAGTCGTTCAGTTAACTGCAGGAGTTGATGGCACCAGCTTCCGCGGCGGCCTCGGAAATGAAGTGACCTATCTCGTTGATGGCGTCAGCATTAATGACCCCATGTTCCACACCCCATCAGCCAATATTAGCCTGGTTGCGGTCAAAGAATTGCAGGTAACCACCGGGGCTTATAACGCTGAATATGGCGAAGCGATGTCTGGCATCGTCAATATTGTTACTAAAGAAGGGGGCATGCGAACCACCGGTAGTTATGAGGTCCTTTCCGATCTAACTTATAGTCAAAATGGAGAGAAAAAATCTCTCTTTGGTGGCAATGATACGAAGAAATATGCCAATGGCTATACTCGTAATGAATTTTCGCTTCAAGGACCGTTGCCTTTCACCGGGAAAAAATTAACTTATTTCTTATCGGCCAATACCGAATACGCTGATGTATATAGCCCGCGCGCGTATAAATTTGTGCATTATGACTGGAAACATCCTTACCCAAATGGGGTAGTGCGAGAATCATTTGTGCCTCACAATGCACGAGAAGATTATGGCACCAATCTCAACCTGAGCTATAATATTAAACCATCGATCCGATTGCGTTGGAAAGGTTTTTCAAACCGGCGTCAATTCGAGCGCCCATTGTATGAAGGAACGAGTCAAACCTCGGAGCGGAGTTATCTGTTCAAGCAGGACGATTTTGACGTAACCACTGAAAAGACGCGTCAATTTCAGCTCAATTTGACCCAGACTGTCAATCCCAGGATTTTTTATGATTTTCGAGTTGTAAATTTCAGCACGTTCAGACAAACTGGTCTGTCGCGGGGAAAACGGGAGACACCATTCTCGGCCCTGACCGACTTTTTCGGTGATTACCGGTTTCGGAGCTTGGATGATTTTCATCAGCAGGATTGGTCTAATCCGGAAAATCCGTTTGGCGTTTACAATAAATTTCAAGCGCGGGAGGCGACCGGCCGGATTTATGAATTACGAAAACAGAGTTATTGGTCGGCAAAGTGGGATGGGGTGGTCCAAATGACTCAGAATCACCAGTTGAAGGCTGGTTTGGAGTTTACCAATTATTCAATTCGACGTTACCAGAATACCCTGCCATGGGATCCGGAACCATTTCTGCAGATGTATGGCTATCAAATGCTGGTGGACACTGTGTACGATGCCACCACCGGGCAAGTTAGTAGCATTCATCGGAGCATCAAAGAATATGATGGAAAGGAGTATATTCCCTGGTTGAAATATAAGCCATATAAGCCATGGACCGGGGCGTTGTATTTCCAGGATTCGATGGAATATCCAGGCTTTATCGTCAATCTTGGAATCCGATTGGATGCCTTTTATGCGTATGCGGAAAAACGAATTGATCCCTACGATTGGTATTCGCCAACAGAACCTGTTGAAATTAAATGGCGGGTTAGCCCGCGGCTGGGCATTTCGCATCCGGTATCAGACCGGACCATGTTGCATGTTTTTTATGGACGATTTTTTCAAACGCCAAACTTTAACGACCTATTTCTGAACCTGGATCCATATATCACCCGATCCTATTCTGGAGTAGGCAATCCAGATCTCGAGGCCATGAAAACAACGTCCTATGAAATTGGTATCCGTCACCAATTATTTGAAAAGATGGCCTTTGACATCACCATCTATTACAAAGATATGTACGATTTGATGGGCACGCGTCCCATTCTGGCGGTGCCGTTCAATTATTCCTATCAGGACAACTATGATTTTGCCAATAGCAAAGGATTTGAAGTTACTGTAGACAAGCGGTTGAGCAATTTCTTTGCGGCTCGGGCCAATTACAGCTTATGGAAGCGTGATTCCCAAATTGTGCCCAGTTTTACCCAGATTGCTCAGGGGGAAGTCGATCCTCGAACGGGTGAACTTTATCCGCGTCGTTATCGGCTGAAAGGCATGTTTTACCATAACGGCAATTTGCAGCTCGATATCGTCTTTCCAAAAGATTTTGGACCTTCGATTTTTGGCGTGAAGCCACTGTCAGATTTTTATATCTCCACTATAAATACGATGCGCTCCGGCGATTATTATACCAAGACAGATGATCGCGGCGAGCCAGTCGGTGACTACTATTCGGCGCAACTGCCCTGGCAATTCCAAACCGATATCGAGGTGAATAAAAGCTTTGCTGTGTTTGGCAGCCAGTTATCGGTTTTCCTGCAGGTGATAAATTTATTTGATCGCCAAAATATTTTGAGCGTTTATACCAAAACCCAGAGTCCGTATGATTTCGGTCGCATCATCCAGGAAGCCAATTTCAGTGCTGGCATTTCTCGCTGGAAAGATGCAGCAAAAACAGTAGAAAACCCAAATTGGAAATGGGAATATGTAAAAGATCTGAATGGCGACGAGCGTATAAGTCAGCACGAAGAATACCTGGCCTGGGTTGCGGCGGATAAGTTTCAGACCACCAATCCTGCCTTTTTCGGGCCAGCGCGTCAATATCGTCTAGGGTTACGGCTGAACTTCTAATTGTAAATGCCTGGGTAAAGTTTGGTACCACGTTCCTTTACTTTGAAGGAGGAAATAACCATGCTGTTCAAACATAAGCTATTCCTTGGCCTGCTTTGCTTGATGCTTTTGGGGTTATTCGTTGCTTGGACACTCGCTGATGTTCGACCCGACGCTCCAAAATATCTGGCAAAACGCACAACTGATCAAAAGAATGAATTCGCCAAGCGAGCCCATGATGTAGGACGGTTCAAATTGCCGATTTCTAATTATGGCGTTCATGGTCAACATGAGACCGCCGGTGGTTCAGGTGGTGAATGGCCGAATGGCTCGCGCGATTACTACATTTTTGGTGCCGGCGTTTGGATTGCTGCTAAAGTTAATGGTGATATGCGCTGCGCGGTTGGCTATAATCCCAACGATGCGGGGTTCGAGTTTTATCCTGGCTCTTTGCCCAATAATACTGGCGAAGTGGGGCCTGATGAAGTCCTCTATTTGAGCACCGATGGCGAGGATTATGCCAACTGGCCGCTACGCAATCCGGACGGTACTCCCAAAATTGTCTCCATTCAAGATAGCTATGCGATTTATAATGACATGAACCCTGACTGGACCTTCAGTACTCAGAAGCCACTTGGCGTGAAGGTCATCCAGCGCGGGTATGCCTGGAACTACACTGCCAATCAGGATATTGTGTTTTTAACCTTTGACCTGATCAATATCACAGGCGATGCCGATTATCCGGCTGCCGCCGCTAAATTCGATAAATCGACACCGGCGCCACCACCCAACACAACTCTCAAAGATGTCTATTTTGGACCTTGCTGCGATCCGGATATCGGTAGTGCTACCGACGATATGCTGGACTTTGATCCTTCGCGCAATCTCGGTATCGTGTGGGATTTCGATGGCCTGGAGGCCAACTTCGAGAACAATGGGCGAACGGGTTGGTTGGGCTATGACTTTCTGGAAAGCCCCATTTCCGATCGCGACATTGACGTGAATGGTGACGGCGTCGTGAACGACGACAGTGTTAATTTTGGGACCGCTACGAATCCGATCTGGGTGAAAGATCGGCGCAAAGGTCAGCAATTGGGGTTAACCGCGTGGAAAATGTTCGTACTCCAAATCGATCCCCGCACCGATGAGGAGCGTTATCACATGATGGCTGGCTATGACTATCGCACCATGATTCCGGGAGGCGATTCGCTCTACATTCCATTCGATACCGATAAAGCTCCTGAGGACAAGCGATTTGTGCAGGTGGCAGGACCATTTGATCTGGCGCCGGGTGATACGGCTCGTGTAGTCATCGCTATCATGGTGGCCCAAACCAAAGAGGAACTATTGCGTCTATCCGATTTGGCTCAAGGAATTTATGATAACAATTATTTTTTGCCATTTCCACCCATCGCCCCGAAGCTTCATGCAACCGAAGCCGACCGAAGAATTATCCTTACCTGGGATGATTCCCCAGAATATTGGGCCGATCCATTCGGAACCCTGGCTGCTGACCCCAATAGCGTATTTTATGATCCTACCTATCTCGCCAATGATTTTCAGGGCTACCGAGTTTATCGCAGTCTCACCGGCATTTCTGGTTCGTGGCAAATGCTGGCTCAATATGATAAACAGGATGGCTATACCGTAAGAATCGATTCCCTAGTCTATAAGGATGGCACCAAATGGCCTTATGAAGTGCACATCGGCGAAGATACCGGGCTGAAACATAGTTTTGTTGATACGGATGTTAAAAATGGCATTGCTTATTATTATGCCGTTACGTCCTATGATTTTCAACCGCAATCGACTCCGATAACTTTGGAGTGCGCTTTTACCAATAAAGTGGTGGCGGTGCCTCGTGCCGAGCAAGCTGGCTATCTGGAGCCGGCTATCCAGAGCATCGAGCATACCGCAGGGATCGCCGACGGTTATGTTGAAGCCAAAATCATCGATCCTCAAGCCATCACCGGGCATTCATACGAAATCAGCATCACCAACGAAAAGATACCTATTCCCGGTTCGCCAGCAATCACCGGCAATAAGTTCTGGCATTTAAAGGATCTCAATACCGATAATTACGTCCTCATCAATCAGGCCCATTTTGGTGCCTTTGGACCAGCGGGGGCTGAGTTGCCACCAGCGGATGGCCTGGTGGTAAAATTGACCGATTTCAATCGCTTTACCGGGATTACCAAAGTGCAGGGTGCCAAGGATATCGGCAAACAGCTTGCAGTAATAGGCTATTACAACGGGCGAAATGTCCAGACCCATGCCAATTATCGGGATTTCGAATATCGCTTCACTGGCTGGACCAGCGCCAATGGCGATTCGAACTATTGCTTGATGATGGAAAATCTGGCCCTGTTGAACCCGAAAAAGACAGCCTGTACGTTTGAATTGTGGGACCTCGGCTATTTTGTCGATGCCAATGGCGATGGTCTGGACGATCATCCCGAAGACGATGTGAGAATCTGGCCATTGTACTCAAAAGCCGGACATATTCATTTTGTGCTGGACAAAAATAGCCCAAATACCAAATATGAGGAGGATTTCTTTGCACTGCCTGCACATAACTCTCCAGATTATTGGGCAATGAAAACCGCTGACCCCAACAGCCGCTATGATTGGGATTATATGATTACCGGCCTCAAAGCTGATCCTGCCGATACCACCGGCTGGACGATTGGCGATGTATGGCGCCTGGAAAATATTTTTCCAATCACTGCCGAGGATCGCTGGGTGATCAAAACCAAGCCGATCACGATCAACAAAGATGCCAAAGAGCTGGATAAGATTCGAGTAGTTCCTAATCCGTTTCTAATCGCCAATGAGTTCATGCGAGACCCGGCTTTTAAAGAGATACATTTCACCCATTTACCAGCGAAATGCACCATCCGCATCTTTACCACGGCTGGCGATTTAATTGCAACCCTGCATCATGATCAACCTGGTTTAGCTTCTGATGGCTACGAAGCCTGGAATTTAACCAGCAAGAATAACCAATTGATTGCCAGTGGAGTCTACATTTACCATATCGAATCGGACTTTGGAAGCAAAATTGGGAAGTTTGCGGTCGTGGTCAAATAAGTTCATCTGCAAAACATTTAATCCAATGTTATTGGAGGCTCAATATGAGTGAAAAAAAGACAGTTGTATGGCTGATATTGTTGGGCTTGATGCTTAGCGGCGGTAGCCTCATGGCACAGTCCTTCTCCAAGGTGGGCCAGGCTGGCGCTACTTTTTTGAAAATCGACATTGGGGCCAGGGCTGTTGCCATGGGTGGCGCCCAGGTAGCTGCCACAAATGATGCCTCGGCTCTGTTCTGGAATCCGGCAGGCATTGGCTTTCTGTCCAAACGGTCATTTCATTTTGCATATAATCAATGGATCGCCGACATTTCACACAGTTTTGTTGCGATTGGTATGCCACTGGGTAATATCGGCAGTGTGGGCATCAGTTTGACCTCCCTGGGCTACGGTGAAATGGAGGAAACAACCATTACCAATCCCGACGGCACAGGCATCATGTTTGGTGCCAATGATTTTGCCATAGGGCTATCCTATGCGCGCCAACTGACAGACAAATTCGTCACCGGCATATCAGTAAAATTCGTTCGACAAAAGGTATGGGATTTAACCGCCAGTGGTATTTGTTTTGACATTGGCACCATCTTCCAGACGCCATTCGAGGGATTAAGGTTTGGCGTGGTGGTCACCAATTTTGGTCAAAACCTGGCGTTTGACGGCCAACAGCTCATACGTAAAGACAAAGTTTATAATGATATCACTGTTACCAGTCGCTATGAGACAGAAAGTTTTCAGCTCCCTGTAGCCTTTAAGATGGGGATTGCTTATGAAATTCTTCGGTCCGATATGAACAGGTTTATGATAGCTATTGACGGGGTACATCCAAATGACAACCTGGAATACGCGAATTTCGGCGCCGAATATATATGGGCCAATATGGTGGCATTGCGGGCTGGCTACAAAGCCAATACCGATATCCAGGGGTTGTCGGCTGGCGCTGGCTTTCGTCTGGCGCTTGGCAACGTAGCCACCAGGTTTGACTATGCCTATTCTGATCTGGAATTCTTTAATGGCGTTCATCGTTTCTCGGTCGGCATTGATTTCTAATTCACATCCTACCTGTTTTGATCCTTGCGAAGGTGCAACGCCTTCGCAAGGATTCCTTTATGTGACAATCCGCTGCGCCCGGCTATAATGGCGCTCTGATTGTGCCCATTATCGTTCATTTCATCCATTCATTAACAGGCTTAAGTTTCTCTCCCAAACCAGCTTTTATCCAGCGTTGGATTTTTAGGACACTAATCTTGATATTTGGTGATGATATCATTTTAACTTTCAAATGTCATAGATGGTATTTTCCCCTGGCGGCACGCAAGACGTTCCAAAACGATATTATGCCATATCAAGGTTAAAATGATATGAGCTATTCATTAGGCGCTGAGGTTTTTGGCGCTAGCAATGGTCTGCTATGGAACAATCGGCTAAACAGCAGTGTAATTGCAGCATTTTCGCAAGAGCGAGTTTATCGAGCCTGAAGTCTTATTGGCTGCGAAGAAGACTTACTATCGATATTTTTCTTTCTGAACTGATGACTTGGATTAAATAAGTCTTTTTGTTGTCTTGTTCGCCCATCTTTTTTTAGCATAATAATAAATCAATCCAGTCGACGTTAACAACATTCCCAGCAGAGAGGGCACCAGCGCAGTAATTAGAGTGACCACCATGAACCAGATCTGGATGCTAAGCACCACAATCAGGGTAATGGGGTAGCCGAAAATGCGATAGGGGCGAGGCGCCTGTGGATATTTTTTACGTAGCACCCAAACGGCCACAAAAGTTGAGACGTTAAAGATCGAGGAAGTAAATGAAAAGAAGTCGATAATCGTTTCGTAGGCTTTGCCAGCAAAACCCGCGGCGATGAGTAACACCGACGCCCAAAATCCCTGAACGAGCAGGGCAACATTGGGCGTTTTGTATTTGGGATGAATTCTGGCCAGCGCATCGATAAAAAGGCCATCGCGAGCCATGGCATACCAGGTACGGGCCTTGCATAGAATTTGCGTATTCACATTTCCAAACGTATTGAGCATTACCGCAATGGCAATCAGCACGCCACCCGCTGTCCCGATAGCTACCCTCATCACCTCGGTGGCTACCCAGGCGGAGGCTTTAATCTGTTCAACAGATAGCTGATATAAATATGCGGTATTGGCGGCCAGATATAATAGCATGACCCCCAGAATTCCCAGGATAATTGACAGCGGCAGATTGCGCCGCGGGTTTTTCACCTCTTCTGCTACGTAGGTCGCACCCTCCCAACCACTATAAGCAAAGAAACTGTATCGCATGGCCGCCCCCATAGCCAGCATGGTGGACCAAGTCCATTGTTCAGGCCAGAACGGCGTGGCAAAGTGAGTCCAGTCGCCGGCTTTTGAAAAGCCAATAGCGATCACTGCCCCTACGGCGACCAGTTTGATCAGGCTAAAGATGTTTTGCAGAATACCGCTCAGCAGCACACCAAAACAATTTACCGAGGTCAACAACCAGATCAATACCAGCCCGATAAGTACCTCGGCGCCACGAGAATAATTGTAACCCGCCACAATCCCAAAGATCGAATTGCCATATTGGGCAAAAACCAGAGCGACCGCCGCAATGGCGCCGGTTTCGGATACAAAAAACATAGCCCAGCCGCGCAAAAACGCCCAGACTGGCGGATAGGCGGCCTTGAGATAGGCGTAAGGGCCGCCGGATTTGGGCATCATCGCGACCAGTTCCGCATAGCAAAACGCGCCCAAAAGAGTGGCAATGCCGCCGAGTAGCCACACGCCATAAAACAGGCTCACTGAGGCTACGGCGAGCATTATGGGCTGGGGCGTTCGAAAAATGCCCGAACCAATGATGCGACCGATCACGATGGAAAAAGATTCCAGTAGTCCCAAATCCCGTTTGAGATCGGTTTGTTCTGAAAAGAGATCTGTTTCCGTATCAACCTTAACCGCTGGCGTCATTCATTCTCCATATTCTGAAAGCGATATCTTTTGCTTACCATACTTTTTTGAGTGCTCGAGCAAAAAACCGATTTTCTTGTTCCAATCCAGTGGTGATGCGGATGCAATTGGGTAAGCCAAAGGCTTTCAATGGGCGAACGATTACGCCGCAGCAGAGCAATTTTTCGTTCAATTCGGCAGCCCGTGCCTCCGATTCCAGGATAATAGTTACAAAATTTGCATGCGATTTGATATAAGGAATACCCAGGCGATCGAACAGGTCGTAGAAAAATTCCAGGCCCTCGCGGCTCAGTTTGATATAATTTTCCACAAAGTCCTGATCGCTCAGCGCAGCCAATCCTGCCGCCTGAGCAGGAATGCTCGGCTCGAAGGGGAGTTTTACTTTCATTAAATTGTTAATGAGATGATCATGAGCAAAACCATAGCCGATGCGGATGCCAGCTAAGCCATAGGCTTTGGAAAAGGTGCGCAACGTGATGACATTGTCCAGCCGATATTTCATCGAATCGGGATAGATGGGGTCGTACTGGGCAAATTCGAAATAAGCCTCATCGCAAATGATCAGCACGTTTGGGGGTACTTTTTTGATAAAATTCAAAAATTCGCGCACTGTGAAAATCGTGCCAGTGGGATTGTTGGGATTGGCCAGATAGATGATTTTTGTCTTCTCGTTAATTTGATCGGCGATGGCCTCCAGATCGAAGCGATAATCTTTGAGAGGAACAGTGCGCAACTGAATGCCCCGAGATTGCGCCAATACTCGAAAGCCGATGAAGGTTCCTTCCGAGGAGATGGCTTCTTCATCATCGAGCATAAAGGTGCGCAGGATGACCGACATGATGCCTTCCGAGCCATGACCGGTGATCACATTGTTGATTCTCACGTCAAAACGTTCAGCCAATGCCTGCCGCAAATCATAGCAGTCAGGATTGGGGTAACGGTGGATCCCAGCCAATGAGTCGATCATGGCTTGAATGGCTTTTGGCGAAGCGCCCAGTGGATTCTCGTTGGATGCCAATTTTACGATCCGTTTCAGGCCCAATTGTCGCTGCAATTCAGCGATCGACTTGCCTGCCTGGTACGGTTCGAGTGTTTCAATATGTCTGGGAACCAAAGGCATGTTGTGCTGTTCCTCTTCATTAAATTATCTGATGCAAATTGGATGGAGGGCAAACAATTTGCTGCAACAATCAGCGCTATTGATTTTGTCAATGGCGGCCTTCATTTTTCATGTCCTGACAGTTCTCGCTCTTTCTGAACTTCAACCGATTTTTTCTCCTTGGTGTAGCCCAGGAATTTCAAGATGCTGTTGAAGCCCTCAGTACCGCCGCTGATGATTAAGCTGGTAACAATTATATCCCAGAGCTCAGCGCCAGTATAATTCAAATGAGCCAGTACACGCATACCTGCGAAGATCGAGAAGACCAGCCCCGCAAGCAGCGAGAGAGGTTTGAGAACCATGCCTTTCTTGTCTTTGAGCCAGGAAAATATCGGGTCCAGAATTTCCAACAATTGCTGCAGCCCCAGCGCCGCGGCAAAGGCGGGGGCAAACGCTTTTATCAATTGTTCCATAAGACTTCCAGCTCCAATTATAGTTCAGTAAGTTAGGGGAGGAGAATTAGGCAATCAATGGATTAGATATCAGTCGATAGTTTGAATCGCAAAACACGATTATTCCCGCAATCAGCCACATAGATGGTTTTGTCGAAATACGCAATGCCCAGGGGGCGATGGAATTGCTTCTCACCGCTGCCGAATTCTCCGAAAGAATATTTCTCGATTCCCGATGAGTTGAATCGCAAGACACGATGTCGTCCGGCGTCGACAATAAAAATATTGCCCTGATCATCGATCGTCACTTCCTCGGGTTGGTCAAATTTGCTCATGGCAAAAATATCCGTTGGGCTGATCGAGGGATCTAATTTAACTGCAAAGCCATAGGCGTTGGTGGTAATCCATTGGGCTTTATAAAAATTATTGCCGGTCTGGACAAAAATGAAATCGAAAAAGCGGGTGGCTGGGTTGAATTGCCTGGTAATGGTGATGCCGCTGGGATTGGCGGCGGAAAACATCCCTGTGCCGTTTGGCTCCATATTGATTGGCCCAATCGGAGCGTCAGTGGAATCGGTTTTGGGTGCAAAATAAAAAACGGCGTTGTCGCGTTTATCTGGCCCGTTGGCGGTGATATAATACCATTGCTCCAGCCAGATCGAGCCACTGGCCGTGCCATGCCATGCAGCTACTGCCGAAAAACGGCGCAGCGGATGATCCACATCGTGATACACCAATCGAACCTGCGCTTCGGCGATGCGGTGCCCCACAGGATACAAATAAATTTTATAAATTTTATTGGTGTTGTTAACCACCACCAGGTTGAGTCGGCCATCCTGCGAAAGTGCCACAGGCCCGGGAATCGGTTTTGAATAGCCAAGGATATTGCCGGCCAGGTCCAACATCACGATTCGGTTATTTGCTGAATCCGCAATGTAAATAAACGGTTCATGGCCCACCAGGACGGCGGTGGGATGATCGAAAGGATAGCCGGTAGCGGGTTCCCAGTTTGGGTATTGCTGGATGTAGGTCGTATCGCTAATCCCCGGCAAAGTGGTTTGATCCTGGGGCGGCGGTGGCAGCGGATATTTGTCGCCACAAGAAAAAATCACTGCCAGGCATAATGTTAACTGGATCATCACTGCTACCAGCCACAATTGCTTATTCATTATCTTCGTCCTCATGCAATCTGTCAGAAATAGTTATCAATCAAGTTGTAGAAAATGATCCCCGCACCCTTGCTGTATTGCCTGCTCATGCGATTGGTTTTGATTTTGGCCGATGCCATTACAGCCACGATTTTTAGCTGCTAAGCCAGCAAACTAATAGCTCATTATGATTGAAAATCGCGTAACGTTGCCCAGTCGACCGAGATCGGAATAGGCGAAATCCACTGCGACATCAATGATCTTTAACGGCACCTTACAGCCGCCGCCGAGACTGAAACTCTCCTCATCAACGTTCAGCTTGTATCCGCCGCGCAAGAAAAAATATTCCCGCCAGCCGTATTCTAATCCCAGATTGATATTTTCGGCATCATCATTGGGATGATTCAGTTGAATTGCAGTGGTGAGCCGATTCACCTGGGTTTGAATCAATTCGGCGGCGAAGCCAACCTTGAAAATTGTTGGCGGTGAAAAGGACTGAAACTGAGCGATTGGGTGCCCATCTCGATCGGTGTAGTTACCGGTGGGCTTCACCTGATTGCCAAAATTGGTCACGCAGACCGCAAAACGACTGCTGCCGAAGCCGGTCCAATAGAAAGTACCCAAATCGAGCATCAGTCCGTGCATTTTGAATTCTGCCAGCGTCTCCTGAAAATATTTCAAAGTGAGCCCGAAACTAAAGCGATCAGTCATCTTTCGACCATACGTCAACCCGATACCTAAATCGCCGAAGCTGAAGTAATTGCCCGTTCCAAATGGCTGATATTCGGTGGTCTCCTGCATATCATCAGTGTACAGAGCTGTGAAGCTCACACCAATCGCATTGGTGCCATCCAGATGGTGGACATAGCCGACAAAATCGTGGCCAATATCGGCCACCCAATTGATATGAGACAGCAGCAAGGCATTTTGCTGGAATTCTGCAATACCTGCAGGATTCCAATACAGCGCTGAGGCATCGTTGGCCACGGCGACAAATGATTCGCCCATGCCTACTGCTCGGGCACCGACGCCAATTTTGAGAAACTGGACGGCTGCCGTGCCCGATCGCTGTCCCCCCAGATTCGGGATAAGCTGTGCCCGGCTTGACGTCGTCCAGTTTGAAAGCAGAATACAAATGACCAGGATGATTTTATTTTGGTTGTTCATATAAACCACTCAGTTTAGACGCGAAAGATCTCCATTCATGGCTTGATGTTTGAACAGAAAGACAATATCTCCTCTTGCTTACTCGAAACCAAATTTGGCTTCGCCACAAGATCATCATTGACTTAAATCTCTAATTACTCGCTTCCTTAAAATCTAAGCTTTATTCCCAATTTCACATTCCGCGGATTCAAATATCTCGCCGGATTGAAAGGGTATGGATTCAGCGGTGCTTGAACATCCGGGTAGAGGGGATCATTCCAGTCGACAGGCGTTGGATCGCCGTACTCGTATGCTCGGCCGGTCACCGGGTTGATAAGATTGGAATTTTTGCGGTCGAACAGATTGAGAATTTCTAGCGACAGGATCAGGTTCAGCCCGCCAATCCGGTAGTATTTTTCGAAATTCAGGTCAGCCCATAGCCAATAGTCTGCCAGCTTGCTATAGGGATTATCGATATCGGTACGGTATTCGGGCCGCCGTTGCACGCCCGATTTGATGTAATTACCAGTAAAATAGGATGGCGTATACCGCTTGCCGGATTGAGCAAAGACTCGCAGATTGATATTCCAGTCATCTGGCAGCCGCCAGCCCCAAAGCGTTGGTCCTTTTTTCCGCGGGACGTAAAAATTCACACTGGCGTTACCCTGGAACGGTCGATCCCAGATCAGAAAATTTTCGGTGATCGGTTTTTCATCCAGGCTGCCCTTGGCCACCAGTAAGGCATCGTCGGGCGATGAGCTTTTGCCAGTAGCGATGGAGTAGGCCAGGCTCAGCGACCCGCTGAAGAATTTGCCAGCCCGTTTTTTGTATTCGATTTCAATGCCGCGGGCGCGTGAATAGTCCAAATTGATATAGGTAATAAATGAGCGCCCGGCCAGCCGGCCCGTTCCCCGAAATGAGATGGTGGTCACATAATCAAAAATATCCCGATAATAGGCACTGATAGTAAAGACGTCATTTTCGCTAAATTTATGTTTTAATCCCAACTCATACGCCACGGTAGTTTCGGGATTCAAATTGGGATTGCCAAATTTTTGAAAGGTCGATTTGGCGCTATATTGTCCCAATTTGGCATAAACAAATTGCGGCCGCGGCAGCTTTGAAAAATGACCATAGGAAAAAAACAGCATCTGATTATCGGTAATGGGATGCGAAACGCCGATGCGCGGACTGAGCCGTCCTTTCCAGCGATGCCCGAATAGGCTATAGGTATCATTTCGGTACTGCTGGCGCGTGGCCTCGGAAATAGTGACGATCTCTGGATTTTCGACTGCTCGGTCGACGAATTCGCCTGGAAACCAGTAATCAAATCGCAAACCGATATTGGCAATCAAGCCACGGAAGGTGATGTTATCCTGGACGTAAGCGGCACCGAAATTGGGATGCACTTTATAAATGTCATTGTTAAGCCCCAATTCGCCGAACCAGGGTTTATAAATATCGATCAATTGCATCTCCCGATACGTCATGTCCAGACCTGCCTTCACTTTATGCCGGTCACTGGTGTGGCTGGAGATGTCGAATCGCAGGGTGAAGTCCTCGACGTAATGATCATGCCAGGTAAAAGAATTGCCATAATCCCAGAAACCGTCGCCAGGAATGACATAAATCGTGGTGCTGTCGGGCGAGAAATAGTATTCAATTGGCTGGGTGACAATGTCCTTCGGTTCCTGATATTCGCTCCAATGTCGGCCTTCGAGGTCGCTGCGCAAGTTAGCAAAATAGCGCGACAGTTTCAGTTCATAGAACGTTTTGGGGCTGATCGTATGCGTCCAGTGCAGGCTGAATTGGCTGTTGAGATGGGTAAACGTGTTGAAATTATCCAAATTTTTTTCATATTCATACGGATAGCCTGGACCCGGAGGCACATACTCTAAATTGGTTTGCAAAGTCTGGGTGTTTTGATCAATGGAAACCGATTGATTGAAGGCTACGATCAATTTGTGCGACGGATCGATGTTCCAGTTCAATTTGGCCATGCCAGACCAATTGTTCATCTGTCGGGGAGCGAACCTCGTTCCATAAAATGTAGATGAGTAAAGCTGTCGTGCGGTTCGTTTGGTAAAATCATCGCTGATGTGCATGTAGGCATTGGTAAAGAAATAAAATTGACCCGGCGGGTCGAAACCAAGTTTAGGCAATAAGTAAGTGCTCAGTGGCTCCGGGCCGTAAATGCTCCATTCCACAATGTCGGTGTTGAAGCTATGGCGGTTGCGCGTGCTGAAAGTGCCAACCAAAAACATATTGGGATCGTATTGGCCTAAGTGATCCCATTTGTAGCTGAGAGATGAATGAAATTCCTTGCTGCCTTCCTTGGTTCTGACATCCACCACGCCGGACATGGCCTGGCCGTATTCGGCATTGAAGCCGCCGGTGATAACCTCAACCTCCTGAATGGCATCAGTGCTCAATCGCAAGCCAAATCCGGTTCCGGAGAGAGGATCCTGAACCGACATGCCATCGACCAAAAATGCGTTTTCGTAGGATCGACCGCCGCGAATATGAATTTCGTCATCGCTCTTGACCACCCCTACCTGAGCGCCGACAATGTCTTTAACATTTTTCATGGTGGTCTTTTCCAATTCGCTGCTGGTAAGTGTCCGGCGACTGGCGGTCTCATCGATGTTAAACAATGGCCGTTCACCGATGACAGTCACTTCCTGACCCAAAGCCAACACCGTTGGCACCAATTTGATCGTCACCTCGGTGGTACCGCCAGAAGTTACTTTGATTCCAGTCTGCTGCACCATGGTGTAACCGATCATCGACACCTGCAAAGTATAATCGCCCGGACTAATATTGGGAATGAAAAAATTCCCGGACAGGTCGGTCGCAGCGCCAAGGTAAGTGCCTTGCACCAGCACATTAACGGCTGGTAGGCCGGCGCCAGTTTCGGCGTCGATGATTCGGCCCTTGATAATACCTCTGTTCTGCGCCTGGATGGCTACTACAGACAGATAAAAGAATCCAAAGAGAAATAGGCCATGCTTGAGTTTCATTGGGTTCATCCAGATTGTTCATGAAGTTAAAAAAACGGCTGTCGCCACAAAGACGATTGCTGATAAGGCCGCCATGTTTTTCGCCAGCAGCATCAACACCAGCCTTTATTCAGACGTAAGCGTTGCCAGTTCATGGCAAACCAAATTCATTTTGCAGAATAATGGCCAGCAGCTTGCGGGCATTTCTGTTACCATTCAATTGATGAAACGGCACACCAAAGAAAAAGAATGAATTTTCGGCGTTAGCTACGGCAACAATCGGCTGGCCCGGCCAAAGGAAGGCATTGGCCTCCAGTCGATAGATCACCTGAGCGCTGGGTTTTGGTATCAATTCTTTGGTAAATGGAATCCAGACGTTCGCTTTCAGCCAGGGAAAATTGGGCTTGGTGGTTCCTGGCTCCAAAGCTATTCCCGGAAAGACATCGTAGGATTGCTTCCCCAGGCTATCGACCGGCGAAAATTCCAACGGATCGCCCTGTTCCGAAAAGAATTCCTTGAATTGGGTTGAAAAAAGGATCTTTTTGTTTTGAGCTTTCAGAAAACGAGGAATGGCAATTTGCGCCGCCTCAAAATGTGGGCTGGAGTCGGTGTACCAGATGATGCAATCGAACAGCAGCATGGTGGCGACAAACATGTCATTAGAATTTGGCATCAGATCGAAACGACCATCCCGATTGCGATCGAGCTTGAGATTCCAGCGAGAATAGGCCAAACCCAAACTGTCCAGCGTTTGGCTATATAGCGCTTCGTTGGGATCGGCCACTTCATAGTCATCGATGATGAGGATTTTGCCGATAGGCTTTTTCACATGCCAGATCGCATTGGCTTTGCGTGGCATACGGATGATTTTGCTGGCAACCCCGGCAACATCAACCGCGCGTACATAAAACACATGATTGCTGCCGCTTAAATCTTCGTGAATGGTCAAATGAACGAAACTGCTTTCCGCAGAAAGCGAACGCCAATTGCCCATGGTATCATCCAGCACATATTCGTACCGTTCGATGGTGTCATCTCCATCCAAATCCGAACCTTTCCAGTAGAATGAAGCGACGGTAAAGGTCGTTTCCGGGATGTCGGTGCCAGCGATAAAATCGATCATCGGTTGGCTATTCGCCACCGGAAACGCCTGACAGGCAGGGGTGGGATCGACCAGTCCCTGATCATCCACGGCGCTGATGCGAAAGGTATACACCGTATCCAAATCGATGAATTTCAGGGCAAAGGTATCACTGTAGGTGGTAGTCATTTGCCAATCTTTCAGCGATTCGCCATCATGGAAGCTGGTCGGGACGCTGGCAACAATATTCCAGGTATAGATAAAACCAACCACGCGGCCATCCGGGTCGTCACCCCACCAATGCAACACCTGTCGGCTGGTGGTAGTTGCCAGCGTGCTATCGGGATAAAGTGTCAAATAGGTCGCTGGCGGTTGATTGGGCTTGGGCGCATCCATTATCTTTTGGCCGCAACCGGCAATCAGCAGCACCAGCAGAAGCAGTCGGGTCAATCGTCTGATCATTTTGGAACATTCACTCTCATTTATGGTTGGGTGATTGCAATTTCATCATGCTGATTCGATTTCCGACCGAGCCGAGGCTAATTTCGCCCTGGCCCGGTCGGTTTTCTCCCATGATCCTCGATCATCCATTTTATTGTTGGTGGTAATTTTATGATCTGCTTTCAACCAGATTTACTGGCCTTAACGCAAGAGTATCATTTTCCGTGTATGAGTAAAATCCCCTGCCTTCAACGAATAAAAATAGACACCGCTACCAACCAATTGACCCTGGTTATTGCGGCCGTCCCACTGCGCCAGATGGACGCCGGCAGACTGTACCTCTTTCACCAATGTGCGAATTTTTTGCCCCATCATATTGTAAATCACCAGTTCTACCGGCCCATTTTTAGCAATCCGATAACGAATCGTTGTCGCGGGATTGAATGGATTGGGATAGTTTTGCTTCAATTCATAGGTCAAGTTCGCGCGACTATCTCGCTGCGAGACCCGGGATGGTTGATAGCCGATGATGTCCTCGGCGGACCGAGGCTTCAATTTATAGTTATTGAAAGAATACCAGCCGACACCGATGACCTTCTGAAATTTATCATTCAAGGCATAAGTGGAGTCGAAATTGCCCAGGTAAGTGCCATTTTCGTCCACGCGATAGCCGCCGGTGCCGTCATTGATTTCAATTTCACCGTAGTTGCTGGGACGATCGGGGAAGGGATCGCTCACGTAGACATTATCGAACTCTAACAGAACGCCTTCATAGCTTTCCGCCTCTGGGCTTCCCGTGCGTGCCTGGCCGGTTTTTATCTTCAATGGTTCAATCGTATGCCCGGTGCTCAATGAGTCAAATTTGGTCACAAAATTCAATCGGGTCAGATTGAAACTCTCTTCAACCGTGGCTGTCACGCGAACGGAATCCCCGCGATGTGGCGTATGTGCGGCGTCGTTCACCCAGATGCCGCACCAGGGTTCAGCTTTATCCTGCAACATGTAGTCCCCCAAAATATCATCCGGGGAAGCGGTCACAATTCCAGTCACTGTGACCACCATGTTCATGTAGCCAGAATTACCATCTTTGAATGGCGTCCATTGCAGGTCTTTGATAGTTAAGCCCTGATCGCGAACCGTATAGAAAAAGCGACTCGTAGTGGTGTCTCCAGGCAAGGTGGACCAATCCCCAACATTGTCAACCGCCCGAATGAAATATTGCACGAAGGTTCCATCAGGCAATTTCGGAATCGTGAAGGAGTAGATAGAATCGGCCGTGGTCATATTGCCGGTTTGCCAGCGGGTTGTGCCAATTCGATAGTGCAACAATGCCTGGCTGACCGTACCGTTGGAGTCCATGATTTTGGCAGTAACTGTCACCGGATCGTTGGAAGTTGGCGCAGCAGGTTGCCGGACGATATTGGAAATCAAGGGCGGCGTGGTTAAAATCGTAATATCGGCCGAGGTCATCGGTGCAAGTTCTAAACCGATGCCATTGGGATTGTTCCGCACATAGCCTTTGATATTGATGTTGGTGCCGTTCTGTGGCCAGCGATATTTGCCAGTGCTCAGACTATCGTACAACGGGTTAGACCAGCTATCCACATTCAACTGGCCGGTGGCGTCGGCGATCACCATGTCGTTGCCGGGAGCGGCATTGTTGATGACGGTAGCATTTTTGATGATTACCTGGCAACACTCGTATTTCTCGCCAACACCGAGCGCTAAATCGGCACAGGTCACTTCGGTTGGGCCAGGAATTGGATAGCCAAAGCCGACCAGTTCCACTGGCACCGGAGGTGCAACAAGTAATGCCAACTGGGTTTGACTTGGCTTTACATTGTAGGAAAATTCTTCGATGAAGCCGGTGACCCGAATTTTATAACCCGGTTTGACTGCCGTGATATTGGTAGCCGCTACAGATGTATCATGCTGGATGATCTGCAAGCCATTCCACGGCCCACCTTTTTCATCCACAAGAATGAGCGACCAACGGGCGCCCGACCAGATAGAACGAGGGCCATTGGCGACAACCCCTTCGACGGTAATCGTATCACCCAGGAATTGAGAATTGTCCTGGCCGGTGGCCAATGATTCCGGGGGGACATATTGCACATCGTAAATCGAAACAGTTGGATAGCTGCTGATCTGCTGGGCCGAAGCGAACGCAATAAAGCCGAGCAGCATCAGTCCACAAATTGGTATCAGATTTTTCATTCATACCTCCTGCTTTGTATCATTATAATTTCCTGCATTATGTTATCGTGCCCAATGTTCCAGCCATTGGATATCATTATCAGTTGGGATAAAAGTTTAGCTTAATCGCTCAACTGATCTTCAAGTCGCACTCAAGCAATATCACTTAATGACCAGAAATTTTCCGGTTTGAATTTTACCTGTTTCCAGATTTTCCACTGTAAACAAATAAAGACCAGTGGCAATGGCCTGATCATCTTTGGTGACCAGATCCCAGGCGTGTTCACCGCCGGCAAAGATCGTCTTGCCGCGTGCATATTTCTGAAACCACTGGATATCGGTGCCATCATAGTTCTGGTGTTGATGTCTGAACTTATCCACCAGATCACCCGCCAGGGTGAAAATCCGCACCTCACAATTGGCTGGCAAATTGTAGAAATAAATCTTGCGATCCCGCTCTAGATTGCCGTCCCAGGCGGCACGGGTGCGATAGGGATTCGGATAGACACCAACTTTTAGCTCCTGATCTTCAGCAACAGCGGGTGGCGTGCCAGGTAGCACCCTGGCAACATTAACTAAATAGCTGCTCTCCAGGCTTTCCAGCTTATTGGCCGGATCGCCACGATCGTAGGCGGTGACAGCATAAGCGTATTGCCAGCCGCTCAGCAAATTTTCATTCACAAAACGATAATGATAGAAAATGGTGTCATTGCCGATGATTTCATCCTCGAAGTAAACCAGTGAATCGCCAGGGAGCCGGATAAATTTGAAGCCGGTATCATAGCCAATGCCGTCGATCGAATCAAAATCGGCAATTAGGGTTAATGAGCTTAGCAGATCTTTGCCGGGAAGATCCTCGCCCAGCCGGGAACGATAAATGCGATAGCCTTCAAAGTCCTGTTTGCCAGTGATGAGATCGCGGGACTTTTCTGAATTGTTCGCCCAATAGATGGTCACTTTCTGCTTTTCTGGAACCACCCGAAATTTCGGCGGCGTTGGCGGCGTTGGTAAAACATATCGTGTCAATTTGCCATCGCCATTGATATCCTCGCTCAAATCCAGTACGCCGTTGCCGTTGCTGTCTTCACCCGGATCAAGCACCCCGTTGCCGTTGATATCCTCGGAGGGATCGAGCTGGCCATTGCCATTGCGATCCTCGCCATTGTAAGCTGTTTGCGCCCAACCCGCATTGATATAAAAATTGGTCTTGCTGCTCTCGGTGTCGTCACTGTTCGGATCGAGACCGTATTTGGCGCCACAAATGATGGCAAAGGCGAGGTTAATCGAAGAATCGGGGTCTAACCGCTCAAACGGCCCGGTGGTCATCAAGCTGATATAATTGCCCGGAGCTGATTTTAATATATTCAACCCTGCTGCTGGCAGGCCATTTTTCATTTTATCGTATCGGGCAATATCATCGGCAGGGGAGAAGAAGGTCGGATTGTCGGTATTGCGAAAAAGCCAGACATTGTAATTGGTTCTAAGCTTATAGGTCGGATCGTTGGCTTGTGGAGTGGCGCCCAGCAGTTTCAGGCCGACATAAAGGCCGGGATCGGTAAAGCCGGGGTCGCCATTATAATCGAAGCCATAGGCCAAACGGAGCGAGTCACTGTAGCCCGCACCTTTGTGCATATAAAACGGGCTCCCGATACGAGGGGGAGTGATGTTGACGTTGCGGACCACCATATCTGCCCACAGTCCCACATAGACGGCAAAAAAGGTATCTCGACTGGCATTCTTGATGGTATAATTCAAGATGATGAAGTCATCCGCAAAGGGATAGCTCCAGCCATAGCTCTCCTGGTGCACCACCAGCCCCATGGGCGTGTGATTGGGTATGCGAGTATTTTGTAGCTCGGGCACAAAAATATTGGAGTCGGTGTAATCGCAAATAAAATCCTGGTGGCTGATGGCCAGCGGATGATAGAACGGCGAATTCACCAACGAGGAGCGCTCCTTGACAACATCATTAGGGTCGGCGGAGTTGGTAAATTCAAAACCAGCAGCTACGTCCACCAGGCTGGCGATATCCACAGCCGCTGTGCTCACCAGCGTCTTGCCATCATCCCGGATGCCGCCGATCCAGATACCACCATCGAATAGATGTTCGATGCCCGATCCCCGGGGGTATTCGCATGACGGCTGATCCACCGGTGTTTGAATGACAAAGCCATCGCCGAAGGTGCCGAAATTGGTAATGGTCAACCCGATGTTGCCGATGGTCGTGTATTTGGTGTTATCGTCTATGGATGGTTTGAAGATGGGTTTGGTGGGGCGATCGGGTATCTGGCTGATGAGCAAGCATGGCCAAAGAAACAGAATTAAAAATAAATTAAGCTGTCTTGGAATTACCATAAGCTTCAACTTTACTATAAGTTCTGATTTTAAAAAATTAAATTACCCAATAACCAATGTCTAACAGCAAAAATATTATCCGCAGCGAACTAAGATCATCCAGAGATATTCTTGAAAAAATATACAAAATTTAATTTCAAAAATCAACATCTAAAAATATTCATTTCAAAATAAAAAAGCCGCCTCGAAACGGAGGCGGCTTTTATCATTACTCAATCTGTCTTAATTGAAATTGTACCTCAGGCTGAGCATGATCTGGAAGACATCGGCGAAACCATTGGTCTGCTCGTAAGACTTTGAAATCAAATTGCCGCCAACGTTTCGCAATTGATAAACAGCCTTGCCGGAAGCGTCGGCCGCACCACCGGAGATGATCAACGGCGAGGTGGTAACCAGGCGCTGACCTACGCCCCAATTCTTGTTAAGTAGGTTGGTGATGTTCAAAAAGTCCAGTCGAACTTGCAGGCTATTTCGCTTTTCGAACAATTCGGTGAACAGATCCTGAGTGATGCTAAAGTCGGCACGGAACACCATTGGCAATTGAATGGCATTGCGTTCGGCGTATTCTCCGCGATGCTTGCTCAGGTATTCATCCTGCTGAATAAAGGCTTCCCAGGCATCCGCCTGTTCCTCGGCTGTAAACGTCTTGCCACCGGAGGTATATTGCTTGAAGTTCATCTCCGACTTATCGCGTGGAATGTAGATCAGGTCATTGGCCGTGCCGCCGTCACCGTTCAGGTCGCCGCTAAACACGTAGCTCGCCGTGCCCAATGAATAGGCGTCCAGGAACAGTGAGAAGGTCGTCGCACCAAAGTTGAAGTATTCTTTGCGATAGGAGAGCGTTCCCAGGAATCTCGGGCCGGGCGAAACAGTAGCGAACGCCAGACCGGGATCATTGGGATTGCCGGAATGGGGATTGGTATTCCATGACCCAAATGCGATTGAGCCCGGATCTACTGTATTTTTGGCCACGCCGTAACTAAACGCCGCTTTGGCAAATAAGCCATTGGCAAATGGTCGTTCCAGCGCTACGGTGATATCCCAGAAGTAACCCACATTTTGATTTTTCAGTACGATGGCATTGTCAACTTCGGCGTTGATCTTGTTGCCTTTGGTCCAGCGCGGACGATTATCCACACCAATGAAATTGGTATCGGGTTTGCTGAGATTGGCATTGATGTAATAAATACCATTGACATCCTGGCTGTACATGAATTCCGCCGTGCCAATAAAGCCAAACGGCAGTTTTTGATCTACAGCAATGTTGCTGCGCCAGACTTGCGGGAACTTGAAATCTGGATCGGTCAGCGCCAGTTCATATGTTTTCGCTGGCTCGCCGGTTACTTCTTTCGGTTTGTAATGGTTGGGATCTGGATGGAACGGTCGTTCGGTGGTGTTGTCTTTCCGCTCGAAGCCGGTTAAGACACCCGTATTGCCAATCTGGTTAGAAATCCACACGTACGCCGGACGTCCGGTAAAGATGCCCGTGCCACCGCGCAACTGGGTGGAGCGATCACCAGTCACGTCATAGTTGAAGCCCAAACGAGGTGACCATAGAATATTGGGATCGGGCAGCTTTTTGGTTTTGTACTGGACTGCTTTGCCGTTCTCATCCATGAAGGTCAACGCATCGGCTTTGTAGTTCTCGTAGCCGGTATCACCGAAGAACGGTACATCCAGTCGCAAGCCTGCCGTGACCATCAACTTTTTGTTCACTTCCCACTCGTCCTGGGCATAGATGCCTGTGTAGATGACCTTTAGCGGCTGAATTGGTTTCGTCTGTCCCGGAATGTTGGACCAGCGGACCTGGAAGCGCGCTAAGGTCACCGGCGAGACGGTGCGATTGGGATTGGCCAGGTAGTCATTGGCATCGGTGTAGAAATCGGCCAATGAATTATAGACATACACGCTCTGGGAGCCAGGGAAGAACACGTTTTCCGATTTATAACGCTCCAGACTCAGGCCAAAGGTTAAGCTATGCTGATGCAAATACAGCATGAAGTTGTTTTGCAATTGATAACTGCCATAACGCAGCTCGTTATTGGGCGTGAAGGGTTCGAATCCGAATGATGTATAAACCGAGCCGCCTTCTTTAATATCCACAAAGGGGAAGAAGGAACCACGCGACTTTCGGCTTTCATCGTTATAAGTATAGCCAACGATGAGGTTATTGGCCATATTTTTGCCAATCATGGAGTTCCATTCGCCGACAATGGAGCGAATGTTTTCCATGATAATATAATTGGAATTCTGGAAATTCAACCCGGTAGTAACGCTACGTCTCGTCCCGAATCCAAGAGAAGATGAATTGGATACCAACACATCCGTCTCCGAATCCAGGTGGTTGTAACGCAAGCTCAATTTATTGCGCTGATTCACATTGAAGTCCACTTTGGCGATGAAGCGAGTGGAAGGAGTTTTATGATCATAACCTTGATAGGGCCCCGTGACATAGCCAAAATTGGTCGCCAGATAATTGCTGAGAGCATCCAGGTCCGACGCCAATACGCGGGTGGTGTTGCCCTCTACCGGCTCGCCACCTTTGTTAGCCTTGAAAGTCGTTCCTGGCTGGGTGATATTGTCTGTTTCATAATCGACAAAGAAGAAGAGCTTATTTTTCAAGATCGGACCGCTCAGCCGACCACCGAAGCGATTGTATTTGAACGTGCCGGGGTCGAATTTTAGGTCTTTCGCCTGAGTTCCTACCCAATCCTGGTTGCGGGTAAAGGCGTAAATTGAGCCCGAAAATTCATTGGTACCACTTTTGGTAACGGTATTGACATTGGCGCCCACGAAATTGCCCTGCCGGACATCGTAAGGGGAAACGTTCACCTGCAGTTGCTCGATGGCTTCCAGCGAAATGGGTGCTACGCCGGTCCGTTCGCCAGGTGTGCCAGCCAAACCGAATGAATTGTTGAAATAAGAACCGTCCACCGTGATATTATTGAGACGGCCGTCCTGCCCCGCAAAGGAGAAGCCATAACCCGCGCTGCTGGGATTGAATTGCGGCGTCAATCGCACAAAATCCTCGATACGACCACGAATCGATGGCAATGTCTGCAGGACCTGCGGACTGACGGCAGTAGCCGCACCCGTACGGGAAGCGCTCATGATTGCATCGCGTTCAGCCACCACCTCTAAAGCACCGACTTCCAGTGCTTCCTCGGTCAGCTTGAACTCCAGGCGCAGATTCTGGCCCAAGCTCAGGTAGACATTTTCCAGCTTCTGGCTCTTGTAACCGATGAATGACGCCGTGACGGTGTATGGGCCACCGACGCGAACACCGGTAATATTGAAATAGCCATCACCACGGGTGGCGGCGCCAAACAGCGAGCCACTGGGCAGATGCAGTGCCACGACATTCGCTCCGGCCAGTGGTTCCCCTTTGCTGCTCACCACTGAGCCGCTCATTGCGGCGGTTGTCAGGCCTTGCGCCAGAACCAATCCTGGCAACACCACCAGACAGAAGGCCACAACGAGAAATTTTTTGATTTTTCCCATAAATCCCTCCATACATGTGTTAGGTTTGATTGTGAATTATGTTGAGTGGATTGTTTTATTCGTTCACGTTTCTCTTTGATTCAATCCGATTTGCAGATTTCTTTGAGCTCAAAGCCGTTGCCAATCTTAAAAAAAGATAACGCATCAATGTTACAATAGGATTACAATCACGAACATTTTGTCCTTCTCGCCTGAAGGTAAGCTGCCAGCCGGTTTAAGCCCTGGGCAATATTCTCTATCGAATTGGCATACGAAAATCTCAAAAATCCCTCTCCATTCGAGCCGAAATCAATACCAGGAGTGACGGCCACTTTGGCTTTTTCCAACAACTCGAAGGCAAATTGATAGGAATTGTCACAAAAACCTTGAGCATTGGCAAAGACATAGAAGGCTCCGGTCGGCTCAACGGAAATTTTGAAGCCAATTTCTCGCAGCCGCTGAATCAGATATTTGCGTCTTTCATTGTATGTCGTCACCATCACCTGAATTTCGGGCAACGGTTCAGATAGCGCGGTTACGCCAGCCCATTGGACAAAGGAATTCGGCGATATAAAAAAATTTTGCTGCAGTTTCTGAATGGGTCGAACCAGAACTGGCGGCACAATTAGATAGCCCAGCCGCCAGCCCGTCATGGCGAATAACTTTGAAAACCCATTGAGTACGATGGCATTCGAAGTGAATTCTAAAATTGAATGAGCGCAATCGCCATACACCAGGCCGTGATAGATTTCATCCGATACCACCATTAGACCCAACGATGCAATCTCTTCCATTACCTCGGCCGAGAGCAAATTGCCCGTTGGGTTCGAGGGGGAGTTGATCATGATGGCTTTGGTCTTTGAGCTCATTTTTTTACGAATGGCTTCCGGCCGATATTGAAAACCGTCATCTTCGTAGACCGGAACGCAAGTGACTTTTGCATTCAAATAGGCAATGAAATTTTTATAACAGGCATAGCTGGGGTTGGCGCAGATCACTTCATCACCAGGATTTAGCAGCGCCGATAATGCTAATAAAAGACCGGGAGAGGTCCCCGAAGTCACGATGACCTGCTCCGGCTGCACCGTAATCTGATATTGGTGGTTGTAATAGCTGGCAATGGCCTCACGCAACGGCCGTATGCCCAGGCTATGGGTATAATGCGTCTCTCCCCGCTCCAACGCGGCCAGTGCGGCAGCTTTGATTTTGGCTGGCGTGTCAAAATCGGGTTCGCCAACTTCCAGATGGATGATATGCTCTCCCTGTCGCTCCATCTGTTGCGCTCGTTCCAGAACCTCCATGACAATGAATGGCGAAATCTGCTGCGCACAGTTTGATATCATGACTTATCGTCTCCGTGAGGCCACAATTTCAACTGTGATTATTAAGGTAATAATAGCCATTGTTCATTACTGCAAAGACCCGACCTGACAGCTCCCAACCATGAAATGGCGTATTTTTAGAACGAGATTTCATTTTGTGCTTGTCCACGATCCAGCGTTGATTGGGATCGATAATCGTCAAATTGGCCATGGCACCGACTTTTATTTCCGGCGCGGGCAGCCCGATGATGCGATAGGGATTATGACAGAGCCGGGTCACTACCTGATCCCAGCTCAATTTTCCCGGTTGCACCAGTTGCCTGTTTACCAGCCCCAAAGCCGTCTCCAGGCCGATAATTCCAAACGGCGCTGCAATGAATTCGACCTCTTTTTCCTCAAGCGAATGCGGTGCATGGTCGGTAGCAATAGCATCGATAGTGCCATCGCATAGACCATTAATGATCGCTTGCAAATGATCGGCGCTGCGCAATGGGGGATTCATTTTGAAATTGGTATCAAAAGATTGGACCGATTCATCGGTTAGCGTGAAATGATGCGGCGTGGCTTCGGCTGTTATGTGGATGCCTTTGGCTTTGGCCTGGCGGATTAATTCTATCGCCCCCGCAGTGGAGACATGGGCGATGTGCATCTTACCCTGGGTATATTCCGCCAGCATGATATTGCGGGCGACCACGATGTCTTCGGCAATCGCCGGAATGGCTGGTAAACCAAGATTGGTCGAGACAAATCCCTCATGCATGGCACCATCGGCGGCCAGATTGGCATCTTCGCAGTGCTCGATAATGGGCACGCCAAACATTCGACTATACTCCAGCGCCCGACGTAGCAGCAGGCTATTGGCGACCGATTTGCCATCATCCGAAAACCCAACAACACCAGCCTCGACCAATTCGGCCATTTCCACCAGTTCTTCACCTTTCTGTCCTCGACTGATCGCGGCAATGGGATAGACAGAAACCAGGTGTTGCTTCATCGCTCGATGGATAAATTCGATGATCTCTCGATTATCGGTCACCGGCTGAGTATTGGGCATGGTGCAGACAGCCGTAAATCCGCCCGCCATGGCCGCTTCGGCGCCACTATGAAGTGTCTCTTCATCTTCCCGGCCGGGCTCCCGAAAATGAACGTGCAAATCCAAAAAACCGGGAAAGACCAACTTGCCCTGCAAATCAAAAATGATCACATCTTCAGTAAATGAAGAGACGATATGGGGCTGATAGTCCACGATTTTTCCATCCTGGATAAAAATATCAACGGACTGCTCTTCTCGGTTTGGTCCATGAATGACATGTGCCTTCCGAAGCAAGACCTTCGCGGCGATCTTGAGGCTGTTTTGCTCGGTGGTTTTTCGATGAGATTGGCTTTTGGTCAACTGCTCTCGCATATGGAATTTTCGCCCTTAAAAGATGTTATGACAAATCCTTTGATTATTCGCTGACAACTTCTCCACTGAGCAAGTAGAGGATGGCCATACGCACCGCCACACCATTGGTCACCTGATTCAGGATGACAGAAAATTCTGGATCATCGGCCAGGTCACTATCCAGTTCGATGCCCCGATTAATGGGTCCGGGGTGCATGATCGTGATTTTCTTGCCTGCTTTTTCTAATCGTTCCCGAGTGATCCCAAAATAGTTATGATACTCACGCAGCGTCGGAAAATAGTTCTGCGATTGTCGTTCCAATTGAATACGCAACACCATCAGCACATCGGCCCAGGCAATGGCCTGATCAACATTATAGAAAATTTTTAGCGCCCATTTCTCAGCCTCGAAGGGAATGAGCGTTGCTGGCCCGCACAACGCAACTTGCGCTCCCATGGTCGTTAAGCCAAAAATGTTGGAACGTGCCACCCGCGAATGCAGGATATCCCCGACAATCGCCACCCGCAGGCCTTTTAGGTCTCGGTAAATCTGACGTAACGTCATCATATCCAATAGCGCTTGAGTGGGGTGCTCGTGACAGCCATCGCCGGCATTGATCACTGATCCTTTGATCCAGTGGGTTAGAAAATGCGGAGCGCCAGCGGCCGAATGTCGGATGACGACCATATCCACCTTCATCGCCTCGATATTTTGGGCCGTATCACGCAGGCTTTCGCCTTTTTTCACTGAGGACGTGCTGGTCGAAAAATTGATGGTGTCGGCCGAAAGTCGCTTTTCTGCTAACTCAAAAGAGATGCGGGTGCGAGTGGAGCTTTCATAAAATAGATTAACGATCGTTTTTCCTCGCAGCGTGGGTACTTTGGGGATGGGACGTTCCAGAACTTCTTTGAAGGATTCGGCGCTATCCAGAATGAGACTGATTTCCTCAGCGGAGAATCCTTCCAGACCTAAGAGATGTTTTCGTTTAAAGCTCACGTTGCCTACTCTTTGTTTTGCCTCCATGTTATGCTGCATCGGCTTCGGGCGGAGTTTCGACCAACAATACGCTATCCTCTCCGTCGATTTCTTGCATTTTTACTTGAACCTCTTCGCCGATGGAGGTGGGTATGTTTTTACCGACATAATCCGGCTTGATGGGTAATTCACGATGACCTCGATCGACCAGCACTGCCAATTGAATGCGAGCCGGTCGGCCAAAAGACATAAGTGCTTCCAGGGCCGCTCGAGTGGTACGTCCGGTATAAAGTACATCGTCAACCAGGATTACATCCTTATCATAAATATCGAATGGAATATCGGTTTGCTGAACCACCGGTTGCTTCAGGCGCTGTCGAAAGTCATCCCGATACATGGTGATATCTAAAATTCCTAACGGCAATTTCTTGCCCTCGATTTTTTCGATTTCGTGAATGATTCGTTGCGCCAAATAAACGCCACGCGTACGAACGCCCACGATCACCAGATTTTCCGCCCCGCGATTTCGTTCGAGAATTTCATGGGCCAGACGAGTTACCGTTCTTCGCAATCCCACTTCATCAATTATCTTCGCTTTGATTTTTCTGTCCATCGTTTCCCTGCTTGCCATAAAAAAAGCCTTCCGTGGGGCGCATGAAGGCTTGCTGATTCCGACGCCCCTTGCCTATCTCGCGGGAATGACTTAAAGGGGTTTTTGTTTGCAACTAATATAACATTTTTTTAGTAATTGTCAAGAAAAATATCGTATGGTCAAAAAATCATTCCTTAATCACTGTTCATCCCTGGATATTGCATCATTGTTAAACTGAATGGCCAAATATCCTTTTGTTAATGCCACTTCTTTAGTCTAATGATACGTAACAGGTTTGAAAACTTTTTTATTTAAAATATAAAATTTTTATTGACATTCATTATAAAAGTTGTATATTATACCATAGAATTTAATGTTAGTTTTACCACAATACGAAACCAATTTTTAATTCTGATAGTTAAAAAGTCGAAATTTGTTGGAATTGTATCTCTCATTCGGGTCAAATTTTAGCTGATTGATGGTTGGAGCGTTCGAACAGGATGCCGAGGAACTTATTGATTTCACGGGTTCGCTTGCGCTGCGTTTCTGTCCCCTTCTTTCCAACCATGAGCTATATCATTCAATTGTCTGCCATCGCGATATGGCTGAGAAGCTATTCAATAATTCATTGAACTTCAATTCTCATCATTATCAGGGAGAGAGCTTATGGTTACCGACAGTGAAGAAGCCCAGGTTTTAGAGAAGAAAATCGACAAACTCAAAAAGCGGATTCTTTCTCTCAACAAGGCTATTGCCCTGCAAGCCAACAAGATCGCTGATACCAACACGCTGATGGTTATCAGCCGCGATGAAAATATTCTGCTGGATCGAATTCAGAAAAAGAAAAAAGCGATTGAAGAATTGGCAGAACTGAGGCGAGGCATTACGACTACCCCTATGATGGGTAAGGTCAGGCAGGAGTTCTGATTTATCATCCGCCTGGTTGCTTACGTCATGGATTGATGCACGGCATCGCTGGTCAACTGCCATCAGCAGACAAGTAGGGGCAATCAATTGGGTTTAACGCACAAGCAATGATAGATGTTATCAGGAATTAAGTCTGAGCCGGCGAGGCGGACCATAAGAGGGAGGGCTAATATGTTGTTCCGCGGTTTGGTTGCTCGGATGAATCTTCAGCGCCGGGATTGTTGCTGAAGCTGGTTCCAAAGGCGAATTGAGGGATATCTGGGAGCAGCAGATCAGGATTGGGTCGTTTTCTTGAGCTGAACCTGCGTCCCTGCCCCCGTATTTTTGAATTCGACCGAATCCATCAACGCGCGTACAATAAAGATGCCGCGTCCGCTCTCTTTGAGCAAGTTTTCTGGTTCCAATGGATTGGCGATCTCATTAACATCGAAGCCCTTGCCCTCATCCTGGATCGTTACGACGATGGTCTTATTTTTATATTCGAAATCGATGGTGACTTTTTTCTTTTTATCTCGCTTATTTCCGTGAACGATGGCATTGCCTACAATTTCAGTAACAGCAATTGCCAGGCTATCTTTTTCCTCATCAGAAAAGTGCATGTGATTGGCGATCTTTTCAGTGACTTTTTCTACGCGTGCCACATTTCGTAAATCGCTTTTGATTACCATTCGATAAACTGTCTGATCTTTTATCGCCATGCTTTTCTCCATGATACTCCGATCATCGGTACCAGGTTAAATTGACATCAAAGTGATTAATATAACGACGCGGAATTGCAGCGGTCAGTACCACTCTGCGCATGGCTTCAATGGAAAGATTCAGCCGCGCACTGGGTTGATAATTCAATTTCAATGTTGGACCGTAACTCCGAATATCCCCCAAACCTTCTTTTACACCTAATGCCAGGCCCAAACCGCGCTGATAATTTTCACGACGACTCAATAGCAACAGACCAGGGGTAATAAACGAATGTTTGTGCAACTGATACTGAAGGCTAAGCTTGAGCCAGTGACTTTGGCGCGTGGTGAGCAGATACTCGATCCAGCGATCCCAATCCAATTTACCATTTTCTTCCAATTCAATTTTGTAATTGAGCAGCACGCTACTTTTCTGTGTTACCTGCGCCCTAATATCATTGGTGAAGGAAAACCGCCGAAAGACATAGCTTTTCAAATAATCGGATGAAGAAGCCGTTTCAAAGTCATACTCGGTGTAATTCGCCAAAACTTCCAGTTGCTGCATCAGGCTAAATCGACGATCCGGTTGATAAATAATCTGGGGATATAAGCGCAAAATCCGCATCCAATTGTTGTTGGCACTTCGTTCGCTAAAAATATAAACCAAGTGATAGAGATTGATGCTGCCATTCAACATCAATTTCAGCCAGGGATTGAAGCGGTGAATCTCAGCGATACCCAAGTTAAATCGAAATTCATCCCGGTCATCCATATTTGTTTCTGGGGTATCGTATTGATAACGGCTGACGGCAGTGCTCAATTGCAGCGTATCCGTCCGCCCAATCGACCAGCGGATATTTGCTGCCAGATTCAACCGATTGCTTTGATAGTCCGGTGAAATATAATAAAAATATTTTGAGAAACGACGCGCCCGGAGCGAATCTGGTACTTCGTTTTTCTGGTCATTGGTCTCATATAAGAGGCTCATATCCACCATGATTCTGCTGCGCCGGAAAATAAACCCAATTTCATTTTGCGAATGAAACTCCCGCTTGGCCCTTTTAGCCAGTTCAATTCGTTGCATAAATTTGCTGATGCTGGTAACGCGACTATCCAGAACTGTTCGGAAGCGAAATTGCATGCCAGGCCGCACGCCATAAAATAAATCGTTTTGAATCCCTCGCTTTTCGTCCTCCAGGCTTTCAAAGTAGATTTTGGTCAATTCCAGGGGATCATAATTATCACGTCTTTTTTTGCTCCAGTAGATTGCTAAAGAATCATACGTATCCTGCTGAAACTGCCGTCGCACTCGATATGCCATATCAAGATCACTATTCCGCCGAATCGCATAGCGATCCTCACGTTGGAGCAAGCTGATCTCCTGAGTATAATCGTTTATTGTAAATGGCTCGGTTTGACATTGAACATTGTAGGTCAAGCCACGATCAATGCGTGATAGCCGCTCATCGTATTTAAACCCCCAATCAGACGCTAATTGCAGGGCAGGCAAGGGACGCACCAGAAAACCAGCCGTTGCCCAATTGGTATTGATATCGCTGACCAAGCCTGAAAGTCGATCAGAAAACTTGGTGCCGGCGACGGATAATCGAGCCGTGAATTGCGGTGAAAAACGCCATGACCAATCCACATTCAGTCGCTGATCATCCTTCCATTTCTGATCATTCGGTGCAAAGTCGATCAAGGCTGAATTTAAGTATTGGCTGATGGCAATTGAGCTTTGGTTCCAGATGGGGTGCTGAAATTGAATGGAAGAGAGCCATTGATAAGCATTCAAATTTTGCTGAAAGCCGATCTGGTAAAAGAGCTGCTGGCCCTCACTCCACTGTGCCCACAGGCAATGTGAGACCGGACCAAATACCATAACCAACAATAAAAAAGTCCTGAAGCCCATGTCTCTTGTGCACCGTTTTGAATATGTAGTCTGGTTGCAAAATGGCTGCCCATGGCGAGGGATAAGAAACGATATTGCCTCACGATATCGAAGCCATCTTGCAGCAGCTATTCTGGCCAAAGGTCGGGACTGAAATCGCTATCATAAAATGTCGCGTCCGAGAGGCTAAATCCGTCGCTGAACCATTATTTTTTATTCTCAGGAGAGGTAATGAAATAGATCTTCTCGCCTGGCTTGCCCATTTGGTATTTTTCCCGAGCAATTTTTTCAATGTACCGATAATTATCAGTTAGCCGTTCGATTTCCTGCTGGAGCTTCATCTGCTCTTCGCGCAACACGGCAATTTCTTGCTGGAGCAACTTTTTTCGTCGGAGCAAATAGAGATAGCGCAACAGACCATGATTGGAAAATAGAAAGACGTACGAGAAAAAAGCGATTCCCGCTAATAATAAAAAATGCCAGGGGCGCCATTTAAACGGCCGCCGCCTGCTTCTCGAAATTGCTGCACGTTTCTTTTTTATCATGACCAATGCTGCGCAGAAAAAAATCTATTAGCCAATGACCCGTGTGATTAGTGATTTACTGGCTAGGTGAATAAAATATTCTGAAGTACCTTTCTAAAAATATTGAGGTCACTTCAGAAAGATATTTCGGCTATCATTGCTATCATTTTTTAATAATGCTCATACCGGCAAAGACACCAGCTTCGCCCAGACTCTCTTCGATGCGTAGAAGCTGATTGTACTTGCAAATTCGGTCGGTACGCGAGGCCGAACCGGTCTTGATTTGACCGGTGTTCATTGCCACGGCAATATCGGCGATGGTAGTGTCTTCAGTTTCTCCCGAGCGATGCGAAACTACTGTAGTGTAGCCGGCGCGATGGGCCATTTCTATCGCAGCCAGTGTTTCTGTCAGCGTGCCAATTTGGTTCACCTTGATCAGAATTGAATTGCAAACGCCCCGCTCGATACCGGTTCGCAATCGCCTGGTGTTGGTCACAAAGAGGTCATCCCCGACCAATTGAATTGCGGTACCGAGTTTATCGGTCATGATCTTCCAGCCATCCCAGTCATCTTCTGCCATGCCATCTTCGATGGACACAATAGGGTACTTCTTGACCAACTTGGCATAATAATCCACCATTTCGGCGGGAGTCAATTCCCGCTGTTCCGATTTCAATACATATTTTTGTTTATTGGTATCGAAAAATTCACTGGCGGCAGGATCTAACGCAATAAAGATTTGTTCGCCAGGCTTGTAGCCAGCTTTGGCAATGGCCTCCATAATGACCTGCAAGGCCTCCTCATTAGATTTCAGATTGGGTGCAAAACCGCCTTCATCGCCTACGGCTGTGTTGTATTTTTTCGCTTTTAAAACGGCTTTCAGCGCATGAAACGTTTCGACACCCATCCGAAGTGCTTCGGCGAAGGAAGTTGCACCCGCTGGCATGATCATGAACTCCTGCAAATCGACGTTATTATCGGCATGAGCGCCGCCATTCAAAATATTCATCATGGGCACGGGGAGAACGTGGGCATGCACTCCGCCAAGATATTGGTACAACGGGAGACTTAATGCTGCTGCGGCGGCTTTCGCCACGGCTAACGAAACTCCCAGAATGGCATTAGCGCCCAATTTCGATTTGTTCTCGGTACCATCAATTTCGCGCAGTATTTGGTCAATGATTATCTGTTCTGTCGCATCTTCACCGATAATTTTTTCAGCAATCACTTCATTGACATTTTCGACGGCTTTGGTGACCCCCTTTCCCAGATAGCGCAGCTTATCGCCATCCCGCAATTCGATTGCCTCGTGCTCCCCTGTAGAAGCGCCAGAGGGTACCGCTGCGCTGCCCATGGCACCGCCTTCGAGGATCACATCAACCTCGATGGTGGGATTTCCCCTAGAGTCCAAAATTTCTCTCCCGAATACATCGATAATGGTAGTCATAAAACATCTCCTCGCGTCTATCATACGACTTAAAAAGGTATCTTTCGTCGATCCAAAAACGCGTATTTATAGCTCGGATCGGAAAATACTTTCAGATTAAGAATTTTAATTAATTGATTCATGCGTTTTTGAACGGTGCTGGCATTGATTTCGTAGTCGCGTTCCAGAACGGCTAACGGCGTCGGCTTAAACAGGAGCGATGCCACCAGCAGTTCGACCCCTGCGCTCCAGGACTGAGGTCGGGACATCGGTTTTAATTCATCCCGACTTAGAAATATTGCTTCAGCCCAGAGCCGTTTGGCGGTGTCAATTGCCCGCGCATCGAAACCATGACGCGCCATATTGGCGGCGAATTGTTCCTGTACTTCGTTCAGCACTCTGATCGAAGAGGTTGCCGGCAGCGAAATTCCAAGCTCCTTGCGAACGGCGTTCCAATCAAAGGCACCGAGATGATAACTTACAAATACATCATAAACCGATTCCAGATAGTTGACCTGACGGATGTTGAACCGCATGTCCCCGGAAGTCAACAGCGGGGTAAACTCAGTATGAAATGGTGACGAGGGCAATTGCTCCGCCAAAAATTGTAGCTTCGCCAATTCGGTGAGTTTGCTTAGCTCTCGAAACTTGCTTCCCAGCGATTTTGGCATAATCGGCCCGGCTGCCGGCGCTGGTTTTTGAGCTACGGTTTCAGCCCAATCGACAGCAGACTCAGTATCTTCAGGAAAAGTACTGTCATCGATATAAAAGTCATCGTCGCATTCATAGAGATGCACTTCAAAGCTGTGCTCCAGCATGCGCTTCAAAAATGGATGCTCCTCCGGCGGAACGGTGAGCAGGGTCTCCATGGTGGCGATAGCCAATTTTGCTCGCTCTTTTTTATGGCCTACAAAGCAGAGCCAGGAATAATCTTTGAGGCGTTCCACCATTAATCCCAGAAACTCCGGTTGGAAAAGCTTTTGGGCGGTGCGCCGATATAGATCTTCGATCTGATTGATAGTTTCGAACGAAAGGTCTTCGTCAGCGGTTTGCTCGATCTGAAGGAATTCTTCGATAGCAAAAGCCATCAATTCATAATCGATGAACCAACTGCGGCGAATTTCATCATAATTGTAAAGCTTTTTTGTCTGAGGCAGCAGCGCCTGCTTCTGTCGCCATACCTGTCGTTTAAATTTCTCGTAAGCCTGCTGCAATTTCGGAAAATCTGTATCGTCGTAATCCAGATCGTCGAAAATATTGCGCAGTGCCAAATATTCCAACGGGAGTGTGCGGTGGGATTGCGCCGTCAGCTCCTCCGCCAATCTTACTTTATCCAGAATGAATGTTGGCGGGACAGCAATGGTCAGAAATGCGCCCTCACTTTTAATACGTCGGACGAATTTATTGAAGTCGTCCCTGGTAAATGTGCC
>JAPDQM010000017.1:0-48725 GCA_034505795.1 Candidatus Zhuqueibacterota bacterium
CCGGCAGGTGCGAATCACCTACCGCGGGCAAGGCAACACCATGACTTCCATTTCAGGGACGATCAAGGCGGTGACTGAGAATGAGTTGCTTCTGGAAGTAAATGAGCAGCCTCAACCCATTGCCTTATCAACGATAGTACTGGCCAAGATACAGACGGTTTGGTAAATGATGAGTTGCTATTGTAATTGAGCGCTTAACAGTTTAACGCTGGCAGAATCGCAGGGACTTAAGCGCCACTGAAAGCGATGCAGGCTTGGCGCTGGTAAAATTTTCGCAAGAGACGATTATATTGATGGGAGATACTCACTTATGAAGAGTGAAATCGTTGAGGCATTTGGTCAAATTGTTAAAGAAAAAAATATTGATAAAGAATTATTAAGTTCGATTCTTGAAAATATCATGTATTCCATAGTCAAAAAGAAATATGGAACTACGGACAATTTCAACATTTTTGTTAGCATGGACAAAGGCGAAGTTGAAATCTGTCAGACCAAAACCATTGTCGAAAAGGTGACTGATGAAAACCTGGAAATTGACTTAGAGACCGCTCGTAAGGTCGAGCCGGACCTTGAGATCGGCGATGAGTATCTGGAAATTATTGACCCAGCGAGCTTCGGCCGTCGGCTGATCATTGCGGCCAAACAACATCTCAGTCAAAAAATTAAAGAAGCCGAAAAAGATGTGGTCTTCGAAGAGTTTAAGGATCGAATCAATGAAATCATTGTGGGTGACATTCGCCAGTTTAATCGCAATGAAATCTATTTAAATGTCGAACGCACCGAAGTGATTTTGCCGAAATCGGAACAGATATACAACGAAAAATATCGCCGCGGGGATCATTTGCGCGTGATGATCAAAGAGGTCACAAGAACCAGCCGCGGGCCAGAGATTATTGTCTCTCGAGCTGATCCCAACTTCCTGGTGCGTTTGTTCGAACTGGAAGTGCCTGAGATTTATGACGGCGTGATCGAAATCAAAGGCATTGCGCGCGAAGCCGGGGATCGCACCAAAATTGCCGTTGCCTCAAATGACAAGCGCATCGATGCCGTGGGCGCTTGCGTGGGAATGAAGGGCATTCGCATCCAGTCTATCGTCAAAGAACTGAACGATGAAAAGATCGATATCATCAATTGGTCCAGCGATCCGGAAACGTACATCGCTCGTGCGCTGAGTCCCGCAAAACCTACCAAGGTGATGGTCGATCGGGAAAATAAGAAAGCCATCGCCATCATTCCCGATGGGCAGATTTCCCTGGCTATTGGTAAAGGCGGCCAAAATAAGCGACTGGCATCGAAACTGACGGGATATGACGTGGATACCATCAAGGAATCCGAGTATGCACAGATGGTCTCCAAAGCCAAACCGGAGAGCGAAGAGCTGAGCATTGGCGAAATTGAAGAGCTATCGCCGATGATTATCAGCAAACTGGAGGCCGCCGGCTATGAAACTTTGACCGACCTGCTGGAAGCAGATGAAGCGTCATTGTTGCAGATACATGGCTTTGGCCCTAAAACCGTCGAACAAATCATGGCTACGATAAATAAACTGAAAGGAGAAGCAAGCGCGGTCTAATATGAGTTGATTTCAGTGAGAGGCAAAGAAGGGAGCCTGTAACTTTCAGCCTGCATGCCTTAAAGAGGCTTGCGTCAATCTAAAGTGGAGTCATAAAATTTGAGTAAGAAACTGAGAATACCTCAAGTCGCGAAAGAATTCAACATCTCAATTGATGCCTTGATAAGTTTTTTGCGCAAGCTAAATTTTGATGTCCATAGTCACATGAGCCCGGTCACCGAGGAGATGTATGAGGAAATCAAAAAGAAGTTTGCCGTGGGGGGCGCTATCGCCGAGGACGATTCAGATATCAAGCGTCAATTAAAAGAGAAAAAAGCCATTGAGGAAGAGAAAAAGCGCAAGGAGCTTCAAGAATTTGAAGCCATGCTCAAGGTGTCATCGAAGGTGATGACCGAAATTCCGCGACGCCGCAGAACCGCAGCTAAAACGGAACGTCCTGGGACTCTTGTGCCCAGCGAAGAGGAGTCCGTGGTTATAGAAGAGCCGACAGCCCCGACGCGTCCGGAAGTGGAGCCTGTTCCCGTGCCTGCAATGCCTGCTGAACCCAATACCATTGCAGCGCCAGCGGCCATTGCATCTGAGGCGAGAATTGAGGAGGCTGAAATTGCAGACACCGTTGCTTCTACCCAAATTGTAGAAAAAACGCCCGCGCCCATGGTAGAGCCGCCGGTGCCAGAAGTAGTGCCGTCAGACAAAGAGCTGAAGCCGGCTGTCAAACTTCGTGCCATGCCGGAGATCGTACCCGAGACGCCGCCGATCGCGCCAAAAATCAAAGAGCCCGTTGCGAAACCGACTGTGGAAAAGGAGAAAAAGGTATTTCGCAAAGCGGATGAAAAACGAACCGAGCCGACCATTGAGCAAAAAACCGAAGAACAACTTCAGGCGCTGAAAAAGAAAAAGCTCAAGAAGAAAGAACGGATTGCCTTGTTCCGTAAATTTGATGATCTAGAACAACTGGTTGCACCAGAAGAAGTTCTTCCAAAGAAGAAGAAAAAGAAAAAGAAAAAACTACAACGGCTGGAAGAGGGCGAATTAGTCGAACGTCCCAAGCGTAAAGCCAAAAAGAAAAAACGTTTTGTCGTCAGCGAAGCTGAAGTCGAGGAGTCGATTCGGCAGACGTTTGCTGCCATGCAAGAGGCTGCCCATGCCAAAAAGCGGCGCAAGAAAATTCGCGACACCGATGAAGAACTGGAAGAAGAAGCCAATATCCTTCGCGTCAACGAGTTTATCTCGGTCGGTGAATTGGCCACTGAGATCGGTGTCGAATCCAGTGACGTGATTAAGAAGTGCCTCGAATTGGGCATGCTGGTGACCATCAACCAACGCCTGGATCAAGAAACCATTCAGATTGTGGCTGACGAATTCGGCTACCAGGTGGAAATCATTCCGGAATTTGGCAGCGACATCCTGGAAGAAGAAGAGGAAGAAGACGATCCAGCCAGTTTGCAGCCGCGCTCACCGGTGGTCACGATTATGGGGCACGTTGATCACGGCAAAACATCCTTGCTGGATTACATTCGCAAGAGTAATATCATCGCTCAGGAAGCAGGCGGTATAACGCAGCATATCGGCGCATATCAGGTGAATGTCGATAGCAAAATGATTACCTTTCTGGATACCCCGGGACATGAAGCTTTCACGGCTATGCGGGCGCGAGGCGCTCAGGCGACCGACATTGTGGTACTGGTCGTGGCTGCTGATGATAGCGTGATGCCACAGACCATTGAAGCCATCGATCACGCCAAGGCGGCCGGGGTGCCAATTGTCGTGGCGCTGAATAAGGTGGATAAGCCGAATTTGAATATCGATCTGATCAAAAAGCAATTGGCTGACAATGGGGTCCTGATCGAAGAATGGGGTGGCAAATATCAGTGTGTCGAAGTCTCTGCTAAAACCGGCCAGGGCATCGATAAACTACTGGAGAGCATTCTGGTGGAGGCCGAAATTCTGGAATTGGCAGCCAATCCCAATCGCCGCGCGCGTGGTGTCGTGATCGAGTCGAAACTGGACAAAGGCAAAGGTGTCGTAGCTACCGTATTGGTACAAACAGGCACCCTGCGCATCGGAGATCCATTTTTGGTCGGCCAATACAGTGGCAAAGTGCGCGGCTTGTTCGATGAATTCGGCAATAAGCGCACCGAAGCAGGGCCTTCTGTTCCCATTCAAGTCATCGGTTTTTCAGGTTTGCCACAGGCAGGTGATACCTTCATCGTGCTGGAATCAGAGCGCGATACCCGCGAGATCAGTCTGGTGCGACAGCAGGTTCGCCGGGAGAAAGAATACCGATCGTTCCACCACCTCACGCTGGACGAAATTTCACGCCAGATTAAAAAAGGCGGCGTTAAAGAGCTATCCTTGATCATCAAAGGCGACGTTGATGGATCTGTGGAAGCCATCAGCGATTCGTTAGCCAAGTTATCGACCGAAGAGGTGGCCGTACGAATCATTCGCAAGGGGGTCGGTGCAATTACCGATTCCGATGTGCTGTTAGCTTCAGCTTCGAATGCCATTATCATCGGGTTCCAGGTACGGCCCACGATCAATGCCAGGGAAATTGCTGAAAAAGAGAAAGTGGATATACGGCTATACAAGGTAATTTATGATGCCTTAGCCGATGTGAAAAATGCGCTGGAAGGCCTGCTGGAACCAACGATCGAAGAAGAAAATTTGAGCACTGTGGAAGTTCGCAAGACATTCCGCATTCCCAAAATTGGTACCATCGCCGGTTGCTATGTCCTCTCTGGCAAAATCAGCCGCAACGACCTGGTGCGACTGTACCGGGAAGATAAGCTGATTTACGAGGGACGACTGACTTCATTAAAGCGCTTCAAAGATGACGCCCGTGAGGTGGTTTCGGGCTATGAATGCGGCATTGGATTGGAAAACTTCGATGACATCAAAGTCGGAGATATTATCGAATCTTATAAATTAATCGAAGTTAAACGAACGCTGACCCCGAACCAGGTTCCAGCGCGCGCCTAATTTTGAAGGAAACAGCTATTCTATGATCGTCGGTGTCGGACAAATCGAACTCTACATCCCCGAAAGTGGCTCGTTGAAATCGAAGCGTTTTGTGCTGAAAAGCATCAAGACCAGGATACGGAATAAATTCAACGTATCCATTGCCGAAATCGAGAATAACGATAAATGGCAACGAGCGACGATCGGCGTGGCTATTGTCTCAAATGACAAAAAGATCGTGGATAGCACATTGAACCAAATTATGCAATTCATTGAGAATGATGTCCGACTGGAAATTGTCGATCATTCAATTGAAATCTATTAGCCGATTATGAAATACAAACGATCACTTCGTGTTTCCGAGCTGATTAAGCGAGAGGTGAGCATCATCATCGCCGAGGAAGTGAAAGACCCGTGGGTGAAAAATATCACCATCACCTTTGTAAAATTGACCGATGACTTGAAACACGCGAAAATCTATTACCGAATTCTCGGCGAGGATCCATCCCGCGAGCACGCTGCAATCGGCCTGGAACGAGCGAACAAGTATATTCGCGGGGAGATCGGTCAGCGTGCCGGCTTGCGGTATGTGCCGGAAATCCAATTCATTTACGACATCGGCCTGGACGATGCCGATCATATTGAAATGCTGCTTAGGCAAATCAAAAGCGACCATGATCTATGAATTGGTTCGGAACGCCTTTTGATTTTGCGGCCGGCGCGATTCTGAATTTCCACAAGCCACCGGGCAAGAGTTCTTTCTGGCTGGTGAAACAGATTCGATCGCAAATCAAAACCAAAGTCGGCCATGCTGGAACATTAGATCCTTTCGCCGAAGGGGTATTGCTGATCTGCACTGGCCGCGCCACTCGCCAGGTGGAGCAGTTAATGGGCCTGACCAAAGAATATGTGGGCGAAATTGAATTGGGCATCAGCACGGATACGGATGATCCCACGGGCAAAATCATCGCCCAGGCATCGGTGCCAGCATTGACTCCTGAAGACTTACAGGCAGTCTGTCAATCATTCGTGGGGTCAATTTATCAGTTGCCTCCCCTGTTCTCAGCCAAACAGGTGCAAGGGCGCCGACTGTATAAGCTGGCACGCCAGGGAGTGGCTATTGAGCGAACGCCCAAACTGGTGCACATCGAGACGATAGAGTTGCTGCGTTATGAGCATCACACGTTGGCCCTTCGGGTAATCTGTTCCAAAGGTACCTACATTCGGGCGCTGGCTAGGGATATTGGTCAACAGATCGGTTGTGGTGGCTATCTCAAGACGCTTATCCGCACTCGCATCGGCGATTACTCAATTGATGATGCCCTGAATTGGCAACAATTCAATGAGATGATAGCCCATCTTGATCACCAATGATAATTGAGTGGATACCTGAGGCAGCCGAATGAAATCAGCGATATTAATCTCGTTGGATGGGCCTCAGGCAAAAAAGGCAATGAGGATCTCATTTTTTTGACATATCGCCATGGGACATTGGCTCCGTCAGAATTTTTTTATGATGAATAATGATTGAAATTAAGCAGCGGATGATCATACACGAGCATGGAAGTTTTTCGAGATTTGACAGGACTATCGCGTAATCCTAACTGCGTTATTACGACGGGGACCTTTGATGGTGTTCATCTGGGGCATCAATCGATCATCCGGAAGCTGCACGACGAAGCACAGTCCGGCGAATGCATTACGATTGTAACGTTCGAGCCCCATCCGCAATTCATCCTCAAACGGCAGCGACGAACCGAACTAAAACTCCTGTCGACCATCGAGGAAAAAATTGCCATTTTCGAATCGCTCAGGATCGATCGTTTGATCGTGCTGAAATTCGACGAGGCCTTCGCCCAGATCAGCTCGCGACAGTTTGTCGAAGACATTTTGGTGAAACAAATCGGCTTTAGAAAAATTATTATTGGCTATGATCATGCGTTTGGCCGGGATCGCCTGGGCAATCAGGAAATATTGACCGAACTGAGCCAACAATATCATTATGCAATAATCACGTTACCGCCGTTGACCATCGATGGAATCGTGGTCAGTAGCACGAAAATTCGAAACCTGTTAGCCGCCGGCAATATCGAACAAGCGAATCGGCTCCTGGGACGTCCCTATCGACTGAGCGGCGAGGTGATTCGGGGGGAAGGCCGGGGGCGAACTCTGAGTGTGCCCACAGCCAATATTCAACCGAACAGCCGCGAAAAACTGATTCCGCGACACGGCATCTATGCGGTGCAGGCCCATTTGGGCACCCGATTATATAAAGCAGTGCTTTATATTGGTACGAAACCAACGTTTTCATATCCCGAGCAGTCAATCGAATTGCATCTGTTTGACTTTGCTGGCAATTTGTATGGTCAAATGCTAACGATCGAATTCATTGCCAGAATTCGCGATGATGTGCAATTCGAAACGAGCGAACAACTCATCAAGCAAATTGAAATTGATAAGCAAAAAACTTTAGAAATTCTTGCAACCATTTAATTTGAGGAGATGTTTATGCCACTCACAAAAGAGGACAAAATAAAAATATTTACTGAATTTGGCAAAGACGAAAAAGACACGGGAAGCACCAAAAGTCAGGTCGCATTGCTCACCAAACGAATCACTGAAATTTCCGAGCATTGCAAAACGCATCCCAAAGATCATCACTCGCGACGTGGCTTGCTAAAATTGGTCGGCCAGCGTCGACGTTTATTGCAATACATGCAACGACACAATCTGGATGAATACCGTGAGATGATCGAAAAATTGGGCATCCGCCGATAGTGTTCGGCAAAGGCGCAACTGCAATGAATGAAATTGCTGAGCTGCCTCTATCTCGCACTTGCTGCTGGTAGCCGCTATCGGTTAAGGAGAGCTATTTATAACCCAATACAATTTCTGATTGCAAGAAAAAAGCACGGTTAAGCCGTCAATGAATATTGATACTGTTTTTATAAATGAAAGGACGCTGTCAGCGATTCAGAAAAAGGTGATGATCGCGTCACCTGATGTAACTTTTCTATGATAACCTTTAGCGATATTGCTACGAGCAATCGAATCGAGCAACGCGATCGTTCTTGATGCTTGGCCTCGATTCGATTCGATCGCATGGGGCTGGCCAATGGGCCGGCGGTTCTGTGATCAGCGACGCGTGAATCGTAAATCGATTGCAACTAACGATCAGTTCAGTGTGCAGTCAAATTCATGGTCTTTGCCACATTCCGGCTGCAAGTTATGAGCAGCAGCCTGGCAAAACCCAGGCAATACAAATTAGCTACAACTGAAATTGGAGAAAAAAATGATTTTCACAAAAGAATTAATGGTAGGTGGGAAAAAATTAACCATCGAAACTGGCAAGTTAGCCAAACAAGCCAACGGCGCCGTAACGGTGCGGCTGGAGGATACGATCATACTGGCCACCGCAGTGGCCTCCAAAAAGCCGTTGACTGATGTGGATTTCTTCCCACTGAGTGTTGAATATCGGGAGAAAGCGTATGCCGCAGGGAAAATTCCTGGCGGTTATGTAAAGCGGGAGGGTCGACCCAGCGAAAACGAGATCTTAAGTGCTCGCCTCATCGACCGCCCGATCCGCCCCTGTTTCCCCGATAATTTCCGCAATGAAGTCCAGATCATCGTCTTCGTCCTGTCATCGGATAAAGAAAATGATCCTGACGTCCTGGGAGTTATTGGCGCTTCGGCTGCGCTTTCTATCTCTGACATCCCCTTCCAGGGGCCGCTCGCCGCTGTCCGTGTGGGACGCATCGGTGGCGAGTTGGTGGTCAATCCCAGTTATCAAGAACTGGAAAACAGTGACATCGATCTGGTGATCGCTGGAAGTCAGGATTCTATTATCATGGTGGAGGGTGAGGCAAGAGAAATTTCGGAAGAAGATATGTTAAAAGCGCTGGCGTTTGGTCACCAGCATATCAAGGAAATTGTCAAGTTGCAATTGGATCTAATGGCCGATTGTCAAAAGCCAAAAATGGTTGTCGAACTACCTGCACCTGAGGAAAGCCTGCTGGTAGAAATTCGACAACAGGCTCGACCGCGATTGCAAGAAATTGTCGAAATCAAGGAGAAAGCCGAGCGCTCCAATGCCCTGTCGCAGTTGATCGAAGAATTGCAGCTCGCATTCGCTGAGAAATATCCCGAATCCGAATCCATCGTGGTGGCCGAGGTTGCGGCAATTGAAAAAGAGCTGGTGCGCCGCATGATCCTGGATGAAAAGCGTCGTCTGGATGGCCGCACCAACACCGATATTCGCCCGATTACCTGCGAAGTGGGACTGTTGCCCCGAACTCACGGCTCAGCCCTATTCACACGCGGCCAAACCCAGGCCCTGGCGGTAACCACGTTGGGCACCAAGATCGATGAACAGAAGATGGATGAACTGGAAGGTGAGTTTTCCAAAACGTACATGCTCCACTACAACTTCCCCCCATTTTGCGTGGGTGAAGTGAGCCCAATTCGTGGCACCAGCCGTCGCGAAATTGGCCATGGCAATTTGGCCGAGCGCGCGTTGAAAAATGTCATTCCCAGCGAAAAAGTGTTCCCCTATACCATCCGGATCGTCTCCGACATCCTGGAAAGCAATGGATCTTCATCCATGGCTACGGTATGTGCGGGTTCGCTCTCGCTGATGGATGCCGGCGTGCCGGTGAAGGATGCGGTGGCGGGAATTGCCATGGGGCTGGTGAGCGAAGGCGATAAGTACGTCATTCTGAGCGACATTCTTGGCGACGAAGATCATCTGGGCGATATGGATTTCAAGGTCGCGGGTACGGCCAGTGGCATTACTGCGTTTCAGATGGATATTAAGATCAAGGGCATTTCCCTGGAGATCGTACGGGAAGCGCTGGCGCAAGCTAAGGCCGGTCGGCTTCACATCCTGGACATCATGAATCAGACCATTAGCAGGCCGCGAGCTGAGCTTTCAAATTACGCGCCTCGAATTATAACCTTGAAGATCGATACCGATTTCATTGGGGCGGTTATCGGCCCGGGTGGCAAAGTGATTCGCGACATTATTGAAAAGACGGAGACCGCCATCGACATCGATGACAATGGCCTGGTGACGATTGCTGCTATCGATCCAGAGAACGGCATGCGCGCCAAACAGATGATCGAAGACATTGTACGCCAGCCCGAGGAAGGCATGGTTTATACCGGCAAAGTAAAACGAATTACTAACTTTGGTGCGTTCGTAGAGATTTTGCCAGGTAAAGAGGGTCTGCTGCACATTTCGCAAATTGACCACACTCGGGTCAATCGTGTCGAAGACGTGCTTAAGGTAGGCGATGAGGTCCAGGTCAAACTGCTCAAAATTGACGAGCAGGGCAAGCTGGATCTGAGCCGAAAAGCATTGCTCGAACGACGACCGGGCGAAGAAGAATCCAGTTCGCGGCCGCGCCGCTTTCGCCGTGAATAACAAGTAAAACTAATAACTATTGATGACTAAATATGATTGCATTATAACCCATCTAACTCAGGAGGGAGCTCTGTATGATTATTGGCGTTCCAAAGGAAATTAAGGCAAATGAGAATCGAGTGGCTTTGCAGCCATCCGGCGTTGAGATTTTGAAACAGCATGGACATCAAGTGTTAGTTGAAACGAAAGCTGGGTTGGGCAGTGGTTTTGAAGACAGTCGTTATGAAAAAGCAGGCGCGAAAATTGTGGCCACTCCCAAGGAAATCTTTCAGAAAGCGGATATGATCATGAAAGTGAAAGAGCCGCTGACGCAGGAATATGGCTTGATTCGCTCCGGTCAAATTCTCTTCACTTATTTTCATTTCGCGGCTTCAAAAGAACTAACGCTGGCCATCATGAAAACCAACAGTATTGCCATCGCCTACGAAACTATCGAAAAAGCCGATGGCAGCCTCCCGTTGCTGAATCCGATGAGCGAAGTTGCGGGTCGACTTTCCATTCAGGCTGGCGCTCGTTGTCTGGAAAAGACTTTTGGCGGTCACGGCATTCTGTTGGGTGGTGTGACTGGCGTTGCACCGGCCAAAGTAGTGATTATCGGGGGTGGCATTGTCGGGACCAATGCCGCACAAATGGCTGCTGGTCTGGGTGCCAACGTCACCATTCTGGACATCAATATCGACCGCCTGCGATTCTTAAACCACGTATTGCCGGCGAATGTGACCACCATGATGTCCACACCCGAAAACATTCGCAACCAAATTGCCGACGCGGATCTGGTGATCGGTGCAGTGCTCATTCATGGCGCCAAGGCACCTCATTTGATTACCAAAGACATGCTCAAGTTGATGAAGAAAGGCTCGGTCATTGTTGATGTAGCAGTGGATCAGGGTGGCTGTGTAGAAACCATTCACCCCACCACTCACGCCGAGCCAACGTATGAAGTCGAGGGAGTCATTCACTACGGCGTGGCCAATATGCCCGGCGCCGTGCCCAAAACCTCAACCATCGCGTTGACCAACGTTACGCTGCCTTATGCAGTGGAAATTGCCAACAAAGGCTACCTGGCGGCGATCAAATCCAATCGGGAAATTGCCCTGGGCGTGAACATTATTTTCGGCAAGGTAACCTACGGCCCAGTCGCCGAGACCTTCGGTTTGCAATATACGCCATTGGAAGATGTGCTAAAGACACTCCATTAAAGCGTCGGCGCACGATTTGCTGCCAGGGCGTGAGCAATCGCACTGCTGCTGGCGCAGCAGCACGAACGCATCGTCCTCTTGCAGCAATGTTACTTCAAGGAAAGCAGTCAGTGATGGATGTGCCAGTTTTAGCTTATCATAAAATTAGCAACAAGCTCGAATGGGGCATTACCGTAGTGCCCGTTCGAGCTTTTGCTTATCAGATGCGATTTCTTTTTAATCATGGCTACCAATCGATTTCCCTCGCTCAATATCTGACGCTCCCCTACTCTGATGACGCACGCAAACGACGATTCGTCCTCACCTTCGACGATGCGGATGAATCAGTCTGGTTAAATGCTTATCCCATCTTAAAAGCATATCATTTTACAGCAACGGTGTTTGTAATATCAAGCTATGTGGGCCAAAAGAGTAGCTGGGATGCCAACCTTGGCGGCATCTACTCGAAGCATTTAAATTGGCAGCAACTGCTCGAATTGCAAGCGGCAGGCTGGGAAATTGGTTCCCATAGTGCGACCCACCCCGACCTGGTGCGGCTGTCAGACGGTGAACTGAGAACAGAATTGGAAACCTCAAAAGCAGTGCTCGAAGAAAAATTGGGGCACCCAGTTCATTTTCTGGCCTATCCGTTCAATCGAGCCGATGAACGGGTGATATCAATGGCCTCTGCCTTGAAGTATCACGGAGGCTGTTCCATGATATCATCGCCGCAGCTCCGGATAAAATGGCCAACCTTTTGCATCCAGCGTCATGGCGTCTATGCTATCGATACTCCGGCGTCATTCTGCCGCAAGCTGCGTCAGTCTTCGATCGAGCGCTTGAAACAGCAAGCCATCAGCTTCGCTGCGCGTGGCACCATCTGGTATCAGCAATTCCGAAACAAAAAAAATATATTGCATTTTAAGTAAAAAATCATTATTATTGGGCAGCCAAAAAGTGCTGGGGGGTACCAGCCACATGAAAAATAAAGCTATCAAAAAGCTCTATTATTCGATCAGCGAAGTCAGCAAAATCACATCGCTAAAACAGTATGTACTTCGGTTCTGGGAAACCGAGTTTGCTGAACTTAGACCAGCGAAAAATCGTGCCGGCAACCGCATTTATAAATTAAGCGATATCAAACTGATCTTCCTGATCAAGAAATTGCTGTACGAAGACAAATACACCATCGAGGGCGCCAGGCAGAAGCTAAAACTATTGTACCAGATGAAATCCGCACAGATGGATATGCCGTTGCAGGAGCATCCGCAAGAAGACCCACTCAGCTCTTTGAAAAAAGATTTGGAGGAACTGTTAGCAATACTGGATGGAAAGGAATGATGCAAGTTGATGACCAAATTGGGCGAATTGGAGTGACTTAAAACAGAAATTCAAAGCAGAACAAGTTTGATCCAAAAGCGAAATACTCGGGGCGTAGCGCAGTCCGGTTAGCGCACTTGACTGGGGGTCAAGGGGTCGGTGGTTCAAATCCACTCGCCCCGACCGCATTGAGAGCCGTGATACCATCATGCAAAAGGTACCACGGCTGTTTTTTTTGATTCATGCAGCTACCCAGGCTGCGGCGCGAGCCTGCAGCCCCATGGTCTCCTGACTTACAAGTGGTCTGGCTGCGGTAGGCTCTCTGTAGCGTAATTTGGGTCAGCATCGGCTGGCAAAAAATGATCGCCAATCAATTGCCGTTTCGTTGCAGAAATCCTAAAGCAGCCATTTTTGCAATAAAAAACCCCTGGCGCTAACAGAAGCGACCAGGGGTTTGGTAAGTGGAGCTAAGGAGGGTCGAACTCCTGACCTCTTGACTGCCAGTCAAGCGCTCTCCCAGCTGAGCTATAGCCCCATTTTTAACATGCCAATTATAAGCATATTTTTAGAAAAAGTCAAGTTCTTTTTTCATGATTCATCAACCGGTCGTCTGGCGACAAACAGTCGATCAGGATGTTCAGATCGCTGCGATCAAGAATGGCCAGCGAAATAATCAGTTGCATTTTTCTTTTCTTTTTTATAAATTCATCAACCTTGATAGGCAGCGGCGATCCAGGGATGCTACGCCGGATGGCCTATTCCAACTTAATGTTTATCGCTAACAGACACAAACGAACCAAACTCAGGAGGAACATGTGAGAATTGCAGTTGTCGGAACTGGCTATGTTGGATTAGTTACAGGGACTTGTTTTGCCGAAACAGGCATCGATGTCACCTGTGTGGATGTCGATGCAGTAAAGATTGAAAATCTGAAAAAAGGGATTTTGCCGATCTATGAACCCGGGCTGGAGGAGATTCTAGAACGCAATATGAAAAAAGATCGCCTCCGTTTTACCACCGCGATCTCCGAAGGAATACAGAATTGTGATGTGGTCTTCATCGCCGTGGGCACGCCACCGGACGAAGATGGAAGTGCCGATTTGACCCATGTGCTTACGGTGGCCAGCGATATAGGGAAATACATGGAGCACTACCTGGTGGTGGTAACCAAGAGCACAGTTCCCGTAGGCACAGCTAAAAAAGTTCGTGCCACCATCGAACAGGAGCTCAAACAGCGCGGGTCGCAGCTCACCTTTGACGTCGTCTCCAACCCCGAGTTTTTGAAAGAAGGCGACGCGATTAATGACTTTCTCAAACCCGATCGCATCGTAGTTGGCGTAGAATCGCCCCGAGGGGAAGAAATCATGCGCGGCCTTTACAAGCCATTCGTATTAAACGGCCACCCCATCATTGTAATGGATATTCCCTCAGCAGAAATGACCAAATACGCGGCCAATGCCATGCTGGCCACCCGCATCAGTTTTATGAACGAAATTGCCAACCTCTGCGAGATCGTCGGCGCGGATGTTAACATGGTACGATTGGGCATCGGTAGCGATCCGCGTATCGGCCATCGTTTTATCTATCCTGGCATCGGCTATGGTGGTTCTTGTTTTCCCAAAGATGTCAAAGCGTTGATCAAAACCGCTCAGGATAACAACTACCACCTGCGAATCCTCACCGCGGTGGAAGAGGTGAATGAACATCAGAAATTGCTGCTCTACGAAAGGGTCAAGAGCTATTTCAAGAACGATTTGAACGGCAAAACCATTGCCCTCTGGGGACTTTCCTTTAAGCCGGAGACCGATGACATGCGAGAAGCGCCCTCATTAGTCATTATCGAGAAACTATTGCAGGAAGGCTGCCATATCAAAGGTTACGATCCTCAGGCCAGAAAAGAAGCCCAGCGAATTTTGGGCAACAAAATTGAATTGGCTGATGATCTCTACGGTGCCCTGATCGATGCCGATTGCCTGCTCTTGCTCACGGAATGGCAGGAGTTTCGTTACCCCAATTTTCAGGTGATGGCTAAACTCATGAAACAGCCAATTATTTTTGATGGCCGCAATATTTATGATCGCCATGCCATGCGGGAGAAGGGATTTACGTATTTCTGCATCGGTGTCAAAAATTGCGGCCTATAATCGGCTCGGTTCTGGTTGTTCCTTGCGAAGGCATTTGGCCTTCGCAAGGATATTGACAATTGCAATCAGAGGACCGGCCTTTGTCAGCTAACTATTCGCCAATTGAAAAAATTCAGGAGGATTCTTTGAAGCTGTTTTCTTTTATCACCAGGGAGCGCCAGGTACGCATCGGTATTGTGCTTGAAAATCAGGCGTATGATTTCACTCGCATCTTCGAAATGTTCAAGGATATTCAGGGCCAGCATCGTTTTCCGGAGCTGACATTTATCCAGGTGATGATCGAACTCGGATTTTTTAATCGTGATGACATCATGGAAATAGTATCAACCGTGCAGAACCTGCGCTCGCTGAATGACTTGAAAATTCCACAGCCCATCCAGTACGATGTACCAGTAGCTCGACCGCAGAAGATCATCTGCCTGGGCCGCAATTATCGAAAACACGCTGCCGAATTCAATAATCCAGTGCCAGAAGAGCCAATCATCTTTGCCAAAATGCCATCCAGCCTCCTACCCCATGGGGGCCAGATCGTGCTGCCACGGCAAATCGGCCGGGTGGATCATGAGATTGAACTGGCCGTTGTCATCGGCAAGGCAGGCAAAAATATCGCCGAATCCAAAGCCTACGACTATGTGGCTGGCTACTCGATCCTCAATGATGTCAGCGCTCGCGCCTTGCAAATCAAAGATATCGAGAACAAGCTCCCCTGGTTGCGCTCGAAAAGCCTGGATACGTTTTGTCCCATGGGACCCTATCTTGTGCCTCACGCGGCAGTTTCCAATCCGCACCAATTGGCAATAAGCTTGAAAGTCAATGATACGATCCGCCAGGAATCGAATACCTCGTTCATGATCTTCAAGATCCCGGAGATTATCCATTTTATCTCTCGTTACATGACTCTGGCCCCGGGTGATATCATCGCCACCGGCACGCCAGAGGGCGTTTCAGAACTGCACCCCGGCGACATCGTCACCGGCGAAATCGACGAAGTTGGGATGCTGGAAAATTTGGTGGTAGCCGAATAACCTATAGTTGCTGCGATAATTCCAGCCATGGGTCGCTTGTTAGAAGCAGGATGTTTAATAGCAGAATGATTGGCCTCAAAATGCGTTCCTAACCCGACGGCAAATTATCTTTGGCTGAGCCTCATCTGATTTTATTCGGTAGCGATTGATCACATTTTTATGTCAAAATGATTTAGAGATGAATAATTAACAGCAAAATGACCTCAAAAATCCTGCGATGCGATTGCTGGCTGACGCGAATGAGTGTAGATTCCATAGCTAAATCTCAGAGCTCTTAATTCTGCCTGTACAATAGAATGCGTTTTTCATGAGTAATTTGGGAGACAGATAAAAGAAAAAATAGAAATCGTATGATGTTTGGAATTTCAACCATCTGGAGGTCATCTATCATCAGCGATGGCCAGCAACTATTGGAGGCACTGGCGCCAACGGGCATTGGGGGATTGGAATTGGAATATCGCCTCACCATGGCTGCATTTCAGCAGATCAGAACTCAACTCAAAAATGGGGCCTGGAAAGTGCTCAGCTTGCACAACTATTGCCCGCATCCTGAAATTCTGCCCATCGAAAAAGCTTCGGGCGACGCCTTTTCCCTATCCTCGACCAATGCGGAGCAACGACGGCTTGCAGTAAAATATTCGCTGCGCACCATTCGCCAGGCCCGCGAATTAGGTGCCCGGGCGGTGGTGTTCCATCTCGGCAGCGTGGCTATGAATCCCGAGCATGATCGCTGGTTTCGGCTCTACCAACAGGGACAATTCCAGGATCAGGAAGGCAAGAATTTTGTTGCGTCTAAACTCGGCCAGCGACGTGCTGCCAGTCCAGCACAGATGAGCGCCGCCTTGCGCAGTCTGGAACAACTGAATCGAGCCGCCGAAAAATATGGAGTTCAACTGGGAATTGAAAATCGCTATTTTTACGATGAGTTTCCCAACTTCGAGGAAATGGTCGTGATTCTGGAACGCTTCCAGGGCAGCCATATCGGCTACTGGCATGATGTTGGCCATGGCCAGACCCAGGAGACCTTTGGCTTGTGTCGCCATGAGGAACTCCTGAAAACCTTTGCGCCAAGGCTCATCGGTATGCATCTGCACGACTGCAAAGAAATCGGCTATCGCGATCACTATGCCCCTGGCAGCGGGCTGGTGGACTTTGATATGATCAAAAAATATCTGACTGCCGATGCTATTCGCATTCTAGAGGTGCAGCCTCAGGTCTCATTGGCTGAGGTTCAGCAAGCCATCGCTTTTCTAAAAACTAAAGGCATCATATCATAACCCTGGCATTCCGATGCCAGCAAAGTGAATCATCACCTGAACAGGAGGCTTTCAAAAATGGCGTTTCCTTATCCAGCCCGGCTGTCCCTGGCCCATCTGCCGACTCCGATTGAACGGATGCCGCAACTATCGCAGCAATGGCATGGACCTGAAATTTACATCAAACGCGACGATCTCACCGGCTTCGAGCTATCGGGTAACAAAATTCGCAAATTGGAATTCGTCATTGCGGAAGCTCAACGGCAGGGTGCCAATTATCTAATCACCTGCGGCGGCGTTCAATCCAACCATGCCCGCGCTACGGCCATTGCGGCCGCTAGATTGGGCCTCTCATCTTACCTGGTGCTGCGCGGATCAAAAGATGAGGAACTCGATGGCAATCTGTTGCTGGATTATCTGGTTGGCGCTCAAATTAAATTTATCTCCGCCGACGATTATGCCAACCGGGTGGAAGATATCATGGCAGAACTGGCCGAAGACCTTCGCCGGCAGGGGCACCGGCCATACATTATCCCGGAAGGGGCTTCCAACGAATTGGGCGCCATCGGCTATCTTTCCGCCACTGAGGAAATTGCCGCCCAGTGCCGTCAATTGAAGGTAACATTCGACTATGTGGTTTGCGCAGTAGGTTCAGGGGGCACGCATGCAGGGCTGCTGCTGGGACAGAAACTTTACCATCAACCCTATCAGGTCATTGGCTTCAATGTCTGCGATGATGAAGCCTATTTTGTGCAAAAAATTAGCGGCATCATGCGCCGCGCGATCGGACAATTTAATTTAAATATCAATTTTCATGATAGCGACATCACCATTATTGACGGCTATGTGGGAGCGGGGTATGCCCTAAATCGGCAGGAGGAGATCAACTTCATACGAGAAATAGCCAGAACGACAGGCATCATTCTCGATCCCGTTTACACGGCCAAGGCATTCTATGGTCTGAAAGATCAAATCATTCGCGGTCGCTTCCAGCAGGACGATCGAATTTTATTCATTCATACCGGTGGCGGCTTTGGGCTGTTTCCAAAACGCAAGCTGTTTTTGCTTTAGATATTGGCAGCTCAAAAATCGCATCCGCAACCATCCCGTCTTACCATTGATAAACAAATCCGGCTGTCGTGAACAGGGCAATACCTGCGACCAAAATATTTTCGCCAGAAATGTTTCATTGGATAGATTAGCCAAAAGATCAACTTTGTTCTTTTCGCCTCAAATCGCTTGACCTGCGAACATAACTTCACAAAATTTTAACTTGACATTGCTAAAAATTATGCTCATATTTAACCACGCTTTTGTTTATTTCTCAATTGAATAAGCAGACCATGAACTTCATCATTAAGCAGAAGCAGGATGGACAAAATGAAATTCGTTAATGGGAAGCGGGGACGGTGGTATGGCTTAGGCCGACGACGATTGGTCATCGCCTGCTTTGCCACAGCGCTTATTTCGTTTCAACCAGTGGCTATAATCTCGAACGGAGCGACTTTGAGAGCGCAGGAGGCTTTCATCACTGCAGCAAATCAGGATTCAACCAAAAAACAATTGGAATTCAAAATCCCGGTTGATTCGAGCGCAATTCAGCCAAAACCAGACTACTCGCAATTGGAACTGAGCCTGGAAATCAATCATGGGCAGAAATTCAGCCAATCCAAAACCGTGACCCTGACGCTAACGGCACCCTCAGCCTTTGAAATGCGATTATCAACATTGAATGATTTCTCGGATAGTCGCTGGGAACCATTCCGACCGGAGTTGGACTGGCAATTACCGCCAGCCAATGGCTATTATGATATCTTTTTCCAAATACGATACCCAGATAGCAGCCTCTCCCGTGTGGTGACCAGGAGCATTATTCTGGATACGACGCCGCCAAAAGTGGTGCTGGAAATTTCTCCAACGGAGGGACTGGCGCAAGAGACAACGTTCATGCTGGATGCGTCGGCCAGTTCCGATGACTTTCAGCTCCTCTTCCGCTGGGATTGGGAGGATGACGGCCGTTTCGATACAGACTGGTCCAGTGAAAGCAAGCAGCCGCACATCTATCCCAATGGCGGCGGCAAAAAGACAGTCCGGGTTGAGGTTAAGGATGAAGCCGGGTGGACCGTTGCGGCCACCCGCGAGCTTATTGTCTATTCCCGTCCGGCCGCCAAATTTACTTATATCCAGGATTTTCTGGAACCGCTCAAAATCTCGTTGGACGCATCCGGTTCCAGCGATTTTGAGGATGGAGCTAATCTCCAGTACCGGTGGAATATTCAGGCCGATTCAATCTGGGACAGCGATTGGTCCTCCCGGACCACTTATTCTCTAAAATCAGAGCCGTTCACCGAGATGACAATAACTCTGGAAGCCAGGGACAGCCAGGGTCTAACCCATCGCATTACTAAAAAAATAATGAACCAGTTTGCGGACATGGTTTACGTACCAGCCGGTAGTTTTTTCATGGGCATCGACGATCATGAAATAGACGAGCGGCCGGTCCATGAAGTGCATCTCGATGAGTTCTGGATTGACAAACACCCTATTACCAATAAGCGCTTTGCTGAATTTTTAAATGAATACCTCCAGCAAAATCCCAATCAAATTGCCGATATCGCTTACTGGATCGACCTCAGCCAACCAGATTGCCACATTCATCACATCGATGGCCATTTTTATGCGGATGAATTGTACCTGATGCATCCGGTTGTCTACGTAAGCTGGCACGGGGCTAAGGCATTCTGCGATTTTTATGGCAAACGTTTGCCCACCGAGGCGGAATGGGAAAAGACCGCGCGCGGGGCGGATCGGCGGCTCTATGCCTGGGGCGATTCGCTGGATCACCGCCGCGCCAACTGGTGGGATAGTGGCGATCCGTTCGAAAGTGGTACCACGCCCGTCGGCTTTTTCAACGGCCAGAACTATAAAGGCTTTCAGACCATCGACAGTCCCAGCTTCTTTGGCGCCTATGACATGGGCGGCAATGTGAAAGAATGGGTCGCTGACTGGTACCTGAGAAATTATTATTCGCAAAGTCAGAGCCAAAATCCACGCGGCCCGTTGACGGGTACTCGCAAGGTTATTCGCGGTGGCGGATACCTCTTCCATGCAAGAGATTTGCGAACCACATACCGCTATTCGCTGCCGCCGGATCGAACATCCAATTTTGTGGGTTTTCGCTGTGTAATTTCGCGGGAAATTCACGCACCAAAATAGAGACAGTCTTGATTTGGGCGTGGTAACTCGGCCTTAGAAAACCTGCTACTGGTGCTTGACACGAGAAACAAGCCAACTATAAAAAAGTTGGCTTTTTCTGTTTCATAAAAAATTAGCCTATAGATGTCGGAAAAATTTCTCTTGATTTTGGAATTCAAATTTTATATGTTATGCAGGTTTTGTTGCTTTACATAACCAATGGAGATAAGGATGAAATTTGAACCGGATTTCAATCGATTACAAACCGCACTTTTTGGCGGCCAGCCTGACCGCGTGCCACTACTGGAACTGGCCATCGCTGATTCGATTATGCACAAATTTTTGGGCCGACCGATTCGGGATATTCGCGATCGCATCGACTTTTTTCGTTTGGCTGGATATGATTATGTGAAAGTTTCCCCTAAACTGGACATGAATCCCGACAAAATTCAACCGAAGGAGGGGCAACGGATTTCCACTGCTACCACCGATATTAATGAGCGAAGTTGGCACGCCAGCGGCCAGGGGATCATCACATCGATGGAAGATTTTGAGCGGTTTCGCTGGCCCAAAATGGATGAGGTCGATTATTCTGACTTTGAATTAGCGCAAAAATACTTACCCGACAATATGAAGATCATCGGCCAGTACGGGGATATTTTCACCTGGACCTGGGATTTTATGGGCTTTGAAACCTTCTCCTTCGCCCTGGTGGAAAATCCCGAACTGGTGGAACGGCTATTTGAAAAAATTGGCGCCATCGTCCTCTCATTATTTGAGACCATCGTGCAATTTGATCGTATCGGTGCCATTTTTTATAGCGATGATATAGCCATCAATACCGGTCTATTCGTTTCGCCGACAGTATATCGCACCTATCTCTTTCCCTGGATGAAAAAAATTGGTGCTCTCTGTCAGGCACATCAGATACCTTTTATCTATCACACCGATGGCAATATCTGGCCCGTGCTGGATGACTTGAAAGCGTGCGGAGTCAATGCGCTGCAGCCCATCGAACCGCAGGCCATGGACATTGTCGAACTTAAGCAGCAACGTGGCCATGACTTCTGCCTGGTGGGCAATGTGGATGTGGATTTGCTATCACGTGGCAACAAAGCTCAAATCGAGGCCGCTGTCAAGCATCTATTGCAGCACGTCGCCCCCGGCGGCGGCTATTGTCTCGGCTCTGGCAATACCGTCCCCGAATACGTGCCATTTGAGAACTATATGACCATGATCGAAACAGCGCACAAATTCGCGCACTATCCCATTAGTCTGGGTTAGGAACACAAGATATGCGTATCGGTTTTGTTCAATGCAATATCGCCTTCGGCGAAAAACAGACCAATTTTGAAAAAGTCGCTCAACTGATTGGTCATAATATTGCTGATATCTGGGTGTTGCCAGAGCTGTTCAATACCGGCTATTCATTTTGCTCCCAGCAAGAAGTGGCTGAATTGGCTGAAGAAATTCCAGGTAGCCCTACGACAAGATTTTTGATCGAATTGGCTCGCAAAACCAATGCCCATCTGGTAGCTGGTTTGGCCGAACGAGACGGCGCCACGTGTTATAACTCAGCCGTCCTGGTAAATTCGACCGGTCTGGTGGGATTATACCGAAAAGTGCATTTATTTGATCGCGAAAAATTGTTTTTTGCTCCTGGCAATCTGCCCTTCGGCGTCTGGGCCCTGGGTGACGCTCGAATGGGGCTGATGATCTGTTTCGACTGGATCTTTCCCGAAGCCATGCGAACCCTGGCTTTGAAGGGTGCCGATATTATCTGCCACCCATCGAATTTGGTTTTGCCCTACTGCCAGCAGGCCATGCTCACACGCTGCCTGGAAAATCGGGTCTTTGCCGTCACCGCCAACCGCATTGGCACCGAGCAGCGCGGGGATCGGCAACTGACCTTTACCGGCGGCAGCCAGATTGTGGATGTAAAAGGAAGCATCATCTATCGTGCCGCTGCCAGCAATGAAGAGGCTCATGTCGTCGAAATCGATTTTCGACAGGCTCGGGACAAATTGATCACGCCCAATAACGATGTATTTGCCGATCGACGACCGAGTTTCTATCAGGTGGATTGACTGCCAGCCAATCACTTAATTTGGCTAATGCGGGAAATATTATTTCAACTTTCAAGAGCCGCCAGCAGGTAGTAATAAAGAATCAACCCGGTGGCAATGGTAGAACCCGTTTGCGCAATTCGCAGTTCGAGTGGTGTAAAAGCGAGGTCATCATCAAACAAAAAAGAAAACTATCGCGAATCGTATGTCGCAATTAGGCTGTTATTACATCGATCTCGATCGCAGTTTGGGGGAAGATTTTTCGGAGTATGAATTCAATGCCGAAGGCATTCCATTGGTTCGATTTCATCGCCAGCCCAATTGGCAGCACAATCCGATCACGGTCAGTCAATATGGCCTGTACCATTACAATCGCTACTGCCGAACTCAGGCGCCAGAGTCGCGGCAGCTTTTTCTCAAGCTGGCCGATTGGCTGGTAGATCAGGCCATGCCGACGAGCTATGGCTCACTGACATGGTTCTATCAGGTGGCGATGGATTTTTATCGCATTACTCCCATCTGGATTTCAGGCATGGCGCAGGCGCAGGCAATTTCATTGCTGTTGCGGGCGCATCAACAGACCGGAGACACGAAATATCTTCAAACAGCCCAAAAAGCCTGGCCGGTTCTGCAACTGCCTGTGCAGCAGACCGGCGTGCTGAACCGCTTTCCTGACGAGCGGCCCATTATCGAAGAGTATCCATCGCCATTTTTTTTGACCGGAGTATTAAACGGTTTTATCTTTGCGATTTTCGGCGTGCATGATTATGCTCTCTATACCGAAACGGCGACAGCTCGGGATTTTTTTGATGAATTGATCTTTAGCTTGCAGCAGAATTTATGGCGATACGACAGCGGTTTTTGGTCGTACTATGATCTAAAGCCTCCGTTGCGGTTGGCGTCCCGCTGTTATCATCGGTTGCATATCCGGCAATTGCAGACGCTATTTGAAATTTCCGGCACTGAGATATTTAAGACCTACGCGGAGTCGTGGCAACGCTATGCTACCTCTCGCCGCTGCCGGATCAAATGGCTGTGCCACAAAATCAGGCAGAAATTATTACTGCGAATTTAGACTTGAACCATGGCCAAAATTAAAAAATATCTGAGGATCATTTTTTCAAAAATTTTCTGGCAGCAACTCAAGCAAGCGCTCGCCCTGTTTTGCTCCCACAATGTTTGGAGCATCATGCATCTGGGCGCCAGGGGCAAGGGCACCGTTATCCGACCATCGGCATCTTTGGCCAATGCTCAAAACATCTTTTTGGGCCGAAATGTTCATATCAATCGCCACGCTTATCTGTGGGCGGGCAGCCGATCAAAAATTATTATCGGCGATAACTTTGTTAGCGGGCCTGGTATTTTTATCACGTCGGATAATCATGGCCTCAGCCGGCAGCAGCTTATTCGCGAACAGCCAGGCAACGAGCAAGACGTCGTCATTGGCTCTGATGTTTGGCTGGGAGCCTATGCCATTGTTCTTCCCGGTGTTTCCATCGCCGATGGTGCGGTAGTCGCAGCCGGTTCGGTGGTCACCAAGGATGTCGAAGCGTATAGCATTGTCGCGGGAGTGCCTGCAAAGAAAATTGGCCAGCGCGAATGAACTGAGGGTGGCTGGCTGGACTCGTTAATGCCTGGTAGTCGCTCCAGGCTCCAGGCAGCAGGTCGAATCGATGAACAACAGGAGCACCCATGGAAAAGATCACGTTGCGCAAATTCCCCTATCCGTATCAGGCCGCACTGACAATTTGCAGCGATATCGATGGGACAAGTTGGGAAAATTTTATTGCGATCCATCGATTTCTGAATACGAACCAATCCACCGACATGGGACCTGGGTTGGCGTTGCCAATCGGGAATTCCTTCTGGATGTACGACCGCCCGGATCTGGCGGATTCTGCGTTTTCTTATTTTGAAAATCTTGAAGGAAAGGAATCCAACGCCGCCGCGCTGATGCGAGATTTCATGCGCGCTGGCATCCTGGATGTGATGCATAGCTATGGCAATTTCTCTGCCATGGGCGATTTCTCCCGCACGCTGGCAGCCCGCGCCATCGAAGCCTTGCTGCGCCACAACCTAAAAATCACGGCCTGGACCAACCACGGCGGCATCGAGAGCATTCAAAATATCGGCGAACTCTCCTGGGGCAAAGGCGATATTCCGGCCCATGAAGGCAACGGCACGGCCCAGGGCCTGGATTGCTACCACTCCGATCTGCTCATTGACTTTGGCCTGCGGTTTTACTGGGACAGCGAAGCGTCGTTGACCGGCCTGGTCGGACAGGACGCGCCCGTTCATTTTAGCGAAGCCTATTGGCGCAGCCCATTATATGCCGGCTTTAAAATGAAAATGAAAAGTCTGGTGAAGGGCTACCTCTCGTTTGCCGATTTGCTGTATTTCAAATTTCACAAAAAGCACTTCGTGCCCTGGCAGCCTTTTACCGCTCAGAATCAATTGCTCCAGATCGATCAACTGCGAGACGGGAATCTCATCTTCCGCTTCAAACGCTTTGGGCATGGCAAGCTCGATTGGTCGGATAATCTAAACTTTCTACTGAACGACAACGTGCTACGCCAGTTGCTGAAAAAGCAGGGCTACTTGATCCTTTATATCCATTTGGGCGATCAGAAAAATAAGAAAAACCCCCGACCGCTATCCAATTCCACGATTCGGCGGCTCGGTCAGATAGCCGAGCTCTACCATACCGGCCAATTATGGGTCCAGACTACCAGTCGCCTGTTGACCTATAATCTGGTTCATAAATATCTCAAATGGTCGGTTAGGGAAAGCGAATCGGCTTACCAAATCACCATCAAAGGACTAAACAGAACGATCCCTCAATTTGAGCTTTCGCTGGCTGATCTGGAGGGTTTGACATTTCTGCTGCCAGCGGACAAAGAGGCCAGCGTGCTGTTCAACGACCGACCAATTACCTGTGATATTTTTACCGATCCTGTATCGCATCAGCGCTGCGCCATGATCCCCATTTCAGGCATTAACTGGCCGCTATCGGGATAGGAGCTTGAATGTTCAAATCGATATTGCGGCTCACCAAACAATCTGCGATTTACGGCATCGGACATGTGCTTTCCAAAGCCGTGGTCATTTTGTTGCTGCCGATTCATACCAACTATGTGATACCGCTGGAGTATGGGATCGCCACGCAACTGCTGGTGTTTTTGGCGGTCATGGCTGTAGTCTATTCTTATGGCCTGAACACGGCGCTGCTCCAATTTTTTATTCTGGCAAAGAATCCAATAGAAAAGAAACAGTATTTTTCCACAGCCTTTATTGTTACCGCCATCACTTCTGTGCTATTCTCAATTCCTTTATACGTTGCGAGAAATGTATTTTCCCAATGGCTGTTCGATTCGCCTCAGTATAGCTATCTCATCACCCTCAGCATTGGTATCCTGATATTTGATGCCCTGGTGTTGCTGTCTAAAAATATCCTGCGGGCTGAAGAGCGCGCGGCCGGCTTTATTTTTTACAGCCTGCTCAATATTTGCATCAATGTGCTGTTCAATTATATTTTTGTGCAGCGCCAGGGGCTGGGCGTGAAAGGCATCTTCTGGGCGAATTTGTTGGCGTCGGGATTGACATGGCTCGCGTTACTTCCCCTCACTGCACGTCATTTTCTGCCGAAGCTATCCCGCGCAAAATTACAGCAGATGATGAAATTCGGTTTGCCCTTTTTGCCTTCAACGCTGGCTATTCTGGTCATTGATTCCAGTGATCGTATCTTCATCAAAAAATTTTTGGGACTGGAAGCTGTTGGCATCTACGGTGCCGGCTACAAATTATCCCTGGTGATCAAGCTGGTTATCAATGCGTTTCAATTTGCCTGGATTCCGTTTTTCATTTCTATTGCCAGGGATAAAAACGCACCCGAAATTTTCGCTAAAATCTTGACCTACTTTGTCATGGTGTGCAGCCTGGTTTTTCTGTTCTTCAGCATGTTTATGGATCAGATCGTCCGTCTTCGATTGTTTGGATTAACAATCGTTGGGCAGGAATATTGGGGCGGCACCGTCATTGTGCCTGTCGTCATTCTGGCTTATATCGCCTATGGCATCTATTTGAACTTCCTGGTGGGCATCTATCTGCACGAGAAGACCCGATATCTGATTTACATTACCGGCTTTGCCGCGGGAGTTAATCTCGCAGCCAATTATTTTCTCATTCCGTTGCTAAAATTAATGGGCGCGGCCTATGCCACATTACTGGCATACGGTTCCATGGCCGCATTGCTCTACTGGCTGGCTCAAAAATTCTATCCGATCAATTACGAGTGGCGCAAAATTCTCAAAGTGACCTTGTTATCCGGCGTCGTCTTTATCGCCTATAAAATCCTTTCCCAACCATCTGCTATCATCTTGAACCTTGGCCTGTTAGTGAGCTACCTGATCATGCTGGTAATGACGGGATTTTTCGATGCCAGAGAACTGCAAAAATTGCAGGAAATTGGGAAAAGATATTATGACCGTGCACGCGCCCATAATTGATCGATTTTGCCGAAGGGGCGATTGCTGGCCTTTTCGTCAATCGCAAAACAGCAGCTTGGAAAGGGCAACTGAGTTCGCATTAGGCGCTCATAGCATAAAATTCGATCCACCAATTAGCGGATCGGCGATCATTTTACAAGTCAAACCGAGTAAAGAAACAGAGTCCGCAGGAACAACTCTGCATCACTCAGGGTTCCTTGCGGCTCGGCGTTGATTTAATAGTTTTGGGTTGTGGAATTTGTTAATGGTTACGCCCCATAGGGCGCAGTCTTTAGGGCGCCCCCCTGAAGACTCGCAGGGGCTGAATTGAATGAATGAATAGCAGGTTGGATCAACACAATGCCACGAGTCATTTTGCATATTGATATGGACGCTTTTTTTGCCGCCATCGAAGAACTGGATCACCCCGAATATCGCGGCCAGCCGGTTATCGTTGGCGCCGATCCCAAAGGCGGTCGCGGCCGGGGCGTGGTCTCCACCTGCAATTATATTGCCCGCCAGTTTGGAGTGCATTCAGCCATGCCCATCTCCCAGGCCTATCGCCTTTGCCCCAACGCCATCTTCGTGCCCCCACGAATGGCTCGCTATGTCGAACTATCGGATCGGCTGTTTGAAATCCTGCACGACTTCACGCCCGCTGTCGAACCCATCAGCATCGATGAAGCTTTTCTGGACATCACCGGCTGCGTCCGGTTATTGGGCACACCAGAAGAAATCGCCGTGCGAATCAAGCAAGCGATTCGCCAGCAGCTCGGCCTGAGTGCATCCATCGGCATTGCTCCCAATAAATTTATCGCCAAAATCGCGTCTGACCTGCGTAAACCCGATGGCCTGGTCATTGTCAGCCCCGAAGAAGTGACGCAGTTTTTGCAGCCGCTGCCAATTTCAAAGATGTGGGGCGTTGGACCAAAAACCGAGGCCGCCATGCTCAAGCTCGGCATCCATACCATCGGTGATCTCGCCCGATTAACCCAGGCCGAAGCCATCAAAAAATTTGGCAAATCCGGCCTGCACTTCTGGCATCTGGCCAATGGCATTGACGAACGAGAAGTCGCAGCCGCACAAGCCATAAAATCCGTGAGCCTGGAAAATACCTTTGAAGAAGATGTCGCTGATGAGCAGGTGATTGAACAAACACTACTGGCCCTTGCGGACAATGTGAGCCGCATTTTGAGGCAAAAACAACTTCAGGGCAAGACCATTACCCTGAAAATCCGCCTCCAGGATTTTTCGACTTTCACCCGCTCGCAGAGCTTCGATACATTCATCGATGCATCCACTGTGATCAGCCGGATCACTCTTAAACTGTACCACGAATTTCCAAACAAGGACCAGAAAATTCGACTTCTTGGGGTTGCTGTTTCCAATTTGATCCCCGCCCAGCAAGCCCAGCTTGGCCTCTTTTCGCCCCAGGATACTTCGGATCGCAGGATCGATCAGGTCATTGATCTGGTGCAGAATAAATTTGGACCAGACTTGATCAAAAAAGCCAGCCTCATGGATCAACATTCTCGCCGGCTGGGTCCACCGACAGATGAAGACTAATGCCGTTGCTTTCACTCGCGCAACGCTGGTATTAAATCACACCCCTTTCGGTCCTTAGCCAGGCTCTGAGTGAAAATATGCCACGATTACCAAATAATGATCCTGATTTTTTACCATAGACAACGAACATCAAACAAAGGAAAGCAAGACATGAAATTTCATTTTAACAAATTTACCAAAACTCAACTTGCACAAGTCTTAGAGCGCATCGGGAAAGCGATTTATGAACCCATCGCCGATCTGGAAATTACGGCTTGGCGAACAAAAGAGCCGGTGCCCTTTGAACAGCGAAAAAGCGGTGAAAAACTGGACCTAAAAATTGGCGACACCTGGGGCCAGTTATTCGATTGCGCCTGGTTTCAAATTCGCGGACAGGTACCTGAGTCAGCCGCGGGCCAAAACCTGGTCCTGCGAATCGATGTCAATGGCGAAGCGTTAGTGGTCGATCAGAACGGCCAGCCGCAGCAGTGTCTCTCGCCCACCAGTTCCATTTTCGATCGGCGGCTGGGACTGCCCGGCAAGACGGTTATTCCTATCTCGCCACAAGCCATCGGCAACGAAGAAATTTGCATCTGGCTGGATGTGGGCAACAACGATCTCTTCGGCAATTTACAAAACCAGGGCCGTGTTCAGCAAGCTTGCATTGCTCTCTGTCATCCCGAGTTGCGGGCGCTCTATTATGATTATGAGGTTCTGCTCGAATTGATGCAGCAATTGCCGGAGGACTCGGCCCGCCATCAGCGAATCCTATGGGCATTATACCAGGCAGCGATTCAACTGAACGAATTCAACGAGCAGGAAGCCCGCTCGGCCCGCAGCCACCTAGCGCCGGAACTGGCCCGACGCAACGGCGATTATCCATTGAAGATCGGCGCTATTGGCCATGCGCATCTGGATTTAGCCTGGCTCTGGCCCATCCGCGAGACCATCCGCAAGGGCGCTCGGACGTTTTCGAATGTCCTCAAATTAATGAACGAATATCCCGATTTTATATTTGGCGCCAGCCAGGCGCAGCTTTATCAATGGATGAAAGAATACTATCCGGCGCTATTTCGCCGTGTCAAAGAGCAAATTGCCAGCGGTCGCTGGGAGGTGCTGGCCACTACCTGGGTCGAGCCAGATACCAACTTGATTGGCGGCGAAGCCTTTGTTCGACAATTTTTATATGGCAAAAAATTTTGCCGGCAGGAATTGGGCATTGACCCCCAAATCCTGTTCCTGCCCGATTCCTTTGGTTACACCGCAGCTCTGCCGCAAATCATGCAGCAGTGCGGTGTTCACTACTTTCTGACCATCAAGCTTTCCTGGGATCGCTTCAATATTTATCCCCATCATAGCTTCTGGTGGCAGGGCATTGATGGCACCTCGGTCCTGGTGCACATGCCGCCCGAAGGTACTTACAATAGCTCGGCTGCCCCCCGGGCTGTGCGTAGGGTCGAACACGAATATCTCGATAAAAACGTCTCAGAAAATTGCCTGTTGGTTTATGGTATCGGCGATGGCGGCGGCGGACCAGGCGAGGAGCACCTGGAGCGACTGCAACGGGAAAAAAATTTGCATGGCATCGCGCCCGTTTCACAACAAACGGTTGGCTCGTTTTTCGCTAAGCTCACTGCGGATCAGGATCATTTTGCCACCTGGGTCGGCGAGCTATACCTGGGGATGCACCAGGGAACCTACACCACGCAGAGTCGCAGCAAGCGCTACAATCGACAATTGGAGGTAAAGCTACATGAATTGGAATGCCTGGCCGTAATGGCCGGCCTTCTGGGGGGGACTAACTATCCGCAAGCAGCCATTGAAAAAATCTGGAAAGAGGTACTTCTGTATCAATTCCATGACATCCTTCCCGGCTCCTCCATTACCAGAGTATATGACGAATCGCTCCAGCGCTATGCTGCATTGCTGGACGCGGCCAATCAACTATTGCAATCAGCTCAATCTCAGCTTCAAACAAAAATCAACACCCAGGGCTTCCACGAGCCGATAATCGTTTTCAATTCCCTCTCATGGCCACGATCGCAGTGGCTGAAGATCGATAATCAGTGGCATTGGGTGCAGGTGCCGGCCATGGGTTATACCACCATCGATGCCCAAAATGTGACCGCCAAATTTCCGCTGATTATCGCTGAATCGAATCGCCTGGAAAATGAGCATCTACACGTGCAATTGGACCACCAAGGCCATATCTGCTCCATTTTTGATAAAGACAACCAGCGCGAAGTCATCCTGCCTGGAGCCGTGGCCAACGAACTCGTTGTATACCACGACGATGGCGATGCCTGGGATTTTTCGGTGGATTATCGCTATCGCCAGGCCGGCAAATTTGAGCTAGAAACCACCGCTGTCACCATAGATGGCCCGGTAGGCATCATTACCCAAATTCGACGCTTCCATCACTCTCGGCTGGTTCAGCGGCTTATGTTAACGGCTGGCCAACGGCAAGTGGATGTCGAAACCGAGATCGACTGGCGCGAGGATCATAAAATGCTGCGAGTTCAATTTCCATTCAATATTCGCGCCACAGAATCGCTTAGCGAAATCCAATTCGGCCATATCAAGCGGCCGACACACCGCAACACCTCGTGGGAAAATGCTAAATTCGAAATTTGTGCTCATAAGTGGATCGATCTGGCTCAATCCGATTACGGCGTGGCGCTACTCAAAGATACGCACTATGGCCATTATGTTGAAGAAAATCTATTAGACATCAACTTGCTCCGTTCTCCTTCCCTGCCAGATCCGACGGCAGATCGGTGTCAGCATCGCTTTCGCTATTCTATCCTGCCTCATGCCGGGGATCCGCAGAACTCTGGTGTCATTCGCGCCGCGTATGAATTCAATCGTCCGCTGAGATATCTTCAAGCGTCCACAGGCAACGATGGTAAGTTGCCACCGGAGCAGGCGCTGATCACGATTGATGTTGAAAATGTGATTCTCGAAACGGTGAAGAAAGCCGAGGACGGCGATGGCATCATCCTGCGGTTATATGAGGCCTTTGGATGGCATCAACGGGCAGCGATTCGGTTGCATTTTCCGGTCGTAGCAGCTTTTCGGACCAATCTGCTCGAAGAAATGATTGAGCCGATGGAAGTTTCTTCCTCAACAATAAATTTGACCTGCAAGCCGTTTGAGATTATAACCATTCGCCTGCGCCAGGCATCAGTCTGAAGTGAAGGTATAAACCTTTTATGCCGTCAGCGGAAAACACCCGGATGACACAAATTATGCCGTGGAGCATGGGTATCAGATTCAGTTAAGTTTAGCTGAAAAATTTATAGCCACGAAGACATGAGTAACCAAAGAGGATTTCATATTTCACAAATTGTTCTTTTGCGCCATGATGTCTTCGTGGCTAAGCCTTAGGAATTAGGCATGCGAAAGAGCACCCATTGCCAGGAAAAAATCGATCGGTCGATTTGGTCATTCGCCAGCCAACGATCGCGTGACCGAAGCCATTTCAAATCGCTTTCAAAAATTGATCCGTGCCAAGCGGCTTCACCCGTGTAATCAGTTTCCCCCTCAAAATCATACTTGTGTGCCCATCCGCCAGCACTGCCTCAAGCGCCAATTTTCATAATTACCGTGTACAGCCAGATAATCAATCCCACCAGCAACCAGCAGATCACGAACCCCCAAATATCCTGCTTCGTAGGCTTCCAGAACTCCCAGTTGCTCCGTGGGAACAATTTGTTTTTGGTGACAATCTCAGGATTGTCGATGGCGGCCTGTACCCGACGAGCATCTTCCTCCTGATCCGCCACCGCAGGCGTATGGATGGAGGCGTAAAACTCCCGCAGCACTTTTTCCGAATTCTTCTTTGTCAAAAGACTAACAATGAAAAGCACCAGAAAGGGAAAGATGATATCGAAAATATTGGAGAGTGTAGCTAATTTCGCTTTGGTCAGATGCGTCAAATCAAAACCCATCAGCGAAATCAAATACAACTGCACCCGAAAAATGCCCTTGCCTTCCATGGGAGATTGAGGATCATCCGGATTTTTTCGGGCCACGGTTTCATAGAAAATGCCTGTGGGCGGATAGACCTTCCGCTGCTCTATCCATTGCCCCACTCGCTCGGCTCGGCCTGCCTGAACATCCTCTAATTTGGCTTTTACCTGAATAATTTCCTCACGTGCTACCGTTTGAATGGTCAGCCGGGGATTTTCGCGATTATGATTAATGCTCGGCACGATGTTGGGCGCCAGTACCGTCAGGCAAATGGACAGCAGCATTTGAATAACCACCGCTTTGGTGGTAAGTCGACGCCAGAAATAGACCAACCACAGCGCCGGCCCAATGATGGTTCCGATTGATAGGACATATTTAAACACCACAAAAATATCATCCACCATTTGAGCAAAATAGATCGTCGAAAACATGACCACAAAGATCACCAATCGCCCGACGATGATCTGCAACTTTTCGCTGGCTTTGGGCGCCAGTGGCAAAAAGATGTTCTTGGTAAAAGCCGCAGACCATTCGAGGCTGGTGGCACTGATGGTGGACATGTTGGCCGCCATAATGGCTGCAATCATCACCCCAACGAAGCCCGCTCCTAATAGATTCTTGGTCATGTGACCCCAAATATTCGTCGGATCGGATAACTGTCCCTGATACAACCCTACCGCAATCAGCCCGGTCAGCGCCCAGCCGATCATCGTAAATCGCTTGATAATGGCCCCGGTCACCATGCCCATCCGTGCAGAAAAATCATCTTTTGGTGACCCACCATAAGTAAAATTCCGTGGCGGTAGTATGATAAGATTGAGCGTAGCAAAAGTGACTACAAAATACCAGGTATACTCGCTGGTCGCAGCCGAACCGAAAATTTCGAACATATAGTCAGGTACTTTCTGGTGCAAACCGACGAACCCCCCGAGCTTGCTTAAACCGATGGGCAATAACATGAACGAAAGAATCAATATCAGCAGACTCTGGATCACATCGTTTAACACCGCAGCGAATAGCCCTCCCAGCATAGTATACGATGCCACAATTGCCGCATAGAAAAAATAAAACAGGTTTAAATTCAGATACGAGATATAGGCATGCAACTCTCCTCGTTTTTGCCGCTCCAATAATACATCCAGTCGCTCTTTCTCTGTCGGCGTTAGCGGTTCATAACTCTGTTTTTTTTGCAGCACCTGCAATTCATTAAAACCATCGACGCTCTGCCGTTCAGCCGCCGAATATTCAGTTGACGGCTTAACCATCATGGCCTGCAGGGTTTTGCCGGTCAGCAAATAGCCAATGGAGCCGCCATAAATAGCATTGAGCAAGATATACGTAGCAAAAAGCCCTGCCAGAAATCGACTCTCAAAGCGATGGAGGTAAATATCACCGGGGCCGACATAGCGCGCGCGACGTTGTAGAATGGAAACGAACCAATAGAATGGTGTAAACAGCAGCGGCAGATTTTGAAACCACATTCCCGAAAGCCCCTGCCGGTAGATTTCCCGCGCCACCCCGGCAGCCTGATCCGCACTGGTGATCGTGCCAAAATGCATGGCTGTGGTAAGAAATTTGCCAAAGGTCCTTCCGCCCTGATAAAAATCCTTTGTGTTTTTAATGCGACGTCGCGTCCAGGCCCCAATAAAAATCATCATGGAAAAGTATAGTAGAATAAGAGTCCAATCCCAGATGTGCAGTCCCAAAAAATGCATTTCATCTCCTGTGTTAGGTTCAATTCATGGCGTCAAAACGGATCATTTAATTGATACAGCTTACTCAAACAACTAATATAATTCGTCTATCATTAAGAATCAATAGAATTTTCTTTGGTCAGCAAAAGCACCAATTGCCATAAGTTGTGCTTGGCAACAGGCACTTCAATCAATCCGGGGTCTGAAAAAAAACTTGCATTTCGCACCAAAAAATATTATCTTTGCCGGATGTTTTCAGATAAGGACATTCAAAAAGGGTTGCGGATTGCGGTCTGGGAAGGGATTTTTGCAACGGTCCATATCACTTTGACCACCGGTGCATTTCTCACTGGCTTTGCTCTGCTGCTCGGCGCCAATGATTTTGAGATCGCTCTGCTCACAGCCATTCCTTTGTTGACCCAAATCCTGCAAGTGGTGGCAGTCCATGCCGTTGAATATGCGGGACGGCGAAAATGGATCACCGGCATCTGTTCACTCGCAGGTCGGGCTCTATGGGTCTTCCTCGTCCTTATTCCTTTGATCAAGCCATTGAGGGAACAGGCGATCCATGTTTTCTTGTGGACGTTTTTATGGATCAGTATTCTTCTCAGTTTCTCTGGTGCCCCCTGGCTCTCCTGGATGGCAGATTTGGTGCCGGCAAAAATACGAGGCCGCTATTTCGGTCGCCGCAATATGATCCTCGGCATCGTTACCATGGCCACGAGCATTTTGGCTGGCAGAATTTTGGACCATTTCAAAGGCCAGCAACGGCTGGAGATCGGTTTTGTCATTGTGGAAATGTTCGCTGTGATATGCGCCGGCATCGCGTTTCTGTTTCTGACGCAACAACCGGAGCCACCCTATCGCCGCATGCCAGGCTACAATTTCTGGCACTACATTCAGCAGCCTTTTCAATCGTCTCGCTTTAAAACGCTGTTGATTTTTTATCTGTTCTTTACCTTCGCCATTGGGATCGCCTCCAGCTACTTTCCGGTCTATCTACTCAAGACTCTCGGTTGGAGTTTCTCCAATTTAGCGCTGCTGGCTATTGGCACGGCCATCATGACCCTGCTCACGCAGCCACTCTGGGGGCGTATCATCGACCGAGTAGGCCATAAGCCGGTGATCAAGACCGCAGTGATCGGCGTATTGCCCATACCAGTGCTATATTTTTTAGCGACCCCGAATCACTCCTGGCCCATTTGGTTCGATATGGTGTTTACCGGTATCTTCTGGTCGGCTTTCAATCTGGCGATGTTCAACATGGTTTTTTATAGCCTGCCCGACAAAGGCCAATCCATGTTTTTGGCAGTGCATTCCGCACTGACCGGCGTTACCAACTTTGCCGCCATGATCATCGGCGGCTGGATTGCGCAATCACTATCATCGATACGATTCGTTTTTCTCGGTAAAGAAATAATCAATTATCATATCCTGTTTGGGCTGACATTGGTATTGCGGCTGGCAGCTATTCCGCTGTTAAAAAAAATGCAAGAACCAGAAGCCAAATCCATGGGGGTTATGATTCGCCAGATCATGCTCACCCTGCATCGCTACGTAGCTCTGGGACAGGCAATCTTTTTCCTGGGTAGCAATTCCAAACCACGGCGACGATCTCATGCAAAAATCTGAGGCATTTATTTATTCCACTGGGAAAATGACTTTTAGCGACGCTACTATTTCGCTTAAGAGCCAAAAAACACTCTGCCAGAATCAAACCAAAAGATAAAATCAAATATCATTGCATCAACAATACCTCCATGGTTAGGTCGGATCAATCCGAGGCCTGGCTGGTGGTGGAGATAGCCTCATAATTCGAACCATTTTCTGATCTCATTCATTCCGTTATCGTGAAAATGAATATGGCGAAACTCATTCGTCGAAGCCGAATACACATAATCCCGTTCCCATTCATCGATATGCTTCACAATCTCGCGAATGGCTGCTGTGACATAAACCAGTTCCTCATCCGTCATCGTGGGATGCAAGGAAAGGCGCACCCAACCTGGTTTGGCTGAAAGGTCGCCTGCATCAATCAGATCGGTGATTTTTTTGGAGCGCTGTTGATCGATATGCAGCAGAAAGTGGCCGTAGGTGCCAGCACAAGAACAGCCACCTCGCACCTGAATGCCAAAGCGGTCGTTCAACAACTTTACCATCAGATTGTAATGGATGCGATCCAGGTAAAACGAAAGAATTCCAAGCCGCTCCTCAATATGCCCGGCCAGAAGATGCAAGCCGGGAATGGTTTTTAACTCCCGAAAAGCCTGCTGCACCAAATGTTCCTCTCGAGCCCGAATATTGGCCGCACCCATGGCCTCCTTTAACCGGAGGCAAAGTGATGCCCGGATGGCCTGCAAAAACCCCGGCGTGCCCCCGTCTTCACGTGCCTCGATATTGTCGACGAATTTGTAGCCGCCCCAGGGATTGGTCCAATCCACCGTGCCGCCTCCCGGTTGGTCGGGATGCTCTAATTGATATAATTTTCGGTCGAAAACCAACACCCCTGATGTTCCGGGCCCGCCTAAAAACTTATGCGGCGAAAAATATATCGCATCCAATTTTTCCAACGGATCAGGTGGATGCATGTCGATTTCCACGTATGGGGCCGAGGCTGCAAAATCGACAAAACAGACCCCTCCATGCTGATGCATCAACCGCGCCATTTGATGATATGGCGTTTGAATACCGGTGACATTGGAACAGGCGGTAAAAGCCCCGATTTTGGTCGGCCGATCCTGGTAGCGCTCAAGCTGTCGCTGCAATTCATTCAAATCTACCAGCCCTCGCTCATCCGGCTGCAGAATAACCACTTCGGCCAGCGTCTCCAACCAGGTGGTTTGGTTAGAATGATGTTCCATGTGCGTCACAAAAACCACCGGCTGCGTCTTCTCATCGATATTGACACAGGCCCGCCATTGTTCCGGAATCCGTAGTCCAAGGATGCGCTGCAATTTAAGCACCGCCGAGGTCATTCCGAATCCCGTCGTCATCAGCACATCATCGGGACCAGCGTGCACATGCTGCTTGATGATGGCCTGTGCCTGATGATAGCTCTGCGTCATCGTCGTGCCGGTAACGCTCGTCTCCGTGTGCGTATTGCCGATGAACGGTCCAAATTGATATCGCATTTTCTGTTCAATCGGCTCGTACAACCGGCCGCTGGCTATCCAATCCGCGTATAAAATCTTGCGCTCACCGTAGGGTCCCACAAAAGGCTGATCCAATCCAACAATCCCCCGTCGAAATCGCTCAAAATACGTCTCCAGATGATCCATTGAATCCCTCTAAAAAATTAACGCTTTTTTTTGCGAACCATCATTGTTCTGTTCATCCCCAGATACTTAACAAGTTTCTATTGCAAAATGTCAAAAGGGGCTATATTGTCATGCCTGTTCGCCAACTGGCGGGTCGAAATAACCGAAAGGTGAGTTTTCGTTCAAGCACGAATTGCCTAAATTACTCAACTATCTTTCCCCTGCTTGCACCGAATCCGCCGCAACATCCGCAGCTTTCTCCCTTCGCTCCAGCTCGGCCACAATCGCCTCAAACACCTTTTCCCAGCGCTCGACATTGCCAGCATAAAAAGCCACTGTGCGCTGAAAATCATCCCGCGTGACCCGATGCGAGTTCAGCACGCTATCTACGAATGCCGCTCGTCGTCCCTCCGCCAACAGATCGGCATGGGCTACCACATCGCAATAGACCTGAACGAACAATTTCTCGTCCATCACCTTTCGGGTCGATGAAGCATGGCAACGCATCCCCAGCATCATTGCCAGAATAAGCAGCACCAACCACCGTCTTCTGAAGTATATCTGCATCATATTAGTCCTGCTCCTGATATCCAATTCTTATTCAATAAGCTCAGAAATAAAATACTAAGTACCCCAATTTTACTACATGGCGATCCCTCTCGCCAACTGAGAAACGCTTCAGAGTGTAAAAAATTGAAATGCATTTTGTCCGTGAGACATCAGAGCATTTTAAATCCGATGAACTCTTCATAAAATATAAAAAATTTACACTCAAAACAAGCGTTTTTTCTGCTGCCTCAGCTTTTCACCATTCTATATTTATCAGGGTTGTTCCTGTCAATCATTATGGCAAATATTTTTGGAAATTGTAATTTTTTTTCTTGACAATAACGCAATTATTTTATATATTGCCATCAATGAAAATTAGGCCCAAAAATCAACTTAAAAAATTAATGAAGATCATGGACAACTATTATCAACAACAACTCAAAGACATCCTGTTTGTGCGACCTACGGGAGGAATCCGTCTTTTCACTGATGAGGATATTACGCCATGATCTTTTAATTCATATCGAACTGAACCCAAAAGACCGTGAGATTCCTCACGGTCTTTTTTTTTGCTACCAGAGAGGAAGACGAGGTGAAACTTATGAAAGCCATCGAGACGAATGCAGCCACCAAATATTTTTATGAAAAGAACCAGAACCACCATTCTGGCTCAGTCATTGGATTTAGCCAATGGCCATGGCATCGAAAAAAGCGAAAGATACCTGCAGTCGATGGAGTTAGCTTTGAAGTCGCCAGAGGTGAAATATTTGGCATTCTCGGCCCCAATGGCTCCGGCAAATCCACGTTGATCCGAATGCTGTCCACCCTGATTTTGCCCGATAGCGGCGAACTGCGCATCTTCGGGCTGGATGTGGTGAAAGACTCGCTCAAGGTGCGGCGCCGCATCAATCGCGTATCAGTAGATGCAGCATTTTTTAAACGATTGTCAGCCTGGGAGAACTTGAATTATGCTGCGCGGCTGTATGGCTTCAGCCCGAAACAAGTGAAGTCGCGCGTCATCGAAATTCTCACCAGTATGAATTTCCCTCTGCAAAAAATGGATCAATCGCTGGAAGACCTGTCCCGAGGGATGCAGCAAAAGGTCGCCATCGCGCGCGCCCTGTTCACCTCCCCGGTGTTGCTATTGCTGGATGAGCCGACTACTGGGCTGGATCCGGTCTCCAAACGCCAGGTGCAGGAATATATTCTGAAGGTGCGAGAAATTCATGACACCACGGTCCTGCTCACCTCGCACGACCTGGATGAGGTGGAACGCATCTGCGATCGCGTAGCCATTATTCACCAGGGAAAATTTGTAGCTTGTGATACTGTAACGGGCTTGAAACAAAGTATCTCGAACAATGGCAATGGCAAATCGTTGGAAGATGTCTTCATCACCTTGACTGGAGCCAAACTCAATGAGGAAGATGAAGGATAGTTTGAGATATGGTAAATGAAAAACCACGAACGCCCCGGCCAGCATCATCGAGCTGCTGGCGGGGCTGTTGTGGAAGAATTTGATTCTTGCCTGACAAATTCGTAAAACAAGATTTCAGCGGAGTTATTATGAATACACTTGCAACCGAAATCAAAGCCTCCTGGGCCTTTGTGGCCCGAAATTTCAATTTAATGAAGCGCTATGCCGGCTGGGAAAGCGTGTTTTTGATTTATAACGTCGTGAATGCTCTCACTATTGGCTTCATTGGCTGGGGCGATCCAGATAAAATCCTATATCTCATCATCGGTTCTTTGCTCTGGGGCTTCCTTTCGGTGCTATTTCATGATGTCGCCGAAGCGGTTGCCTGGGAGCGCTGGGAGGGCACCATCGAATATACCTTCATGGCGCCCATCTATCGCCTCACCTATTTGGTGGGCCAGAGCCTGTTCGCGGTCATGTACGCCATTTTGCGCTCTATTTTGATCATGATTATGCTCGCGCTGTTTTTTGATATCAGCCTGGCCAATGCGAACATTCCGGCAACCCTGGTGCTGATCGTCATTTCCAGCTTTTCATTTCTGGGAATGGGCTTAATTGCTGCCATATTGCCGTTACTGTCGCCTGAGAAGGGGGCTCAGGCATCGCATATTTTGCAGGCGGTGATCCTGCTGATCTCCGGTGTCTACTATGATGTCTCGGTGCTACCGGCCTGGCTGCAGCCATTATCAAAATTGTCGCCTGGCACTTATACCCTGCGGGCCATTCGACGCGCCTTACTGGAAAACGCCTCGCTTGCAGATTTAGCTAGCGATATCTTCATTCTGCTGCTTATCGGTGCGTTCCTGATCCCTTTCGGTCTATGGGTGTTCACACGCGCCGAAATTCATGCCAAGAAAAAAGGCAAGCTAAAAAGAAATGGCTAACTCCGTAGCCTGCTTTCGTAACATGGGGATGGAGCACAGCGATACACGGCTCCATCCCCAAAATTTAGCGTGATGGACTGGTCGACTACGTCGGAACGAATTTCGGCTCCAGCATCCATGAATTTTTCCCCTGCATGATATCAACAAATGGTTGATTTTTAAACCAAATTTTCTTATCTTCTCCGCCAAAACCAGTGCTTACACATAGCAAGTCCGTGGTCGATTCAATCGAGAGCAAATCAGGTCGTTCATGGTGAAAACAGAAAAACACAGGTCATCCCTGCTCATGTTCCATAAGCCCCGGGGCGTCATCGTCTCCCGCAGTGATGAGCGCAATCGCAGAACAGTCTACGATTGCCTTCCGCATTGGGTATATTCAGATGGCTGGCAACCCGTCGGCCGCCTGGATCGGGATTCCCGTGGTCTCTTGCTGTTTACCCAGGATGGCCAGCTTTTAGAGCTGTTGACTCGTCCCCATACTATTTCCAAGACTTACGACATTTGGCTGCGGGGCCGATTAACGGCTGAGCATTTAGCCCAACTAAGCGCCGGTATTCCATCGCGTGGTGAAATCCTGACAGTTCAAAAAATTATCTTATTGGGCACCGCCGGTCCCAAAACCCATCTGCAGGTCATAATCGATGAAGGCAAAAATCGACATCTGCGGCGGCTCTTTGGTTCGCTCAAAGACCCACAACACGGGACACCACTAAAAGTCATAGAATTGAAACGCATTGCCATCGGGCCCATTCAACTCGATATTCCATCTGGCGCCTGGCGGCTGCTTTCGACCGGGGAGATCGACGAACTTCGAATGGCAGCCGAAAAAACCTAACAGACTAAAACCCGTTGTTGTGCCCGGAACTGAAAAGTCCCAGCAATTGTTTCTGCTACCTTCCATTTCCGAGGCCATAATGGCTTGGGTTTCGCTCGCTCATAGCTGCAATCTACAGGAAACCCATATCGGATTAAGCATGAACCGAAAGACACTGATTGACGCTCTATGACATAACTTTCTTGGCAAAAGGATCCTAATCGGCCTTTGTTGGCAGCCAGGAATGAAAACATTCATTATCTTTTCCATGACCTTTCAATTCTGAGGCCAATTACAATTTGAATCATCGTATTAAGGGAAAGGGACATCCGTATGACAGGCTGGACTCAGCACTACACTCCGGTTCTTGATCATCTGATTCTCTCGGCATTGGTGGCAGCATTACCGGTGATAGTGCTTTTGGGCATGCTGGCATGGTTGCACGCCAAAGCTTACGTAGCAGCTCTTGTGGGATTGATTAGCTCGCTTATCATTGCCATTCTGATCTATGGCATGCCTGCGCATCTGGCAGCCATGGCCGCCGCCAATGGCGCTGCATTTGGCCTCTTTCCCATCGGCTGGATCGTACTCTGCGCTATTTTCATTTATGATATCACGCTAAAAACTGGCCAATTCGAAATTGTCAAAGAATCCATCGCCAGCCTGGCCAGCGATCGTCGCTTGCAAACGCTGTTGATCGCTTTCAGCTTTGGCGCATTCATCGAAGGCGCCGCCGGTTTTGGCACCCCCGTAGCCATCTCTGCCGCCATGCTGATTGGGCTGGGCTTCAAGCCGCTGCCCGCCGCTGGTCTCGCGCTGTTGGGTAATACAGCGCCGGTGGCCTATGGCGCGCTGGGAACGCCCATCATCGCCCTTTCTGCTGTCACCGGTCTGCCCATTGAATCCCTCAGCGCTGCCGTTGGTCGCCAACTGCCTTTTTTTTCGCTCATTGTCCCCTTCTGGCTCATCTGGGCCATGGCCGGTTTCAAAAAAATGCTCGAAGTGTGGCCCGCCTGCCTCGCCAGTGGGTTGAGCTTTGCGATGGTTCAATTCCTGGTCAGTAACTTCCATGGTCCATGGATTGTTGACATTGCCGGAGCCATTGCTTCCATGGTCACCATGATTATCCTGCTTCGCTTCTGGCAGCCCCGAACCATCTGGCGGTTCAATCACGAAAATCCAACCCTGCCGGATATCCAGTCAAGCGGCGACAACCCTGTACCCAGGATATCTGCTCAGGTGCCCGTTCGCTTTTCTCGGCGGGAGACGCTGGTGGCCTGGATGCCCTGGCTATTCCTTTCCATTTTCGTATTCATCTGGGGGTTGCCGCAGGTGAAAGGCTTTTTAAACAGCTTCCATGGCATCACAATTTTTAAATGGAATGTACCCTATTTGCACCAGGCTGTTTTTCGTACTGCGCCCGTGGTATCCCAGCCCAAAGCCGAAGACGCCATCTTTACCTTCAACTGGCTCTCAGCCACCGGCACCGGTCTCTTAATCAGCGGCATTTTATCCGGTATTTGCCTGGGGCTAAGACCATTGTCGCTGCTGCGCATTTTTTGGGGCACGCTGAAACGAGTCAGGCTTTCCCTTCTCACCATTGCTGCCATGCTCGCCCTGAGTTACGCCACCCGCTACGGTGGTTTGGATGCCACCATGGGCCTGGCCTTTGCCAGCACCGGCGTGCTCTTTCCGTTCTTTTCTGCGCTACTGGGCTGGCTCGGTGTCGCCCTTACTGGCAGCGACACCTCGTCCAATGTGCTATTTGGCAATCTACAGCAAATTACCGCACAGCAATTGGGCATCTCACCCATCCTCGCTACCTCGGCCAATAGCTCCGGCGGCGTGATGGGCAAAATGATCGATGCCCAGAGCATTGTGGTCGCTGGAGTTGCCACAGGTCAGCAGGGCGAAGAAGGCACCATTCTGCGCTATGTCTTTTGGCATAGCCTCGCCCTGGCCATACTGGTAGGATTATTGATATTATCCCAGGCCTACGTCTTTCCCGGTGTCGTACCTCAAGTTTTAAAATAATGGCCATTCAAAAATGAAAATGTCACCGCTCGCTCGCTGGCACAAGCATGGTCATGAGTTGAAATGAAGTTGCGCTCAAGAAAAATCTAAATGGCTACTGTTGCAAAAATCAAAATTTTAAAACTTGGTGTCATTCCTAAAAATCGAGCAATCATTTTTCAAAATGATATTTAGGTCAGCTAAACAGGGAAATAGCGGCATGACCGGGCATGACGTTTTGGTTTATTCTTGTTATTTTACAACGGGAACGAATCGGCTCTTCGTGGTTGTTCCAATTCCGTTGTCTCCAAACCCGTTGGACCTTCGGCGGCTACGATACCTATCAGAATCCAATTGCCTTATCACACCAATTTATCGAGAAATCTGGCTTGAGCTGTTATTTAGCAGATTTCGCATAAGCAAAAATATGATCCTCAGACGAAGACTTGCTTTCAACAAAACGAACTCCCTGACAACTCAATTGCCTAATTCTCCATCCCATATCCCAAAACCCATTTTATTTTTCCAAAACGTGCTTCAGATCACATAAAAAATTTGCAAATGTTGTATTATATATCCGGAAAAAGTTGTCCCAATAGCATCACTAACCAGGGATTTCACCAAATAAATGTCCCCCCCAACTTTTATTTGAAGTCCCTGGTTATTTTTTTATAGCCTCCTCAAAGCACCTATTGAATGATTTTATCAACCGTATGCCAGTTCAAGTTAAAGCCCCAAAGGCCCAATTCCCATGCCACCAGCGCTTTCAGCCAATGGTCAAATGCCCCATTCTCCCAATACCCTAATTACCTAATTACCCAATTACCAGATCACCTTCTCCCCCATTACCACATTTGATATCAAATACCTTATATCCCACAAACCTTTTTTCCTCTCCCTCATTTTTTCCTTGCATTTTAATGGAAAATTCTTAGATTTGGGGAAATTTAAAAAGGAATCTGGATCATGAAATTAAAGCTCTTGCTGCTGGCGCTATTCAGCCTTCTCGCACATCTGACGTGCAGTACCACCGGACAGATGCTCCCCGAACCTTTACCCGGCCAGAATCTGATCATCGGCTCACTGCTGCTGGATATCGATGGCTATCAGGACAATTTTGCCTCCATCGAAAAAAACATCGAAGTGGCCATCATCGGCCGCTACGAAAAAGACGGCCAAATCCAGCGCTTCGGCCAATGGGCCACTACTGATGAAAATGGCTACTTCTATTTGCCCAACATACCTGCTGGCGAGTATGCCATCAAAGGGTTTAAAACACGCTGGAGCGGCCTCGGCGACCTGACGATTGCCAACGAATTGGTGGATCCCCAACGCAATTATTACGAACGACTGGAATCAGACATTATTCCCTTCACCGGCGACCTGCTCCAGGTTCGATCCGATCGGGGAGTGATCAATTTTGGACATAACATTTTTACGTTGCATCGCAGTGGCATCGTTCGGCTGCAACATTACGACCGGGTGCGAGATGTAAAGCTGGCCACCGGTGAAATTATCCAGAAACCACCGGTGCCATATTATTTCGCCGAAAAATTCGCCGATACGGGCTGGGAAAATATTTTGAACTTGCACCTAAAATAAACAACTTGACCATTCAACAGATGAGGCTAAAATTATGGTAGACAACCTGCACAAACAAAAAGTATTGGAGTTGGCCAAACGGAACAAAGTTCGTTTTATTCGTTTCTGGTTTAGCGATCTGCTCGGATTTCTAAAAAGCTTCGCTATTACCATGGATGAATTCGAAAACGCCATTAACGAAGGTATGGGCTTCGATGGATCATCTATCGAAGGATTTGCCCGAATCGATGAAAGCGACATGATCGCCATGCCCGATATCGATACGTTCCAAATACTGCCCTGGAAAACCGCCGACAATGCCGTGGTAGCCAGAGTGTTTTGTGATATTTACAATCCCGACGGCTCGCCCTATCAAGGCGATCCGCGCTGGGTGTTGAAAAAGAACCTCGAACGTATGCAGCAGATGGGCTATGACCATTTTTATGTCGGTCCCGAACTGGAATATTTTTATTTTAAAAGTGCCAATGGCAATAGCAATGGCCAGCCTGAAGTTCTGGATCATGGCGGCTACTTTGAACTCACTCCGCTGGACGTAGCCAGTGATCTGCGAAAAGAAACCGTGCTGATGCTGGAAGACATGGGCATCAAAGTGGAATATACCCATCACGAAGTCGGCCCCAGTCAGCATGAAATTGATCTCCGCTATACCGATGCCCTGGTGATGGCGGATTACGCCATGACCTATCGCCTCGTGGTGAAAGAAATCGCACTCAAACACGGCGTCTACGCTACTTTCATGCCCAAGCCCCTGTTTGGCCAGAACGGCAGTGGGATGCACACCCATCAATCGCTGTTCATCGGCAACCGCAACGCATTCTTCAGCCCAACGGACAAGTACAATTTATCCGACACCGCTCGCAAATACATTGCAGGCTTGCTCAAGCACGCACCTGAGTTCACCGTCGTTACCAATCAATGGGTGAACTCCTACAAACGACTGGTGCCCGGCTATGAAGCTCCGGTTTACCTCTCCTGGGCCACCAAAAATCGCTCCGACATGATTCGCATTCCCGGCTATAAACCGGGTAAGGAACTGGCCACACGAGTCGAATTGCGTTCGCCCGATCCGGCCTGCAATCCCTATCTAGCCTTTGCGGTTATGCTTTCGGCCGGTCTGGAGGGCATCGAAAATAATTATGAACTCGCTCCGCCTGTGGAACGGAATGTCTATGCCATGACCGCGAAGGAGCGTCAGGAACTGGGCATCGCCTCGCTGCCCAAAGACCTGAACGAAGCGATTCAAATCGCCCGCAGCAGCGCCTGGCTGAAAAAAACGCTCGGCGAGCATGTCTATGAAAAATTTCTGGAGAATAAAGAAATCGAATGGGAAAACTACCGTTCCCAGGTCACCAGCTATGAACTGCAACGCTACCTGCCCATTCTCTAAGCGCAAAAATAATCGGGCCGCACCGCTAAAAAACGAAAATTAGCATCTTTTTCGATGCTGATCTGGTGAGCCCACATTCGATGCGATACCTCCTTGTGAAGGCGAACACCTTCTCAAGGAGGTCATGGCTCAAGCCTACCAGGCGCAATCGCAACCATGCCTGTATGTCATCTTTGCCCTCCAGCCGTCTGCATGGCAGCAGATGTTCAAAGCCACGGTATTCCAATTTACAAATTTCTTGCTGATAACATGATCAAACAGGAGAATGAAGCATGGCCATAACTGAATCCAACCCTACTTCGAAATCCGACAAAAAAGCCATCATCCGATCATTTAGCGATCATGTCTCCTCTGGCAAAGCTGCTTTTTTTAAAAAATATCACATGAACTTTGTGATGGGGCGACGAGAGGGGCCCTATCTGTGGGATATAGACGGCAAGAAAAAATTATTTAACCTGCATTGTAATGGCGGCGTCTTCAATCTGGGACATCGCCATCCAGAACTGATTGCCTTGCTCAAACAAACCCTGGACGATTACGACATCGGCAATCACCATCTCATGAGTGCCGCCCGGGCCGACTTGGCCCACGACCTCGCCCAATCCATGCCCGGGGATCTCCAATACACCGTCTTTGGCGTTAGTGGCGGCGAAGCCATCGACCTTTCATTCAAAGTCGCTCGAGCGTTTACCCGCAAAACCAAAATCATCTCGGCCATCGGAGGCTACCACGGACATACCGGCCTGGCATTAGCCGCTGGCGATGCCAAATATCGCCAGCCTTTCGGCCCACCTGCGCCCGGTTTCCAGCAGGTGCCCTTTGGCAATATCGACGCCCTGGCCGACGCCATCGATAACGACACCGCTGCCGTGATCCTGGAAACCATCCCTGCTACTCTGGGCATCGTGATCCCGGCACCAGACTACTTGCCGACTGTCAGAAAAATATGCGATCAAAAGGGGGCGCTGCTGATCCTGGATGAAGTGCAAACCGGCCTTGGACGCACCGGAAAACTGTGGGCGTTCGAGCATTTTGGCATTATTCCCGACATGGTGGTGCTTGGCAAAGGGCTCTCCGGTGGACTGTATCCCATCACCGCCACAATCCTGCGAAAACCACTGGAATCCGTATTCCATGCCGATCCCTTCATTCACATCTCCACCTTTGGCGGTTCCGAAATCGGCTGTGTTATCGCCCGAGAGGTGCTCAAAATCTCATCCAAGCCCGAATTTCTCCAGCATGTGAATGCATTGGCGGCTGCCTTCGCTGCCGGCGTGGAACAACTGCGGCAGCGGCATCCTCGCTTTCTCATTAGGCTGCATCAATTGGGTCTAATGATGGGCCTGAAACTGTGCGACGAACTCGCTGGCCCTGTCCTCACCAAGACCGCCTATGATCACGACCTCCTGCTCATCTATGCCAACAACGACACTTCCGTTTGCCAATTTTTGCCGCCCCTGGTGATGACTTTCGACCAGGTCGAATGGGTGCTGCAGCAACTCGATCGGGCACTGGCTGCGGCGCGGCGGCTCAAACCATTGATAAAAATTAAACGCAAAATCGAAACCATTTTTTGAGGAGGCTCATTCGATGAACATTGATCATGATCTGATCCATCGCTTCGAAGCTGCGCTTGATCCCCAGGACCTCGCCGGCTCCCCCATCCCGGCCACAATCCTTGGTTTCGGAGAAATTTCCACCATCTTTCAGATTGGCGATGACGATACCATGGCTTATAAACGCATGCCATTGTTCAAAGAAGCCTCGGCGGCCACGAGATACGAACAGCAGTACCATGAATATTGTCGACTCTTGACCGAAGCCGGCCTCCATCTGCCCGATCACGCAACCATGATCACCGATGCTTCCGGCAAAGTCATCGCTCTGTATATCGCGCAACAACAATTTCCCGCCGAACGTTTTGCGCATCGACTGTTGCATCGACTCGATCTGGATGCATTCAAGCATTTGATCACACGTGTCCTGCAGGAAATCGACAAGGTCTGGAATTTTAATCAACATCGAGCGCCCGAAATTGAGCTTTCATTGGATGGCCAGCTTTCCAATTGGGTGGATTATGAATCGAAGCTATTTTTTGTGGACACCAGCACTCCGCTGTACCGAAAACAGGGCGTAGAGCAGATGGATCCCGAACCGCTGCTAAAGAGCGCGCCGGGCTTTCTGCGCTGGATTTTGCGGCTGTTCTTTCTGGATGACGTCATGAATCGCTATTATCAGCGTCGCCTGGTCTTTTTAGACCTCGCCGCTAACCTCTTCAAAGAGGGACGCGCCGACCTCATTCCCGTTACCATCGAACTCATCAATCAGCACCTAACTGAGGCCGAGACGCCACTCACTACCGAGGAGGTAAGCAAGTACTATCGCCAGGACAAACTCATCTGGACGCTGTTTCTCGCCTTTCGCCGGGTCGATCGTTGGCTTCGCACCCGCATATTTCGCCAGCGCTACGAATTCATTCTCCCCGGCACGATTAGACGGTGACAATTTTCGGTAGCCAGATGATGCAGGCGGCTGTCACTGGCGTGGGATTTAGCCATTATCGATCACAGAGTGATTGCATAAAAACCGCAGAAACAATTTTATGAGTGATTTTGAGATGACTTTAGCAGCCCAATGAACTGTGCTGTTGGTTCATTTCATTTTTCACCGACACCATGATTCATCATGGTGGCTACCGCACGATCGAAATACATCCCGAGCCGTTTCAACGGCTTTTAAATCCCATCCATGACGGGTTGCTACTTTTAGATAATTATAGCACCACCCGGCGTGGGCGGTCGGTTCATATTATTTTTCACCGACACCATGATTCATCATGGTGGCTACCGCACGATCGAAATACATCCCGAGCCGTTTCAACGGCTTTTAGATCCGTCCTGCGATTAA